>NZ_CP072869.1:0-300000 GCF_017948245.1 Rhizobium sp. NLR16a | reverse complement strand
GGAATATCGAAGACGCTGTACAGGAACGCATCCGAGAGCAAAAGCCGCTGCCCGAAGGCGAGATCGTCTTGCGTGATGTGATTGAGGAGCATGCTCGAGGTGAGCCCGACCTCGATAGAATGTCGCCCGCTTTAGCTGTACTCGCAGAGGAGCAAAAGGACTTCATTCAGGCCGAATTGGAAAAAGCAGGAAAACTGAAGCACCTTTCATTTAAAGGTGTTTCGCAAGTCGGCCTGGATATTTACGACGCTGATTTTGAGCATGCAACGATCGAATGGGGCTTTGCTCTCACTCATAGAGGCCGGATAAGCCACCTTTATCTTCGACAAACGCCCTAGACAGCTGCGGCCTTGTCGCGAATATACTAACTTTTGATCCGGAAGGGGTTTTGAGGAAAAGCACCGTCGCTTTGGACTAGAAATCCGTGTCTATAGCCAGTTGGCAGCAGCTTCTCCGTTACATTGATGATCGTCCAATGTGCCGCTGATGCTGCCCAATCCGCCATGTCAGTCTTGCCATTCATCCTTCCCGAGCTCGCAAGCGCCGTCTGTCTCGCGACCGCGTAGGCGGCGATTTGCGCCGGAGAGCAAGTGGACAGTCCATAGCCTTCGGCAAACACTGACAGGCGTCGAACCTGTTCTGCTCCGGTGTAATCCGGATTGCCGAGGTCAAGCCAAGCGAAAGCGGAGTAGCCCAGGTCCCATAAACGCAGCCCGGGCGCAATCGTATCAAAATCGATGAGCCCGAAGGGAAGATCCTCATAGAAGACCGCGTTGGGAGGTCCCCAATCATTGTGACATATAACTTCCGCATTCTGTTGTCGTGCAAGCGGCGACTGCGCGGTTGCATCGTGGAAGCGGCGCAAAAGTGACGCGGCTGATCGAAGCTGAACATCGGAAAAGTGGTCTAGATCAAGCGGAACATCACCTGGCAAGAAGCTTAGGATTTCGCGATCGCGTTCGTCGATCCCCAAGAACCGCGGAGTACCATCGAAGCCGATATTTTCCAGTTGCCTCAGTAAATCATGGACATTCGACCGATCGGCCGAGATTGGTCGGCGCACGGTATCGCCGACGCGTACTACTCCGGCAGTTATACGACCGCCGACCAATGGAAGTTCAATTTCGCTCATAATCTGACACTATCGCAATTGCCCTAGAAGAGAAACCGCGTGCTATGTCATCCGATTGGCCACTTTCGCAAATGTCGGGTCGCGAAACTCTGACTTTTGCGAGAGATTTTTCTCTGAGCTTTCAGCGCGGACGATTTTGTCGCGAAACTTAGCTCATATACTCACCCCCTCTGGCGCTTCCCACAGAACGCAGGGAGCAGCAAGACCGTTGCGTCTTGCCATTACAAAACGCCCACATGCGGAACCTTCGCCTGCCTGTTCTCTCACGAAGCCCGAGCTCCTGGACCAGCAACGGTTTCGCTGGGGCATTTACTTTCTCATTTCAAATCGGAAATTGTCATACATGCGTTAGGTTTAGGCTTAAAATGGGCATCGACTTTCCGCTAGCGATTTCAATGAAGCACCCTTGCCAAACCGATTGCACGATCGAAGCTTGCCCACGGCGCGCCCGACTTCAGGCGAGCAGTGGTCAATGGCGCGTCGCGTCGCCCGCGAATTGGACAAGATCCTCGATGGCGGCGACCCAAGACAGGTTGCCGTTGCACGCGCCGCGGCTGAACTGCGGCTGACCACACGACAAATCTACAATCTCCTTGCGCGCTATCGCGCCGATCGCACGGTGACGGCCTTGCTGCCTCGCACTGCCCTCAGTCGTCGCAAACGGCTGCCGGAACAGGTGGAGGAAATCATCGGCACGACACTTCGCGAGCGATGGCTGACGCTCGAACCGACCCCACTTGCTCCCGTGGTCGATGAGATCCGCGCGCGGTGCGAGGAAGCTGGCCTTGCCGTGCCGTCTTATGTGACAGTCGCCCGGCGCATTCCGGTGCTGTTTTCGCCTGAAGAGATCGCGAAGAAGCGATCGGCCAATCCAAAGCACTTGCTGCGGCTGAAACCGCGACCCGGCTACATCCACGCACCGCACCCGCTCGCCGTGTGCCAAATCGACCATACGCCAACCGACATCAATTTCGTGGAGGTGGTCGATGGCGCCGGTATGTTCATCGGCCGCCCTTATCTGACGATCGTCACCGACGTGGCGACTCGCTCCATTCTCGGCTTCTGCCTCACCCTGGAAAAGCCGTCAGTTCTGTCCGTCGCGCTTTGTCTCGCCCACGCCATCTGCCCGAAAGATGCCTGGCTTGCGGCCCACAATCTCAACCATGTCTGGCCGATGTTCGGTCGGCCGCGGCTGCTCGTCACGGACTCGGCAATGGAGTTCAAAGGATACGCCTTCCAACGCGGCTGTGACGATTACGGGATCCGGATCCGCTATCGCGATCGCGGCTGCGTGCATCACGGCGGGGTTGTTGAGCGGCTGCTCGGAAAGCTCAATGCGGTTCTTGCCACTTATCCCGGTTCGTCGGGGCGCTCGGTCGCCCACCGCGACGAATATCCGTGCGAGCGGCGCGCCTGCCTGAGCTTTTCTGACCTGGAACGCTGTATCGCGCTCGCGATCATCGATCATAATCTCCAGGAAAGTTCCAAGACCCTTAAGGTGCCGCTGACTGAATGGCAACGGAATAGCACAGAACTGCCGGATTTTGGCGACGATCCGCAACGCGTCCTGCTGTCGTTTCTGCCGGGGACGGAAAGACGGCTGTCACCGCAAGGGATCAGCATGTTCGCAATGCACTATTATTCGCCGTGGCTGGGCATCTTGGTTCCCGAGCGTGACCGGCTCGAAAAACTCGAAGTGCGATACGATCCGCGCGACATCAGTCACGTCTACGTCCGTGACCCGGAAACAAGACAGTTTCGGCCGGTCGAACGACGCGATGGCCAGCTCACGCCCCAGACGCTGTGGGAACATGAGGCTGAGCGCGTCCGTCGGCGCACAATCAATCAACGGTCACACATCGAGAAGGTGGCGTTCCGCCGCGAGATCGCAGCCATAGCGGAGACCGCAAAGTCTTCAAAGCGCCGGCTACGCGATGCCGTGCGCAACGCCCATGCCGCTACGGCGGAAAAACCTTATGCGGTCATGCAGCCGCCGATGCCTCCTCCCGTAGAGCATCCCCCGCGCCAGAAGCGCCGGCTGCCGGTGGAGGATTGGTAGCCATGGCGGATCATTTACTGGAGCATGTCCGGCCTTATCTTGACCGTGATCAGGAGGAAAGGATCGCCTATATCCGCGCGCCACGGTGGATCGGGCATCATGTCGCCCAGGCCAGCCATCGGCGACTGACCGAGCTCTTGAAACGGCCTCCGTCCTTGCGAACCCAGGGCCTGATGTTGGTTGGGCCCTATGCCAACGGCAAGACGATGATCGCCGAGCGGTTTGCCGTCGAGCACCTCAGAACCGCACCCGAGCAAAAGGTATGGATGGTCCAGACACGCGAAGGCGCCGGCCTCGGCCATTTCTATGCCAGCATTCTGCAGGCGCTGCGCGCTCCCGGCGGCGATATGTGGGATGTCGGTCGCAAGGCGGAGCAACTCGACCACTTGCTGGCCAGCCTCAAACCGAAGGTGCTGGTTCTCGACGAGTTCCACAATGCGCTGCGGGGCCGTGCCCGCGACGTCGAAGCCGTTTTTGCCTTCCTGCGGCGGATCGGCCGCCAGTACGACATTTCGCCAGTGCTCATCGGAGAGGTAGCCGTTTGCGACTTTATCAATGCGACCAGCGAGATGGCGAGCCGATTCGATCTGATAGCAGTTCCTCGATGGCAATATGACGAGACCTATTTCATGCTCCTCGACAGCCTCGAAGCCGCTTTGCCGCTCGCAAAAAGCTCGGATCTGTCGAACGAGGCATTGGCGCGGCGGATATTCGATCTGTCTGAAGGCTTGATCGGCGAGATCGTCACCGTCGTCACCCGGGCCGCCATCGCCGCGATCAGATCAGGGAGCGAACGCATCAGCAAAGCCAGCATCAGCGAGCTGCGCTACGTGCCGATCTCGCAACGGCGCAACTCGGCCCTGCGTGAGAGCCTTCTATGAGAACGGTCAACGCGCACGCGCCGGCAATCAGCATTCGCGAACGGTATCATAACGTCGCTGGTGACCGGTGGCCGGTCACGGTGATGCCGCAGCCGGAGGAATTACTATCGAGTTGGCTGCATCGGCTTGCCTACGCCAACGGAGTACCTCCGAAAGCCTTTGCTCGTGTGCTCGGGCTTAGTCCAGGAATGTGGTCGGCAGCCCTCGATCTAAAGCTCCCGGCCGATATCGCAAACCTGCTGCACGCCAAAACAGGTGTCGCCCCCGATCAGCTCGCCGTAATGACGTTGTCGCGAGATCTGCCGGGGCAACTTCTGTTGCCGCTGCGCTGCAACCGGCATCGCGACGGTTCTGCTTGGCTGCAGTTCTGCAGCCGCTGTTTGACCGAGGATGCGCAGCCATATTTTCGGCGTCGATGGCGCCTGGCCACACGGGTTTCATGCACACAGCATGGCTGTAGGTTGCGCGACCGATGTCCGTCCTGCAACGGCTGCATTACGGTTTTTGACCAGGCCGGACTCGTGCCGCAACACTATTGCGTCGCCTGCGGCTACGACTTGCGCCGCGGACCGGTTCCGTACATCAGCCCAACGACGAGGACGCTCGATCGATGCATCGACAATATCTGCAGTCTGGAAGCAATTGGCCACTCCCCATTTGGCCCTGCGCTCATTCGTCGCCTGCTGAACATGCCCAGTGCTGCTGGCGGCTACTACACGACGATGATGCTCTCCAGTCTGTCGACAGCGGCGCGGACATACTGCGCTGAACGTCTCAGCAGCCCAAGTGAATGGTCGGTGGATTATACTACGGATGATGAAAAGGACCGTAAAGCACGCCGTTTGCGTCGTTCGATCCCGCCGACGAGTGATCACTCTGCCTGGATCGAGCTGCTTGCGAACGCACTTGGACGAAGAAGAGGACGGCCGGTTGTGTCAGAGGGCAATGAATCGGGCATAAAGCTTCTGGATTTGCTCGGCGCCTATGCCAGAATGAGCCCGGGTCCCGGCCGTCGCCTGGTGCAGGACCTGCTTGGAACATAACGAGGCTTGCAGACCATCGTCACTCCTCCAGAACGTCACTCTCAGGCGCAGCGGTCTCGGTCTGCTCCAATGCCTGCCGGCTGAGCAGACCGGCATCCTCCAATCGCTCAAGGTCGGGCAGGTCGCGCAGCGTCTCCATGCCAAAGCTTGAAAGAAAGTGCTTGGTCGTCACATAGGTGTAGGGCGCCCCCGGCGTCGGGCTGCGAGGGCCGGATGCGATAAAACCCGCCCCGCGCAACGCGCCGATCATGTCGCGTGACACCTCCTTGCCGAAAATCTTCGACAGTTCCGTACGGGTGACAGGCTGGAAATATCCCACCGCCATCAGCACCATCGCCTCGAATTCCGACAGTGGTGCCGCGCCTCCCCGCGTCGACGCCGACGAGGCGCCGATCGTCTCTGAAAACCGCACCCGGGTCCGATGCTGCCAGCCGCCGGCGACCGACACGAGTTCATAGGGCCGGTCGCGCAGCTCCTCCTTGAGATCGTCGATCAGCAGGTCGATGCTGCAGTCCTTGCCGACCACTCGCGCCAATGTATCTCGGGTCACCGGCTCGGCGGCGGCAAAGATCACCGCCTCGACCCGCAGCATCCACTCCCGCCAGCGTAGCTCCGTCGGCAGGTCCTCCAGCTCGCGATCGAACAGCAGCTCGTGTGGATCCTTGTCCTGCCGGCGCCTGGTTTTCGCTGCGCTCTGTCCCGACATGCTCACAACCCGTAAATCCGGAAGGACGAGCGGCCCGACAATTCGCGCGCCGCCCCAAAACCTTCGAGCCGCTCGAACAATCGCGTGCTGGCCCACCGCGAAAGACCCGCGCCCGGTGCGGAAGCCGGGATGGCATCTTCATCGAGCAGCTTGCGGATGACTGCCGCGGCACCCTTGGTGCGGAGCTTCGGCGCGACTGCGAGAAGCTGGTCGGCCCGGCGGGCGATTTCCGATGCGGAGCGTATCGTTGCGCGGGCACCGTCGACAACGGCGAGGCAGACAGCCCGCGGGAAAGCCGGATCGCCGGGACGCACCCGTCCCCTGCCCCCGATCGTCCGGAACGCCGGTCCATACCGTTCGGCCATCAGCAGCGGCAGGGAAAAGGGCCATTTCAACATCGCGGCGATCAGCACGTCAGCCAGCGCCCAGGCCAGCCCTTCAGCATCCGGGCGGTCGGCATGAATAGCCGCAATCAGCTCCGCCGCGGCGAAGGGCGCCGGGCGGCCACGCTGCAGCGCGGCGTCGGCATGATCGACCGCAGCGGCGAGACGATGGTCCCAGGCCAGCCCCATCAGATCGGCCAGTTCGGCGACGAGCTTCGACGAGAAGCCGGGTTTTCGCGCGACGAGCCTTTTGTAGGCCGAAAACACCTTGCCGGCGGGACCGGGATCGTCGTCCACTGCGACGAGCAGCACGGCGTCACGAAGCGCCCTCTCGTCCTCGGTTCGGCCCATCAGGCGCACGGCGGCCGCGGCGCATTTCAGGGCCTGGCGGGACCGCCAGCAACCGGACCACGCCGGCTCCGGGCGCACGAGATCGTCAAGTGATTTCAATGCGATGCCAGCGGAGAAGGCGGCGTCCGCTTCCGTCAGCTCGCGCCCGCGCGTCACGGCCCACTCCGGCAGCCGGGGTGGCCAGATCAGGGTCATCGATGTTGGCGTGACGGGCGAATCCATGCGAAAGAGCATAAATCATATGTGCAGTTTAAGCCAGCAAGTTCGCGCCAAACCGCACGCCATGTCGTAAAGCAAAAACGAACGATAAACTTCCATTATCGTTCATTTCTGTCATTATAGTGTAATGACGCAAATCATCGAGCAAAACAGCGAAATTCACGTCGAGGAGAGTTCTGCTCCGCCTCTCAGCACAGCGGCCGACGGTGACATTTCCGCGCCGCACGCGTCGGCCGACATCTCGATGACCAATTCCGGGCTCCCCTCCCCTCTTCCGAAAGCAGGCATCGCATTGCCGGCCCACCTGGAGCAGCTCGCCGATCGGGCGCGGGGTTACGTCGAGGCGGCCAGCTCGGCGAACACGCGGAAAGCCTATGCCTCCGACTGGAAGCATTTTTCCGGCTGGTGCCGCCGGCAAGGGCTGGAGATCCTGCCGCCCAACCCGCACACCGTCGGCCTCTATATCACTGCCTGCGCTTCCGGGGCGGCGATCGCCGGCCGCAAGCCGAATTCGGTCACGACGATCGAGCGACGGCTATCTGCCATAACCTGGAACTATGCCCAGCGCGGCACGCCGCTCGACCGCAAGGACCGCCATATCGCCACGGTACTTGCGGGCATCCGCAACACCCATGCCGCCCCTCCTCGCCAGAAGGAAGCGGTACTTCCCGAACACCTGATCGCCATGCTCGAAACGCTGCCCCGCGGCACGCTGCGGGGCCTGCGCGACCGGGCGATGCTACTGATCGGCTTTGCCGGCGGGCTGCGGCGCTCCGAAATCGTCGGGCTCGACGTCGGTCGTGACCAGACGAAGGACAGCCGCGGCTGGGTCGAGATCCTAGACAAGGGCATGGTCGTCACGGTCCGGGGCAAACGCGGTTGGCGCGAAGTCGAAGTCGGCCGTGGATCCTCGGACGCCACCTGCCCTGTCGTTGCGCTGCAGACCTGGCTGAACCTCGCACGGATCGCGCACGGTCCCCTCTTCCGGCGAGTCACCGGTCAGGGCAAGGATATCGGCCCTGATCGACTGCTCGACCAAGAGGTCGCGCGCTTGGTCAAGAAGGCGGCATTGGCTGCCGGCGTGCGCCCCGACCTTACCGAGACCGAGCGTGCGGAAAAGTTCTCGGGCCACTCGCTGCGTGCCGGCCTCGCCTCCTCGGCTGAAGTCGACGAGCGCTACGTCCAGAAACAGCTCGGTCACGCGTCTGCCGAGATGACCCGAAAATATCAGCGGCGGCGAGACCGGTTTCGGGTGAATCTCACCAAGGCATCCGGACTTTGACAGGCCCCTGCCCTGCCCGAGATGAAGTCGTTATGTCAAAATTGGGTGCCGAGTTTTCAGCTTGGCGCTTCAATTGAAATCGGGAAGTAAAAGCCACACCAGCATCGAAAGCCGGCCGCATCAGCGCTGTCATGCTGATTTTCGAGATATCGTAAGCCATTGAAATTATGGTAAATGATTTCTTACACGAACTCTATATCAATGTTGCGGTTCCTCACATGGTATGATCGCGAGTTGTTGCGCTAACCATCGATAATTATAGGTTATCGATGGTAGTTGATCTGGAGTCGCAAATCAGCAATGTCAGCCGTCCTGGATGACCGGAAACGCCTGGTTTTCCGGCCTTTTAGGCAAATTTCGGCGAGGTTCGGCGGAAACGTCTCTGCTCTACAGACGACTCCGAGCAGCCCTCCCCTTCCGATGAGCTGGGAATTCTCCATCCGCTTCAAGCTCAAACGGGCCTTCGTGGTCGCCCCCTCCTCGGATCTCTCTATTTTCAGCCGTTTCCGCCGCAGATGGCCACCAGAGCGCGTTTCACGCTGGTCACGGCCCGACGCCCGTTCGGCATCCCTTTTCGACTCTGGTGGGGCTGCATTGACTCCATAAAACACGCTTGCAACTGGTCATTTTCTCACGCATTCCTTAACTGTACAAAGCACCGTAAAATCGCGCGAGAAAATCATGGCAAAACGGCAAGCCGCCAATCCAGCGCCGGCCCCCAAACGTCTTATCGGTTATGCACGCGTCTCGACCGACGATCAGGTCCATGATGCGCAGATGGACGAGTTGCGCGCCGCCGGCTGCGAGCGGATTTTTCAGGAGCACGGATCCGGTGCGTCACGGGCCAGACCGGTTCTGACGAGACTCCTCGTCGAGCTCGCGGCTGGCGACGTGCTTGTCGTTGTCCG
Organism: Rhizobium sp. NLR16a; assembly: GCF_017948245.1. Lineage (NCBI taxonomy): Bacteria > Pseudomonadati > Pseudomonadota > Alphaproteobacteria > Hyphomicrobiales > Rhizobiaceae > Rhizobium > Rhizobium sp. NLR16a. Next base: position 291,036 of record NZ_CP072869.1, on the reverse strand, counting down.
GCTGGATCGCCTCGCCCGCTCAGTCAGCCATCTGTTGCAGGTGATCGAGGACCTTGAAGAACGCGGCGTCCATTTCCGATCGATCCGCGATCCCATCGACACGTCCACCCCCCAGGGGATGTTTTCTCTTCAGGTTCTCGGAGCTGTCGCGCAGCTCGAACGGGCTTTAATCGCCGAGCGAACCAGAGCTGGCATAAAGGCGGCAAAAGCGCGTGGCAAGCTGCCGGGCAATCCTGGACTTCGAGAGCGGCGGCCAGAAGCGATCAAGGCGGTGTCGAAGGCGCGAGACAAACTCTATCTCGACGAGTTGATCTCGTCCGCCCAAACGTGGCTGCCGATGGTGCGGCAACTCCGGCCTCAGCACAGCTGGGACAATGTCGTCCGGGTGCTAAATCGCCGGGGCCATGACTGGACGGTGGAACGCCTGCGCCGCGCGGTGCATCGGATGGTCCGCGAGAAGCTTGCCGACTCCGAGCTTTTGGGGCGCTCGCCCCGTCGTGCCCCAGAGGATCACCTGATGAAGCTCGTTGCAGCGATTGCCATTGCTGATCCAGATCTGAAGCTGCGCGATATTGCCGCCCAACTGGATCAGATGGGTGAGCGGCCGGCACGCGGTGGGCGCAAATGGCAACCGTCCTCTGTTCGCCACCTGCTGGATGAGGCACATCGGTTTGGTCTCATCCGTCATTGAGGGCACGGAGCATCAACTTGCCGATTGCCCGGTTTCTTGCGCGCCTTGTTTTGGACGGCAGAGATTTCCAGCCTTCGCTTTCGACAATGCCGCGGGCCAACTGCCGGTACTTGGTTTCCGCACGTAGATTTAGAACTGACGCCGCCCGCGTTGGTGGAGGTACCGGATGATACTCTGGGACCGGCCCGCGCTCGAATTGCCGAAAGGCTTCGCGAACGGAGGCAGAGAGTAGAGCCTTCTTGGCGGTCTCCTGAAAGAGGAGGTCTGAAATAGCCGTAATGGTCACGGCTCGCCATGCCGGTGGAAGGCTGGCCAGCGGCGCCGCGCCTGCCGTAACTGACGGCCGTTGACCATAAGGCAGCGATAAACCCGGCGCGGCGATGTATGGTATCCCTTCCGGCCGTAGCGACCAGAGGAAGCGGCTTGCCGTCTCGGTGCATTCAAACTCCGACCCGCCCTTGCCGATGGCCTCGCCTACTAACGATACGACCTGCAGCAAGTCTGTTTGATCGCGGCGCTGGAACCGCCGCGCCCAGACGACCGCATCGCAATCACGGCAAACCAGTCTAACAACACCATCAGGCGTAGACCGAAACTGAAACAGACAGCTGCGGAAACATCCGCCGCAGTTAATCTCGAGGCCAATTCTGTGCCGGGGGCAGACCACTGCTTCGACGCATGGCCACGATTGGCGGCAGTAGTGGTCCCTCCCCTCCTCGGCATCTTCGTCCAGGCATGCCGGACAAACGCCTCGATGCGCCGCATCGCTGACGAAAGACGCTCTGCTGCGCCCGGTAGCCTTCAGAGACAGTTGCTCCAGATCGACTTGCCGCAGGCGACAGGCAAGCGCCCATAGACGCGGACTGGTCGGTCGGAATGTCGTGATTGAAGAATTGTGTGTTCGAGCCTTCCGAAAGTCCACTTATCCGGTTTCCAACCTGCCGGGGTGAGATGGTTGGAGCAATGGCTCGCCACCCGCCAACAACAGCTGAGAAGCTTATCCTCAAAGGGCCGTCGGGCAATAGCCAGCAGCCGCACCGGTCTCACTGGGTTGCATGTCGCTGCAGGCCGCCTTCAGTGCGCCGCGCCATCGGCAACCAGCGGCAGGACAAGGTTGTCACCGTCGAAGCTCTCAAAAGTGATCGTCTCCTTCCCATTTCGGACGGCTTCGACCGCAACTGTCTCGATCAGGCGAAAAATTCGCACCGTGAAGCCATCGGTCATATCCAGAACTTTGCGGCGAACCGCTGCGGTCCCAAGCTGAGATGACTGGCGCAGAGGCATTATGCTTTCGAGACTTGCGAGCAACTGTGCAAACTGCTGTGTATTTGACCACCGCTTAAGGTGAAATGCTTCAAACCTCTCCGCGAGCTGAGGATCCGTCAACAACGCCTGACGGGCGAGATCGGTACCGGCGCAGGTCAACGGGACTTTCAGATCGTTCGCCAGAAAGCGAATGACGTTGAGGAAGACCCGTTGCTGCCGATACGTCCCGGTCAGCAAGGCATGGATCTCATCGATGATCAGCATCCGAGTGCGGCAAGTGGTCTTCAGACGGAAGGTCTCGTCTCCGCTTGGACCCGGTGCGCTCATTGCATTGAGGCGTTCGCCGTATACATCGCCTTCGACGGGTTCGGCCGGCATCTGCATCGCCACGACCGGCATGCTCGTCACCCCGGTTCCACGATCGGAGATGGGCTGGTGATCGCGAAGAAACTTTCGGATGATTTTTGTCTTTCCCATGCCGATATCGCCATAGAGAAGCAGACAAGGCATTCGATCCCGCGGCGGATAGGAGAGCAGATCTTCTAGCCGCGCCAGTGCAGCCCTCGCATCGGCTGTTTCCTGCCAACGATCTGCACGGATCCAGCCGACTCGTTCTTCAATCCCCACCTCGGCATACTGGCGATAGGCTGGCAGGAGGTGGAGATATTCCGTCATGACCATTCACCGATAACGGTGCCAAATCAAAGAAATCGATTTCGTCGGTCATCCGTCATTTCCGCCTGCTGCCGGTTGGTCGCCAGCACTAAGGCCTCCGATCTACATTTGTAGGGAGTGATGATTCCCGCCGGCCTTCGCGCTGGCCGCGCCCAGTGACGGTCAAGGGGTCCGAAGGTCACATTCGCTCGGCGACTTGCCCTTGACCGTTGCTCCAGTCCGGTTTTCCACCCGCGGAACGCATATTGCATAGGCTGCCGATACTGCTAGCACAGGCACGGCGAGCAGCTTTGTGCTGATGATGCCGGACTGAATAGCGCGAATAATGGTGATGCCGAAGATCGCCACTATCATCGTCGCCGTCTCTGCCGTCAGAGCGAGCCGCGGTGTCACCGTTCGTAAGGCGACCTCGTCCATTCGATCTCAACCGTCCGCCGGAGGGGACGGGCCTTCCCCATTCTCTGACGCCGCAATTCAGCTCTCTCACCAGTCGCATCTTGTGCTCTGCCTCGAGACGCAACTTGTTCATAGGCGCACACCGCGCATATTTAGCTCCGACAAAAATCTCTGCCCGAAAAAACAATTATCTTTCAGTACCTTATACCGGTGGTCAGTTGACCACCGAAGAAAACTAGTTTCCGCGTCATGAAAATTTTGAGTTCGGTCCCAATTCACGATGATCAAAGCTCTACCCGACCTTCAACCTGCCCTCCCCGTGCGCCCGCAGACGCGCCATCAGCATCGGGCCGATTGCGAATTCTCCCTTTTCGCTTCGCCGCGTCAGGCCGCGAAGATAGCCACCGGCCGAATTGATGTGGCCGCCGCGCTCCAGGATGCATGCCATCACGGTCGCGGCATTTTCCGGCCCCATCACATTGGCGGCCTCTTCGTATGCCGACGGACTGACGCCCAGCATCGATCGAACGATGACGGCTGCGGCCATCAGATCGCGCCAGTTGCGGATTACGCCATCCGGCCCATAGGCAAGGATTTCCGGGCAGGCCTGCAGAACGAGGCCGAGCGGGAAGGATTTCAGTCCGCCACCATCATTGCGGACCCCCGGCTGTCGACTTTGCTCTGCCTCACCCCTACCCTTCTCTGGCGTCACGCCCCCTCGATCGTTGTCTTGCTCAGCCATCGCGCCCCGCTTCGTTTCGAAGCCTGGTTCAAATTCAATAATGGATTCGGGATTTGAATTCTGTATGTGACGCTCAATATAATCGGCATTGCCGCTCCGTTTTGTTGATTTAATCCGAATTTCCAATCGGTTAAGGATATCCGCCCGCTGAACCTCCAATTCATCCAGCAGCAATTCAAGCTGCGCTACCGTCGGCGATCGCGGCAGGCCTTCGATCAGGTCCCGGAATTCGCTGTAGAGGCCTTGCCAATCCCCGGGGATCTCTTCTTCAACTGCCGCTTCGATCAATTTGGCAATGTCACGGCGGCAAAGGGTAATGCGTTCACGCAAACGCTGGACATGCAGCCGCTCAGCCATCACTGCGGCCGCAAGCTGTTCGATCTCCTCGGCACGGGCAAGCAGCGGCGCCAGCGAGAAGCCGAACGCCTCGTCGACCTCCCCTGCCCTGTCCCTGCGGACGTAACGCTTGCCGTTGGGGCTATCCTTGCGCACCAGAAGACCTGCCTCGACGAGCGCGGCAAGATGACGCCGCACAGTCTGTTCAGCCATGCCATGCGTTCTGAGCGAAAGCTGGATATTCGACGGGAAGACGATCAAACCGTTTCCCTGGGCCAGCTCATTCTTCGGATAAAAGCTCAAAAGCGCGTTGAGCACGGCAAGCGCTCGATCGCCGATGCCAAGCAGCGGCTTTGCTTCGCACAGCGCGCGAAACAATTTCCACTTATCAACCGACTGATCCGGTTTGATCTCCCCGGCCATGACTTGGTTTGCAAGCATGCCAAGCGTCATCGACCGCCGCCCGAAGGGCGTCGTTACGTTTGTCGTGTGCATTATCTTTTACCTTTCAGCAGGCAAAGGAACTCAGCTCACCAACACGGCGCTAAAAACTCTTGACGAGGATTCGAGGAAATGCGATTCTGTTCTTGCTAGAGAGACAGAAGGGCTTCCGCGACGGCGACGTTGAGGGGGCTCTTTTCTTTTGCGGTTTACTCTCCGTGTTTCCGTTGATTCTCAACATGGTACGCTTGATACAACGCTGGCAAACGCTCGAGTACGAAGGTCGCAAAATCAGGCGTCGCCTTCCTGTCAATCGTGATTTCCAGTTTGGCCTTGCTCTGCGTCACCTGAGCAATTCTGGTGCCGTCCGGGGTGGCCATGACCTCAGGAAGTCCGCGCGCAACCCGACTCGGCTTCAGACTAGCGATCACCACCTTGAACCGTTCTGCCGATGGCAGCGCTTGAACTTCCTCCGACATCGCATATTTCGACACATCGGCCGGTGAAGGCGCTCTCTCGATCAGCTCCGCTAGCTGCTGCCAACTCGGCCGTCCAATGCCAGGAGCAGCACCAATAGCATCGATTAGTTCAGAGGGGAGGGCGTCGACGAGCAGAAGCATCTTCGACAAATTACTCTTGTCGATAGACATCGCGGCGATGACAATTTCTCTTGAAAACTGCCTGTTTAGGTGATGTGCGAAGCGCGCCTTTTCGATGAAGGTAAGATCTTCTCGCTCATTGTTTTCCTGACCCTGCGCTACGACCAATTGCTCGTCTGTCAGTTCGCGAACAACCGCCTTGACCCGGATTCCCAACTCTGAAACGGCGCGCAGCCGACGGTGGCCGAAAGCAACTTGATATCGGGCGGGCTGGTCCGGATGAGGTCGTACAAGGATGGGGACTTGCTGTCCTTGGTCGCGGATCGAAGCAAGGAGCCCGTCGATGTCCCCCGGCATACGATCCTGCACAAACGACGGCTCAATTGACGAGGCATCCAACTCTATCACTACCTGCCCTTCAGCAAGACGCCGCTCGATCTCTTCGGCACGGCTGAGACGATCGTTTTGCTCTCGCAGCGCGTTTCCAATGTTCGCTGTGAGCTTCGTTGCGGGATCGCGCTCCTTCCTTGCCACCCCGAGAAGCGGCATGGATCGATTCTTTGCGGCTCTGTAGTCTGCGGACGACGTTTCGGGCGCGTCTGTTGAGACGTCAAGGATGTGCTTCCGGCTCATGTGGGTCTACCCCATGCTTTTTTGATCAGTGTTTCGATTTCGTCGTTGACGGCATTCATCGCCTCCAACGCTCGGTCATAGGTCGAACGCGTGAACTGGCCACGCTCGATTTCAAATAGGGTCTGGTTTGTCAGACCAGCATCCGAAACCGCGGTGGTTTTAAGCATCGGGAAATTAAGGACATTTTCGCCGAAAATAGACCGCAGATAACCGACCATCTGATTTTGCGGTCCATCGCTCGGTTCGAAACGAGTTATCAAGTAGCGCATCCAATTAAACTTGAACTCTGCGCCAGCGTTCTCGATTTCGCGCAGAAGGTTTGATGTCATTGCCAGAAACTGGTTCATCGACATCACGTCCAGCATCTGAGGATGGACAGTGACTAGGATCGATGTTGCGGCAGTCAGAGCCGAAAGCGTGAGGTAACCAAGCTGGGGAGGGCAGTCGATCACCACGACGTCGTAGTTGTCTGCGATGTCTTCGATCACCTGACTGATACGACCGTAAAAGAGCGTGTCGCCTTCCTTGCGCTTCATCAGCGCACGCGGCGTGTCATGCTCGAATTCCATCAGCTCAAGATTGCCCGGGATCAGGTGGAGATCAGGGATATACGTTGCTCGGACAACCTGCTCGATAGCAACCTGCTCTTCATCGTATCTGATGGCGCCGTAAAGCGTCTGGTTCGGACCAACGTCGGTTTCCGGCTGGCTACCGAAGAGCGCGGAAAGACTCGCCTGGGGATCCAGATCTATGGCCAGGATGCGATATCCGCGCATAGCGAGATACTGTGCCAGATGCGCGGCGGTGGTGGTCTTGCCAGATCCACCTTTGAAATTCATAACAGAGATAACCTGAAGCTGTTCGCCATCTCGACGATGCGGCAGGTAACGCCGGTTCCCGCGGCCGACCTGGTCCATATGCTTCCGAATCGCATGGATATCTTCAATTGAGAACATTCGCCTGCCACCCGGGCTCATGCTAAGATTCAACTCCGGCATCTCTGACGCGGTCTGGCGCAAATAGGACTCGCCAACGCCGAGCAGCTTAGACGCCTCAGACGGCCCGAATGTTCGAATGCCCTTCTCGGAATGCGGTGGGAAGACCTTAAGATGATGTGCTTGAAGTTGGCTCGAGAGGGCATCGGCATGACGCTCCATCAAGGCTGTCAATCCTTCAACTGCAGGTGCTTCTTTTGCGGCGGCCTTCGCCATATCGATAACCCATTTGTTGCCACTGGCGGTATTTTTCGCGAAACCGGTAAAGTTCCGCCACCGGCAATAAGCGCCGATTCGAATTTTTGAGCAAGGGCTTTTAGGTTAACGAAAGGTTAACGCTTAACCCCCGGGAAACGCCAAGCCCAACAACTTTTACGTTCTTTATCTGTAAGTTAGCAAGGCTGGCATCCCGGTATGTTCATGATCTGTTTTACTGTGAATCCTACAACCGTCCCGGTCGCTTCGGTGCACAGGGAGAGCATGACCCACTGTTCGCACGATGGCGACTCCATTCCCCTTCAAGAGCTTAGCCGGTTCGTACAACATTGAGCATATGCGCTGCGTACGGGGGTCATTTGCTCCGCTCTCTGGATTGGGGTTCGCCTCACCCTTAGTCGTCGAGCGCGAAGTCTGCGAGACATAGATCGGGGGACGGCGCCCCGCGCCTGCACTGCGTGCCCAGAGTTCTTTGGCATGGCGCTGAATGCGCTCCGAAGTGGTTTCCATTTGATCCTCCGCTACCTTATAAGGTGACTCTAGCTTTTCAACCGTGACGGTTTTTCAGTCCCGTGACGGGTTTTTAGTCCATAGACGGTTTTTACATCACGTGACGATTCTACCCGCCTCTCCCGGGCGGGTCAATTGCCAAAAATCATTTCGCAAGCTACGAAGCGCCCATCCGTCGGCGCAGGCCTTTCGTGAGCCTCAATTGGCCTTGCCGAATTTGTCGCGTGGGATCGGAACGCGTTTCCAGTCCAGTCCATCGAACACCGCCAAGAACTGCGCGGATGTCAGATACAACCGTCGTGCATCCGGGCAATGGAACTCGACATCCTCATGCCGCTTGGCGACCAGGCACACCAGAAGATCAGCTTGATCCGGTCCCTTCGTTTGGCCCGGAACACGTAGATCGTGCCAGAGAATGGGTCGGCACCCATCTGGGCCTTCACCAGCTTTACCGCATCGGACTTACCGATCAAGATTGAGCCTTCAACGCCTGGATAACGGCGACAATCGTTGTGGCATCGGTGCCGGAGGCGATGCGCAGCGTGGCTCCATCAATTTGCAATTCGATAGCCGCTTCCGGAGAAGCTTTCCTTGGCGAACGTGCCCGCCGCGCCTTCTTCGGCTCTGGCTTCCCGGGCGACACGACGACCGCTGGCGCAAGCATAGGATCTTCCTCGGGCACAGAAAGTACCTCGGCTGCTTTGGGGCGAGCCGTCGCCATGTGAACAGTTGCTGCGGAGTCACCCCATGCCGCTCCACAGAGCACACCGTCCTTCTGATCGTCGCTCCATTCGCGGCGACGGCCATTGCCAGTGAACACCTCAACCCGGCGTACCGGCTCACCCTTGGATTTAAGCGTAAGCTTGGAAATCGACATATGTTTAAGCCCTCTTTCGAGGTTGAACATCGATGATCAAGCGATGATCCGGTCGGTGGGATCAGGACATGATTACTGGCATTCTCCACGGTCGACACTTGCTAATGGCTGCATTCGACAAAATAAGGAATTTGTCGAAGCGACTCACCCCCTGCAAGTTTGTAGGATTCTACAACTGCCCCTCGGTCCCGATCTATGCTGATTTCCAGCCGTCCAACAATGACGGAGAAAATCATGCAGGTCCTCGCGCTCTCAACACCCCGGACGATCCAAGAGGCGCATCTCCTACACATCCACTATCAGCTTCGTGCTCGGGTTTTTTCCGATCGCCTGGGTTGGGAAGTGGACGTAACGGCCGGCCGCGAGTCCGATCGTTTCGACGCGCTTCGGCCGACCTATGTGCTCGCCGTCGCAGAGACCGGCGAATTGGCGGGGTGCGCGAGGCTTCTCCCTTCGCTTGGTCCAACAATGGTGGCCGACGTTTTCCCGTCTCTGCTCCCCGGCGGTCAACTCAATGGGCATGCCGCGATGATCGAGAGTTCTCGCTTCTGTGTCGACACGACTCTCGCTGAGGGGAGGGGGGACGGCTCGGTCCATGAAGCGACGCTGACCATGTTCGCTGGCATCATCGAATGGTGCATGGCGAATGCGTATACTGAGGTTGTTACTGTGACCGATCTTCGATTTGAGCGCATCCTCGCTCGCGTGGGATGGCAGCTTCAGCGTTTGGCCGAACCCAAGAAGATCGGCGTGACGATGGCCGTAGCCGGGACGCTGCCTGTCAATGCGGCCACGTTCCTAAGGCTCCTCCCCTCAACCTACCGCTCTGAATTCACCCCCTCTCGGCCAGGCAGCCTAAGGAGAAATCCGTGAACCAGCTTCGCTCTCACCCTCGGCTCGTCCGCAAACTTCAGGAGGCGCTCGGCGATCAGCTTTGTGTTGCCCTGGACGACGCGAACGTCGTCGAAATCATGCTCAATCCGGACGGCAAATTATTCATCGAACGGCTAGGTCACGGCGTTGCGCCCGCAGGCGAGATGTCATCCGCTGCAGCGGAGATGGTGATCGGTACAGTGGCGCACGCGCTTCAGTCAGAGGTCGACACGGAACAGCCAATCATCTCCGGCGAGCTGCCAATCGGTGGCCACCGCTTCGAGGGACTGTTGCCTCCCGTTGTCACCAAGCCCGCCTTCACGATTCGTCGCCGGGCATCGCGCCTCATTCCACTTGAAGACTACATTCGCGCCGGCGTGATGACAGAATACCAAGCCACAACGATCCGCAGTGCCATTTCCACGAGGCTGAACATCATCATTTCCGGGGGGACAGGCTCGGGTAAGACGACGCTTGCGAACGCCGTAATCCACGAGATCGTGAAGTCCGCGCCACAGGATCGCCTCGTCATCCTTGAGGATACCGCGGAAATCCAATGCGCAGCCGAGAACGCCGTACTCCTCCATACCAGCGATACGATCGACATGGCGCGGCTCCTCAAGAGCACCATGCGGCTGCGTCCCGACCGGATCGTCGTTGGCGAAGTCCGCGACGGCGCGGCCCTGACGTTGCTCAAGGCCTGGAACACCGGTCACCCGGGCGGCGTAGCGACCATTCACTCCAACACCGCCATGTCGGCGCTGCGCCGCCTTGAACAGCTGACGGCCGAGGCAAGCCAGCAGCCGATGCACGAGGTGATCGGAGAGGCCGTCGACCTGGTGATTTCGATTGAGCGGACGCCGCGTGGGCGGCTTGTTCGCGACATCATCCAAATCGAGCAGTTCATCAACGGACGGTACGAGATCGAATCCGACCAGCTCACCGAAGAACAGGAGGCGCGCCATGTCGCGTAAGCATACCCTCATCGCCGCCGCGCTCGTGGCGACGCCCATCATTCTTGCCTCGGTCGCGCCGGCGCTCGCCAGTTCCGGCGGCAGCCTCCCATGGGAAGGGCCACTGCAGCAGATCCAGGAGTCGATAACCGGCCCGGTCGCGGGCGCGATCGCGCTTGCAGCCGTGGCCATTGCCGGCGGCATGCTCATCTTTGGCGGTGAACTGAACGATTTCGCACGGCGACTTGTGTACGTCGTTCTCGTCGCCGGCATCCTGCTCGGCGCCACCAACATCGTCGGCCTATTCGGTGCGACCGGCGCTTCGATCGGGCTGACCGAAGAGCAGGTCATCTCAATTGGTTCGAACGAAGGAGGGGAGGGGGATCATGGCTGAGTCCCTGTCGGGCCTGCGGCGTAACCGCATCCATCGCGCGCTCTCCCGCCCGAACCTACTCATGGGCGCCGACCGGGAGCTGGTGCTGATCACCGGTCTTGCAGCGGTGATCCTGATCTTCGTTGTGCTTACGGCCTACTCGGCGCTTTTCGGCGTCGTTGTCTGGGTCGTGATCGTCGGGCTGCTCAGGATGATGGCGAAGGCCGATCCGCACATGCGGCAGGTCTATATCAGGCACATTTCCTACAAGCCCTACTACAAGGCGACCACTTCGCCGTGGCGCCGGTACTGAGGAGGCGGCCATGGTAGCTCTCAAACGCTTCCGGGTGACCGGCCCATCCTTTGCCGATCTCGTTCCCTACGCCGGCCTCGTCGACAATGGTGTCCTCCTCTTGAAGGACGGAAGTCTGATGGCAGGCTGGTACTTCGCTGGCCCGGACTCCGAAAGCGCGACCGACCTCGAGCGCAACGAGCTGTCGAGGCAGATCAATGCCGTTCTGTCGCGGCTTGGAAGTGGCTGGATGATCCAGGTCGAAGCCATCCGCATTCCGACGGTCGACTATCCATCGGAAGATCGATGCCATTTCCCGGACCCGGTGACCCGCGCGATCGATGCCGAGCGCCGATCGCATTTCGCGCGCGAGCAGGGGCATTTCGAGAGCAAGCATGCGCTGATCCTGACCAACAGGCCGCTCGAGTCCAAGAAGACTGCTCTCAGCAAATACATCTATTCGGATGAGCAAAGCCGGAAGAAATCCTACGCGGACACGGTGCTCTTCGTGTTCAAGAATGCGGTGCGCGAGCTTGAGCAGTATTTTGCAAACACTCTTTCGATCCGGCGAATGGAGACCCGCGAAACGGTCGAAAGGGGAGGGGAGCGAATTGCCAGATATGACGAGCTGCTCCAGTTCGCCCGATTCTGCACCACCGGGGAAAGCCATCCTATCCGGCTTCCCGATGTTCCGATGTATCTCGACTGGATCGCCACCGCGGAGCTTGAACACGGACTGACGCCAAAGGTCGAAAACCGTTTCCTCGGCGTCGTTGCGATCGACGGTCTACCGGCCGAAAGCTGGCCGGGCATTCTGAACAGCCTTGACCTGATGCCGCTGACCTATCGGTGGTCATCGCGCTTCATCTTCCTTGATGCCGAGGAAGCCCGACAGAAGCTCGAACGGACGCGGAAGAAATGGCAGCAGAAGGTCCGGCCGTTCTTCGACCAGATATTCCAGACACAAAGTCGATCCGTCGACCAAGACGCGATGACTATGGTGGCCGAGACCGAAGATGCCATCGCGCAGGCCTCATCGCAGCTGGTTGCCTATGGCTATTACACACCGGTCGTCGTGTTGTTCGACAGCGATCGCGAGGCACTCCAGGAGAAGGCCGAAGCGATCCGGCGATTGATCCAGGCGGAAGGTTTCGGGGCGCGCATCGAAACGCTAAACGCCACCGATGCTTACCTCGGCAGCTTGCCCGGCAACTGGTATTGCAACATCCGTGAGCCGCTGATCAACACCAGCAATCTCGCCGACTTGATTCCGCTGAACTCTGTCTGGTCCGGAAACCCGGTCGCGCCATGCCCCTTTTACCCGCCGAACTCCCCGCCCTTGATGCAGGTTGCGAGCGGCTCGACAGCGTTTCGTCTGAACCTGCATGTCGATGATGTCGGCCACACGCTGATCTTCGGCCCAACCGGCTCAGGCAAGTCGACGCTTCTGGCTCTGATCGCCGCGCAGTTTCGCCGATACGAAAATGCGCAGATCTTCGCCTTTGACAAAGGCAGTTCACTTCTCCCCCTGACGCTCGCAGCCGGCGGCGATCACTATGAGATCGGCGACGACAATGTGGAAGAGGGGAGGGCATTGGCCTTCTGCCCACTCTCCGAACTCAAAAGTGATGCCGACCGGGCTTGGGCGACGGAATGGATCGAGATGCTGGTCGGCCTGCAGGGCGTCACCATCACCCCCGATCATCGTAACGCCATCTCTCGGCAGGTCGCACTGATGGCGAGCGCCTCCGGTCGCTCGCTCTCGGATTTCGTCAGCGGCGTGCAGCTGCGCGAGATCAAGGACGCACTGCATCACTACACCGTCGACGGCCCGATGGGGCAGCTTCTCGATGCGGAAGAGGACGGCCTCACGCTCGGCGCCCTCCAGACCTTCGAGATCGAGCAACTAATGAATATGGGCGAGCGCAATCTCGTGCCAGTGCTGACCTACCTGTTCCGCCGGATCGAGAAGCGTTTGGATGGGTCGCCAAGTCTGATCGTCCTCGACGAGGCGTGGCTCATGCTCAGCCACCCTGTGTTCCGCGACAAGATACGCGAGTGGCTTAAGGTGCTGCGCAAGGCAAATTGCGCCGTCGTTCTTGCGACCCAATCGATCTCGGATGCCGAACGATCCGGGATTATCGACGTGCTGAAGGAATCCTGCCCGACCAAGATTTGCCTTCCGAATGGCGCCGCTCGTGAGTCGGGCACGCGAGAATTCTATGAGCGAATAGGGTTAAACGAGCGTCAGATCGAGATCGTCTCGAGCTCGATCCCCAAGCGCGAATACTACGTCGCTACCCCCGACGGCCGGCGGCTCTTCGACATGTCGCTTGGGCCAATCGCACTGAGCTTTGTCGGCGCGTCGGGCAAAGAGGACCTCAAGCGCATCCGCGCACTGAAATCCGAACATGGCCACGAATGGCCGATCCACTGGCTTGAAACGAGAGGAGTTCACGATGCCGCATCGCTACTCAAGTAGATGGCTCGTCTGCTTAACAGCCGCCGCTCTCACGATTGGAGGCTCAGGCACGGTGCAAGCTGGGACAGCCACCGGCGCTGCGACCGAATGGACGCAGCTCGCCAACAATGCGCAGCTTGTCGGTCTCATGAAAAGCTCCGGCATCCAGGTCGACAATCAGCTGACGCAGATCAGCCAGCTTGCAGAGCAGATCCAGAACCAGCTGAAGATCTACGAGAACATGTTGCAAAACACCGCGCAGCTTCCCGATCATATCTGGGGGCAGGTCGAAAGCGATCTCAACCAGCTGCGCAGTATCGTCGACCAGGGACAGGGCATCGCCTTTTCCATGGGGAATGCGGACGACGTTCTTCAGCAGCGCTTTCAGAGCTACGCCGATCTCAAGACGAATTTGCCGAGCAACGCAACCTTCTCCTCGACTTACCAGTCCTGGTCGGACACCAACCGTGACACGATCACCAGCTCGCTGAAGGCCGCGAGCCTGACGGCCGACCAGTTCGACAGCGAGGAAGACACGATGTCCTCATTGCGGTCGATGTCCGAGACGGCTGACGGGCAGATGAAGGCTTTGCAGGTCGGGCACGAGATCGCCGCTCAGCAAGTCGCGCAAATGCAGAAGCTTCGCGGCCTCGTCTCCCAACAGATGACAATGATGGGAACATGGCTTCAGACGGAACAGACCGACAAGGACCTGGCGCAGGCGCGGCGGGAAAAGTTCTTCAACGCCGAGGTCAAGAGCGTTCCGGAGGGCCAGAAAATGGAGCCGCGCTGGTGAGCCGCCCCGTCCTGATTGCCTTGCTGTTGGCTGTCGCCGCTGCATCGTCTGCAATGACAGTGCTGATCATCAATTCCCGAAACACAGGAATACCTGCGCTCACCGAGGAGCAGCGCGCCGTCCGGGAAAAATTCTTCGGCTCCGACAAGGAGCTGCCGCCGATCAAGGAAGGCCAGGAGATGCGCCCGAGATGGTAAAGGTGACTGTTGCGCGTTCTTTCTTGATTACAGGTCTCTTTTCCCTCGCCTATGCTGTTCCCGCATTCGCCCAGGAGGGACAGGTCCTCACGGAACTGGAAAACCAGGTCTCGTCTGCTGCGAGGGGGTGGGAGACCACCATCATGGAGGCGGCGAAATCCCTATTCTGGATTCTCGCAACGATCGAGATCGGCATTGCGGCCGTCTGGCTGGCGATCCAGTCAGCCTCGCTGGACAGCTGGTTCGCCGAACTGGTGCGGCGGATTATGTTCATCGGGTTCTTCGCATTCGTTCTGACCCAAGGTCCGACCTTTGCGCGAGCGGTGGTTGACAGTCTTTTCCAGATTGGCGCCGGCGCTGGTTCAGCGTCGCCCGCGGAAGTGTTCGATGCAGGCATCCGCGTCGCCTCGCAGATGTCGGAGCAGGCACAGTTTGGGGTGTTCGAAGACAATGCGCTTGCGATCGCGGCGGTGCTGGCGATGGGCATCGTCGTTATCTGCTTCTCGCTTGTCGCAGCGATCTTCGTGTCGGTCATGGTCGAGATGTATGTCGGCCTGCTCGCCGGCATGATCATGCTCGGGCTGGGTGGTTCGTCCTTCACGAAAGACTTTGCTGTTCGCTACCTCGTCTATGCCTTCGGCGTCGGCATGAAGCTCATGGCCTTGGTGATGATCGCCAAGATCGGATCGAACGTCCTGCTTGGCCTTGCGCAAGCTCCGACTGCCTCATCGGACCAGTTCGTTACGACCTTGGCGATCGCCGGTATTTCCGTCGTAGTCTTCATCATCGCCATGTATGTCCCGAACATCATCCAGGGCGTTGTTCAGGGCGCATCGGTGTCCGGAGGAATGGAAGCGATCCGCCACGGCGGGCAGGCGGCGTCTTTCGCCGCAGGCGCTGGCTTCCTCGCCGCCGGCGCCGCCGGCGCAGGCTTTGCGGCCGCGCAAGCCGCACGAGCTGCTGGTTCATCCGTTGCAGGTGCCGCTCTTCGCGGCATGGGCGCGAGCTTCAGTTCCGGCGCGCAAGCAGCCGGATCAGCCGCGAAGGAAAAGGCAATCGGCTCTCCGGGCGCTTATGCCGGGTCCATTCTCGGACTGGCCAATGCGAAGCTCGATGAACAGCGCGGCGGTCATAGCGGACCGAAGCCTCCTCCCGAACGCAACGACAAACCGTAATCGAGACAAGGGAAGAATAAATGGCAGCGAACCGCGCCCCGGAAAACCCATACCTTGCCGCCCGCCATGAATGGAGCGAACGCTATGGTTCCTATGTGAAGGCAGCCGCCGCATGGCGGATTGTTGGTGTCCTCGGTCTGGTAATGGCCGTCATCGGCTTCAGCTACGCGATGTATCTCAGCACGCAAGTGAGGCTCGTGCCTTACATCGTCGAGGTCGACAAGCTCGGAACTGCGGTCACCGCAGGCTTCCCCGAGCAGATCGAGTATGCCGATGTCCGCGTGGTGCGCGCCACACTCGGCAACTTCGTCACGAGCTTTCGCTCGATTACGCCGGATGCGGTGGTGCAGAAGCAATATATCGACCGCACCTACGCTCTTCTTCGCGCCTCCGATCCGTCGACGGAGAAGGTCAACGCCTGGTTCCGAGGCAATTCTCCGTTCGAGAAGGCAAAGTCCTCGACCGTTGCCATCGAGGTCAACAACATCGTGGCGCTCTCGAACCAGACCTATCAGATCGACTGGACGGAATACGAGCGGGACCGCAAGGGCAAGGAAACCGGCACGCGGCGGTTCCGCGGGATCGCAACGGTGACGCTCACCGCGCCACAGGATGAGGCGACGATCCGCCTCAATCCGATCGGCCTCTACGTCCGGGATTTCGACTGGACGGCACAGCTTTAAGGGTAGGGATTCTTTCAATGAAAAAAACGGGATTGATCGCGGCCGCCGGCTGCATGGCCGGACTCTTGCTTGCGGCGGGCGCGCAGGCGCAAAGTATGACGAGCAACGAGGTGAAAGGAACAAATCTTTCCAAAAAGTGGCGCGGCACGCCGGGATTGGTGACGACGGGACCGGACGGAAAGGTGATCTTCCCGTTCGGCGAAACGCAACCTTCCGTCGTCTGCTCGCCGCTGCAGGTCTGCGACATCGAACTTCAGGGTGGCGAGATCGTTCGCGATGTTATGGTCGGCGACACCGTGCGCTGGAAGGTAGAGCCGGCCACTTCGGGGGCCACAGGCGGACAGGCGATCCATCTCATCGTCAAACCGTCGGAGCCAGGCCTTCTCACCTCAATGGTCGTGACGACATCGCGGCGCACCTATCACATCCAGCTCAAGTCCCATCCGAGCCAATACATGGCGCGCGTTGGGTTCGAATATCCGGAAGACGTGTCCACCAAGCTCGCCGACATCAACACCCGTCTCGAAACGGGCGGCATTCCGGGCGTGGCGCCGGACAAGCTGAACTTCTCCTATTCAATCAGCGGCGGTGCTTCGTGGAAACCGAAGCGGGTCTATTCGGACGGGGTGAAGACCTACATCCAGTTCCCGAAGTCGATCTCCGGCCAGGATGCGCCTGTGCTTTTCGTCGTCTCCGGCGGTCAAAATCGCATCGTCAACTATCGCATGAAGAACGACATGATGACCGTCGACTATGCGATCGACAAGGCGATCCTCGTTTCTGGTGTCGGTTGGCGGCAGCAGAAGATCACCATCCGGCGGGGAGGCTGAACCATGCGCAAGCTTCTCACATATTTCGTCGTGGGCGCGCTGCTCTCCGGTTGCCAAACGGCGGACGACGCACTGACCACCAGTTCCACACCTGTGGCCGTCACCGGACCGGCTGCAAGCGCCATCGCCGGCGACATGGCAAGTCGTCTGGCCGAACAGATCGGCCCGGCCGGTGCTACGACCACGATCAAAATGGAGACGGACGCATCGGAGTTCGCATCCGCCCTCGAGGCGGCCCTGAAGGGGCGGGGTTATACGGTCGTCAGGGACGGCAAAGTCGCCAAAGACATCAAGCCGGTCGAGCTTGCCTATGCAATTGAGGTATTCGCCGGGCAGCTGCTCGCGCGGGTTTCGACGCCTTCGATCGCTCTCGGACGTGCTTATACACCAACGGCGGCAGGCGCCACGCCGGCTAGTCCGCTTTCGATCATGCAGCGTAACTGACGGAGAGCAATATGGTCCAGTCGCTCCAACTTGGCGCGTCAGCCCAGGCCGACGATCAGAATGGCATGCGCCGGCTCAACCGCCTGCCGATCATCGTCGCCATCATCGTCATCGTGCTGTTCGTCGGCGTGGTCGTGATTGGTCTGTCACTGCGCGGGCTTTCCTTCAATCATGGCGACATCGAGGGTGCTTCCAACAGCCCTGCGACCAGTTTCGGCGATCAGCTTAAGCGGGGTGTCACCGACGGCATTATCGGTGACCCAGAAAAGCAGGAGGTGTTTCAACCGACGCCAGTCGTTGCGGAGAAAAAGGAAAAGCAGGAACCGGTTTTCGAGCGCCAACCAACAGATCGACAAGATCGCCGACAAACGCTCGAATCCGAAGAGGAGTGGAAGGCACGCCTGAAGCGAGAGCAGGATGAACAATATATGCGCGAAGCCCAGCGGCAACGGATGGCGCGTCTCCAGGCCCGTTCCACGGCGCTCGATTCGCCGCTAAAGGTAGACATCTCCGATGTCGAGAAGGCTGCAATCTCCACCAATGACACCGTCCGCCAGCCGACAAATGCCGTGACGAGCAGCGCCTCAGACCTTTATGGCGCGGCCATGAAATCAGGCTTGATGGAGCAGAACGTCGATCAGAACGGGCAGACGTCGAAGGAGGACTTCTTTAATCAGGACATCAAGGATCTCGGCTACCTGCCGAACCAGGTCGTGCCGCAGATGTCACCCAACGAATTGAAGCGCGGTTCAGTCATCCCGGCGACATTGATCACCGGCCTCAATTCCGACCTACCGGGGCGCATTACCGCTCAGGTCAGCCAAAATGTCTACGACAGCGCAACCGGTTATCGCCTTATCATCCCGCAAGGCGCAAAGCTCTTCGGTCGCTACGATTCCAAGGTGTCTTTCGGCCAGGAACGGGTACTCGTCGTCTGGACGGACCTCATTTTTCCGAACGGGTCTACCCTGCACATCGGTGGTATGGCGGGCACTGACGCTGAAGGTTATGGCGGCTTCCAGGACAAGGTCGACCGACATCTCTGGAGAACATTCGGTTCTGCAGCCCTGGTGGCAATCATCGGGGCGGGTACCGATATGTCGATGCCTGAGAGTTCGACGCTCGCGACGCAGGACACGGCTTCGGATGCAGCAAGACGGAATTTTGCCGCGTCATTTGGCCGCGTAGTAGAAGAGACGATCTCGAAGAATCTGAACGTTCAGCCGACGATTCGCATCCGGCCGGGCTACAAGTTCAATGTGTTGGTCGATCAGGATGTTATCTTTCATTCTGTCTATAGCGGCCGCTAAACAGCTAACGGACGCCCAGATTTTCGCTTGTCGCTGAACGTCGCAAGTACATTCCGCGCGGGGGCGCAGGTGTGACTAAAAATCACTATAAAAATCATTGTCTTTAGATCAGAAAGAGTTGAATACCCGGCAGAGGTCAATAGACCTAAGCGATGCAACGAACGTGGATCTGCTTCGCGTAGAAGCAACTGCCGTATCGTCCAATGTCCCATGTGGTTCCGGCTAGCCGAACGGTGGCAACCGGTACCTCGCGGCGTCAGAACGGCGCGACGAGTGGGAGGCTTGCACCGTCGAAAAAAGGAGAAAAGTTAGTGGACGGTGACCTTCGCTCTCTCATCGATATGACAGAAGCCGCGCATGATGAACGTATGATCAGAAGTGCTTTGAAAACATTTGCGCACGCATGCGGCTTCGACCGTTTTGCTTATCTGCAGACTGAGGGGTTGGAAATCCGCACATTCAACTCCTATCCGGAGGAATGGCAGGGTGTTTATCTCGAAGGCCATTACTCCCGCATCGACCCGGTCGTTACTGAAGCCAAGCGTCGCATGGAAATGTTTTCCTGGACGGCCGACGATTGGCCCGCTCGTGGAACCTCCGAACTCAGGCGTTTTCGGGACCAGGCGATCGAGTACGGAATTCGGAGTGGGGTGACGATCCCCGTCGAAGGAAGTTTCGGGTCGACGATGATGCTGACGTTTGCATCTTCGGCGCCGACGGCTGACGTTTCAAAACTGCGGGATGCGCAACAAGCGATCCGAGCGGTGCTGGTGATCCATTACTGCCTGAAGATTATCGCTGCGACGACCATTGTCGCTCCGAGACGGTTGCTTTCACCAAGAGAAGCAATGTGCCTCATGTGGGCGGCAAAGGGTAAAAGCGCTCCGGAAACCGCAATGCTAACGGGGATCAACCCGAGGACAGTGCAGCACTACCTTGATAAAGCGCGCGAAAAACTTGAGGCTGCGACCGTCCCACAGCTCGTCGCAATTGCTAAAGATCACGGGTTGGTTTGACCGTCATTCATGTTTATCGAGTGGAACATCGGGGACGTAGCCTAACGCATCGATGATTTCCGAAAGTTCTTCTTGCTGGACTTCAGATTTCTTTTGGCGCGCGACATACTCCTCCTGCAGGCTCTTGAGCACGGCGGCGGAAATTGATGGGTCTGCGGTCGCGCGAGCCCATTCCTCATAGACAGCTTCGTCGGCGGCGATCAGGAGGCGGTGTTCGAGAATTGCCGAGACAGCCAACGCCTCAAGCTTCGACTGTTGCATCGAGCTGAAGCGCGATTCTCTTTCCTTTTCTCGACCATTTGCATCGGATGAGCTCGCTTTGTTCACCCGCTTCTCCCAAACTTTCATTCTCTCTCCAAGCGGCCCCGAAGGTTCGCCTACATCAAATGGGACACCGTTACATCCGAAATCTCTGAGTTACAGACAACGTGCTGATGCTTTATCGACAACTAAACCCATTACCCGCCCGCATTTGCCGGCATTTACGGGAAGGAGCTTTACATACTTTAGTTGATAAACTCCGAGTGTGTAAACGGCGATCTTTCGGCGCATGGACATGCGCAAACTGGTCGGCTCGAATTTTGCCCGCCTGCGTCGGGAGAAAGGCCTGACACAGGAAGAGGTCGAGGCGCGTTCTGGTTTCAGCCAGCAATATCTTAGTAGCCTGGAGCGAGGTCGTCGCAACCCAACTGTGATTACGATTTATGAACTGGCTCAAGCATTAGATGTCAGCCACGTCGAATTAGTGCGACCGATTGGTGAGACCCAAGTGAGTACGCAAACAGGCGCATAATCTGGGATCTCAGCAGCTTCAATCCGGCCCGAGACAACGGGAAATCGTCGAAGCAAGCCAAGTGGAATTGAGATTTGTGCTCCTCTCGAGTCCGAACAATCGCTGCGATGAAATTGCAAGGCGCTGCCGCAGACGAGATCGTCGAGGGTTATCCGGCTCTCACTGCGCGCATGGTGGACCTCGCCGCAAGCTACATCTTTACTCCAGGCGACCACTAGAATTGTCAACTTTGTCCATCGAGGCAATTAGTCGTGGTGAAGAATTCATAATGCGAGGGCTTTCTCGGCCCCAGGGATTGTGATACAAATTCTAGGATAATAGATCCTATTCTCCGAGCTTTTATATCAATGCCCAGTTCAGTCACGCAACGCCAAATCGCTCGGACCGTGCTAACCGAGCGCGGAATAGCACGTTTCGTCGAACTGCGGAACGCAGGGGTGACGGCTGCCACCATGAGCCGAATGGAACGAGATGGTGAAGTGCTGCGGCTTGCCCGCGGTCTCTATCAACTTCCTGATGCGCAGCTCGACGCCAGCCACAGCCTGGCGGAGGTTGCCAAACGCGCGCCCAAAGCCGTTATCTGCCTCGTTTCGGCATTGGCATTTCACAGCCTGACAGATCAGCTCCCCGGACAAATCTGGCTTGCCATAGGCCGTAAGGACTGGCCGCCGAAGCTGGAAGCCCCCGCTGTGCGCATCGTGCGCTTCACAGACAGCCTTCTCAACGACAGCGTCGAAACCCATATCATTGAAGGCGTTCCTGTGAGGGTCTTTGGAATCGCCAAGACAATTGCCGATTGCTTTCGATATCGCAACAAGATCGGCCTTTCGGTAGCGATAGAAGGGCTGCAGGAGGCGCTGCGGCAACGAAGGGCTACTCCTGGCGAAATCGCCAACCAGGCCGAACGCGGTGGCGTTGGCTCTGTGATCCGGCCGTATCTCGAGGCGCTGACCGCCAATGGCTAAAGAAATCAGAAACGTCGGCGCCTCGGTGCGCGCCCGCCTGTTGCAACTCGCCAAGGCAAGCGGGCAAAGCTTCGATCTCGTCCTGACGCGTTTCGCCCTTGAACGGTTATTGTTCCGGCTTAGCCAGTCGCCCCACGCCGATCGCTTCGTTCTAAAAGGGGCGATGTTGATGATGAGTTGGTTCGACAATCCGCACCGAGGCACGCGCGACCTGGATCTTTTGGGTTTCGGTGATCCGAGTCCGGACCCGATGCTTGAGACATTTCGGGAAATTCTGGCGCAAGAGGCCGACGATGGCGTTACGTTCGACGCTGATACGCTGCATGTGGATCGTATTCGCGAGGCACTGGATTATGGTGGGCTCAGGCTGCGGGTGATCGCTTCGATCAGCGGAGCCCGGATCAACCTGACCATCGACATCGGTTTTGGCGATGCGCTTGAGCCTGGGGTGGAGGTTTTGGATTATCCTTCCATGCTCGATTTTCCGATGCCGCGGCTTCGGGCCTATGCGCGAGAAACGGTCATTGCCGAGAAGTTCCAGGCAATGGTGATGCTGGGGCGAGTAAACAGCCGCATGAAGGATTTCTACGACATCTGGATCCTCAGCAGGTCTTTCGACTTCAGCGATGATCGGCTGGCGCGCGCAATAGCCGCTACCTTTGATCGCCGCGAGACACCGATCCCCATTGACCTGCCGGACGCCCTAACGGACGCCTTTGCCAAGGACCAGCAAAAGCAGCGACAATGGCGTGCTTTCATTGAAGGCGTTGCACACAATCCTGGCGATCTGATCGACGTCATCGCGCAGATTGCCACATTCCTGATGCCGCACGCGGTTGCGGCTGCGAGGCTGGACGAATGAGCGGTTTGGTCGCAACCACGCGAGTTCATGGCTCAGCGAGCAGAATTCAGATCCTGTCGGGTTTTTGTCGGGCAACTTCATAGCTGGAACCCGTCAGTACGCGGGTTTTACTGGCTCGCCCCCATTACAACCGCGGACGAGGCATCTGGAAGGGCATTAATTTCATGCTTTGGAGTCGCCTAAACTTTGGCTTGGCCGGAACATGCCTCGCCAATGCGAGGTGAACTCAACGCTGTTGTTGACCAATGCGGGAAAGATCGATCCGTATCCCCGCATGCCTAACATCCTGCATCGTCTCTGGTTGTAAGTCTTTCGGCGTCGCTTCCTCGCCATCCACTTCCTTATCGCTTTGCTGCGGCGCTTCGATGGGTATGCCAGGATCCTCCGCCTGAAACACGCTCAAGCCCTCAAACTCACTTGTCTTCCATGCGTAAATCGCATCCTCGAAAATCTGCGGGAAGACATCTTTGCTCGTGGGGTTGCCATACCATTTCGCAACGATCCTAAGGACCTTGGCGAACATCGCCGTGCCTTTGCGAAGGTTCTGGCAGGAGTCGACCAAACCTGGCTTTAAATCGGTCGCTTCCTTGGCTCCAACCCCAGCGGGAAACTGCGTCAGGCCGACGCGGACGACGGCCTGATCAGCAAATTGCCGGACGATCGCCATTGCCTCGTCCGCCGTTCTGGCTTTCGGAACGAGGATCAATCGGCCGCCCGATTTGACCGTAACGGCGAGGGGATCATCCGAGCCCGCTGCCATCACGAACTGCTCGATGAGCGCGGGCTTGAGGGAAGGGTCCGCGCATTCTTTTATCAGGGCGGGGTCGAGCATGGTGTCTCCTAGAGAGTCAGGTGTTGAAGGCAATAACAAGCGGTTTTGTGAAGAGCGTTGCCCATGCAGTGGCAGCGGCGCGCTGAATGGCGACGATCGACGTCCCATCAGTCCACCAACCGTTTCCCACGGCGACGACAAGATCAGGATCGTCAAGCATGGACTGCAGGATCGGCCAAACGATCAGTTGCTCGTAGCAGATCAGAGGGGCTGCACGGCTGGCACCGACAGAAACGACCGGGTTTGCGAAGAAATCGGCCTTGGCGCCGACGCGCTCCCCGAACACGGATCGCCACGGCTGCCACATCGATCCGGGAACCGGCATGCGCTCGCGGTAGAGAATGTGGCCGCCCTTCCTGTCGATCGCGACAAGGACGTTGTCGTAGCCTCCGGCATCGATCACCGCGGCGCCAGCGATGACTGTCGCATCGCCGTCGCGGAGGACGTCTGTCCAAAGCCTCTCTACGGTCGGCGTCCAGAAGCCGAGCGCACTTTCCGGCAGCACCACATAGAGGGCGCCATCGCCGGTCGCGCCACGCACCGTTGCAATCATGTCACGCTGCCGTTGAAGACCGGCTTCACGACCAAGCGAAACGCCCAACTCCAGATCGACGCCGCGCCAGGCTTGCGGTAGTTTCGGGTCGGTCCAGACTGCGGCGGACCACAGCCAAAAGCCAGCCAAGGCGATGGCGACAGCTGGCCAAATGCGGGTTACGAGGCCCGCAAGGCCAGCTGTCATAAGCCCAAGTCCCCACCATCCCCATCCCGGAAACAAAACACCCGCAGCGGTGACAGGATGCGCCCAGCCCGTGACACCGAACGGCGGGATCGCCATGATGACGACCGCAAGGAGATAGCGGAACGGACGAGCGCCAACGTGCTTTGTCCAGAGGATGGCATGCACGATGATAAAGCTCATGGACGCGCATAGCCAGAGCAACGAGCCCGGCCAGATATCGGACGAATAGAAGGCCGCTACGCCCTGTGGCAGACCACGGGACGCGGCCAGGAAGTATCCGGCCGAGACAAGCGCCGCCAGCAATCTCGTCCGCGCCAACGACCATAGAACAGGAAACCCTAACGCGACAGGAAGGAGCAACACATTGCCGCTCCAGCCCACCAGGCCGATCGCGATCGAGGCGATAGTCAGCAGAACCGACTGAGCTTGATCACGGCGCAAGGGTGAGGACCTCCTGCGCGAGGCCGAGAATGCCCGAAGCGGGCAACGGGCCGAAGTAACGGGAGTCGTAGGAGCCGGGAAACGCAGAATGCAGGAAGACATATCCCGGCGGTATGTCGCCGCTCGGAAACGGCATCAGTCGCCGACCCTTCCCATCTCGTGGCGCGAAGTTGGAAGAGGCAATCAATCGCCCATCGACGCTGACGCACACGCCGATTTCGACATGCTGTCCCGAAACGGCGATCACCGTCTTGATCAGCGGCGCGACGCCGCCCGGGCATGAACCGGAACGAAGATAGCCCCGGGCTCGCGCCTCCCGCATTTCCGCAGTTTCCGGTGGGCAAATGAACACCAAATCATTGACAGCAACCGGGCGATGGAGCGGAACAATGCGCCACAGGCCGAGCGGCTCACTCGGTGTCAGATTGATGCGGTAACCGCCGACCAGCGCAGTCGCCACCAGCACGACAGCGGCGAACATCGCCGCCGACAGGATCACGGCAGCTCGTTGTCGTTGGGTGGTCATCGCCCGGCGCGATTCGATCAAATCGGTCATTTCAGAGAGAGCCCTTGGCTCTTCGTCTGACGCAGCGTCTCGGCCTGCTTGAGCGCTTTGGTCGTTCGCTCATGAGCAGCAAGTTGCTGAACAGTTCGCATGGAATTCCAGGCGGTCTGGACCTCGGCCTTCTGTCCGGCGGTCATACCCGCCGTGACGGTCTCGAAGGTCTTGCCATCAGTGTCTTTCGCAGCCAGTGGCAGGAAGGTCCGCTCGCCGAAACGCTCGGCCACAGCCTTCGCGAAACCTTCGAGTTCAGCCTTTACCATTCTGTCTGCCAGCGCGTATTCGAGCCCGGCCGGAAGATCGTTGCGATCGATCGCATCGCGCACGCGTTCGAGTGTTTGCTTCGCCGCTGGCGAGAGCGCTGGGATATCGACCGAAACCTTCCGTCGGGCCGCCCGCTCCTCCGTCTCATGTTTCAGTTCGGCCTCAGCCCTCTCGCGAAGGTAGCGTTCAAGATTGCGGGCGAGCGCCGGCACATTGGCGATGGCTCTTGCACGATCCTGCTTGTCCGTGCGACTGACAAGAAGACCGGTCTTGCCCTTCAGCGCACCGAAGCTTTCGGGGTCACCAGCAATCCTTGCGAGGGTGGTCTGCGCGGCCGACTGGTCCTTGAGCATCGCATCGACATTGATTGCCTTGAAGGCGGCTTCCGGCTGTGCGTAGACGAGATGGAAGCGGGTCGAAACGCCCTCCCATTGTTTCTTGAGGCCGGGGTCGGCGGCGAGCTTGTCCTCGACAGCCTGCTCGAACGATTTCGGGAAGGTGGTGATGCCTGACACCATGGGCTTGGCCTCCTTGATCGGGTTCTGGATTGGGGAGTTTTTGAAGTTGCCGACGAAACCAAGTTTCGTTGCAATTGCGGCAAGACGGGCGCCGAGGTCGACCAGCTTCTGTTTCTGCCGAATGGTCCATTCGAGGCGATCGCGCGCGACCGTCCGGGCGACATTCATGAGGTGCAGGCCGCGGGCCTCGGCAAAGCGAAGAGCCTGCTGATAGAACGACGCCTTCTCGTAATCGAGGGTCGTCTCCTTGGCGTTTCGGCGCGATAGGATCGGGATGAGGCCGCCGGATTTCGCGAAGGAGCGACTGCCGTAATAGACGGCGAGATCCTCACGATGGCGAGTCATAGCCACATAGGTCAGATGCCGGTCCAACGACAGGGAAGCAAGTACCTTCACCCGGTCGACGGTCGCGCCTTGGCTCTTGTGGATCGTCGTCGCATAGCCGTGATCGAGATTGTTGTAGAAGCGCTGCTCGATCGTAACCTGACGGCGGTGCTCGCCGTCACCAATCTCCGCAACGATCCGGCCAGCTACGGCTTCAAGCACCTTTGCGAGCATGCCGTTCTTGACGCCAAGGCTGCCCTCGTTCTTGAGGAACACAATCTGATCGCCGGTCGCAAACATGCGGGTTCCGTCCTCTGTCTTGAACGCAAATCCGTGTGCGACGACGCCACGCTCGACCAGCTTGGCGCGGGCCATATCATTGAGCTTTCGGACGTCGCGGCGAAGGTGTGCGAGGATCAGGCTGGTCTTCGAAGGGTCGTAGTCCCGGTCCCAAGCTGCGATCAGGCTTTCGACGGCCTCGTCCTTCAGTCTCAAACCAATCATTCGACCATGGGCGGTGTAGGCATCGACAGCCTTGCGGACCTTGCCACGCGCCAGATCGAGCGAGGCGTCGCGCATCCATTGCTGGCGCTGGCGGTAGATAGTCTCGAGTTCGGCATAGCCGATGCGATCGACGATCGCACGGAAGGCGGCGCCCGCTTCGATCGGCTGCAGTTGTTCCGGATCGCCGACAAGGACGAGCTTGGCGCCGGCCTTGGTCGCAGTTTCGACCAACAGCGCCATCTGCCGTGACGACACCATGCCCGCCTCGTCGAGTACGAAAACAGTCTTGTCGTCGAGCTGGTTACGGCCCTGATTCCAGCGCAGTTCCCACGACGACAGCGTGCGGGAAACGATGCCAGCTTCCTTCTCCAAACCTTCAGCGGCTTTGCCAGCCAACGCTCCGCCGACCACACGATAGCCGGCCGTTTCCCACGCCTCGCGCGCAGCCTTCATCATCGTCGTCTTGCCGGCGCCGGCGCGGCCGATGACAGCAGCAATCCGCGTGGCCCCGGCGACATGCTCGATCGCCGTTCGCTGCTCGTCCGACAGACGGGAATGGCGCGCAAAGGTCGCCTCCAGAACCGCCTCGCGCACACCAAGAGAGGCGCGACCGGAGAGCCAGATCGCGCGATTGGCCATCTCAGCTTCAAGGCGGATCATCTCGCGCGTGGTGTACTTCGCGGGTGTCCGAATACCTGTCGCAAAGTTGATTCGCTCGCGTTCGAGCCGGAGCGCTTCCGGACTTTGCAGAATGCGGTCCATCAGACTTTGGAACAGAGCGACATCGTCGATATAGCGATACAAGACCTTCGCAACATCGCGTTCGTCGAAGACGCTCTTCTCCCGCGTGATCAGGTCGAGCACGATCTCCGGACGACGCTGGATGCGGCGGGCGTTCTCGCTGCGGCGCTCCTCCTGAAGCTCGATGCGTTCGAGTTTGGGAGTCGAGGTCTCCGACTTGTGGTCGGATTGCTCGATCTTGTGCTCGATGGCTTTGGCGCCGACGCCGAGGTGAATGGTTGGCTCGAGGTCGATACCCTGCTTTTCGAACGAACGGCCATCGATGCGGATATCGAGGCCGGCAAGCGCCAGATGTTTGTTCTGGCAGGCAAACCAGCCGTCGCGAAACGCATTGAAATCCTTAGTGCTACCGGCCCAAAGCTCATAGACGATCTTGCCGGCGTCATTGCGGATCGGCTTGCCGTCCGGGCCGAGTACCGCGACCTTCTTCGACCCGAATCCGTCCTCGGTGAGTGGGCGCAACGTCGTCATCAGGTGGACATGCGGATTGCCTGGCGCGTCGTGATAGACCCAGTCGGCGACCATGCCCTTCGCGGTGATGTGCCGCTCGACAAAGTCGCGCATGAGCGCGATGTTCTGCGCAGCCGTCAGCTCGAGCGGCAGGGCTATGGTAATGTCCTTGGCGAGCTGCGCGTCGGACCGCTTCTCGAACCCCTCCACCTTGTTCCAGAAGGCCTCGGATGCGCCGGCGACCGAACGATCGGCGACCATCGAACGCAGCCATTCGGGCGAGTCTACCGGAATGACGAACTCCTCATGCAGGAGGCCCTGCTTTCGCGTGTAGTCGATGACCCTCGCTTCCCGCTCGAACTCCATCTTGGCGCAGTGACGGTAGGCCGCCGACAGGATGGCGCTGCGGCCGGCGCCACGGGCGACGACGCTGACGGAGAAGTGAGGGACGGCCACGGCGGAGTTCTCTCCCGGTTGCGTACGAAATCAATGAGTTCGTCGGGAGCGGGAGGCCTGACCAGGCCTCAAGCAAGGGCGTCGCATCAGCGACGTATAATTGCGCCCTTGGAAGCCGCTCCTTCGGAACGGCCGGGATCATTCCCGAAAGCATCGCCCTTGGCGATTGTAGGATTCACAGTAGTGCGTTCGCTACTTAAGTTCCGGAAACTGGGTTCGAAAGACAAGCTTTCGCAGCCAGGGAGACAGACGGACATGAAGAAGCCATCCGCGAAACTTCGCGACGAAATCGCCAAGCTGCAGGAACAGCTCAAACTCGCCGAGACCAGGGAAGCGGAACGCATCGGCCGCATCGCGCTCAAGGCGGGCCTTGGCGAGATCGAAATCGACGAGGCGGAACTTCAGGCAGCTTTTGAGCAACTGACCAAGCGATTTCGCGGAGGGCAGGGCACTACGACCGGAGGGACGAAGGGCGCCGGCGACAGCAGCGGACAAGCGTCGATCGCGGCGGACGCGTCTGGCGCGGGCGCGGGCAGCGCTGGCAAGGCTTGAGCGCATGGCGAGGACGATGACATCCGACACCCGCAAGAAGGACACGCGCGAAAAGATCGAGCTCGGCGGCCTGATCGTCAAGGCAGGGCTGCGCTACGAGAAGCGAGCGTTGTTGCTGGGCGCGCTGATCGATGCAGCGCGCCGCATCAAGAGTGACGATACCGAGCGGTCCAGGCTCACGGCAATCGGCGTGGAGGCCTTCGGCAATGACGATCAATAGGATTGCGCTCGTCGTCGTACCGGGGACATTGATGATCCTGGTCGTCATCGGAATGACCGGGATCGAGCAGTGGCTTTCCGGTATCGGTAAGACCGAGGCCGCGCGACTAGCATGGGGGCGGGCAGGGATCGCGCTTCCCTATCTCGCAAGTGCCGCGGTCGGAATCTTGTCCCTGTTCGCGACCGCCGGTTCGATCAATATCAAGCAGGCAGGTTGGGGCGTCGTCGCGGGATCGAGTGGGACGATCCTGATCGCAGCAGTCCGTGAAACAATGCGCCTTTCCTCTTTCATGAAGTCGGTACCGGCCGACAAGACGGTCTTGGCCTTTCTCGATCCAGCGACGGCGATCGGAGCGGGCGTAGCACTGATGTGTGCCTGCTTCGCACTCCGCGTCGTGCTCATCGGCAATGCGGCATTCGCAAGGGCCGAGCCAAAACGCATTCAGGGCAAGCGGGCGCTCCATGGCGAAGCGGATTGGATGAAACTGACGGAGGCAGCAAAGCTGTTTCCCGATGCCGGTGGTATCGTCATCGGCGAGCGCTATCGGGTCGACAAGGACAGTGTCGGGAGCCAAGCGTTTCGAGCCGATAGCGCCGAGACGTGGGGCGTCGGTGGCAAGTCGCCATTGCTGTGCTTCGATGGCTCGTTCGGCTCGTCGCACGGGATCGTCTTTGCCGGTTCCGGCGGTTTCAAGACGACGTCGGTGACGATCCCGACGGCACTCAAATGGGGCGGCACGCTGATCGTGCTGGATCCATCGAACGAGGTCGCACCGATGGTCTCCGGGCATCGCGGCGGAGCGGGAAGGGACGTGTTCATTCTCGATCCCAGAAAGCCGGCCACTGGCTTTAACGTCCTTGATTGGGTCGGCCGTTTCGGCGGAACCAAGGAAGAGGATATTGCCTCAGTGGCCTCATGGATCATGAGCGACAGCGGTAGCGCGCGTGGTGTCCGTGACGACTTCTTTCGCGCATCGGCGCTCCAGCTGCTGACGGCACTCATCGCCGATGTCTGCTTGTCCGGTCACACGGACGAGAAGGAGCAGACGCTTCGGCAGGTGCGCATGAATCTCTCGGAGCCGGAGCCGACATTGCGCAAGCGGCTCCAAGACATCTACGACAATTCCGGCTCGGATTTCGTAAAGGAGAACGTCGCAGCCTTCGTCAACATGACGCAGGAAACCTTCTCTGGCGTCTATGCCAATGCGGTCAAGGAGACACATTGGCTTTCCTATCCGAACTATGCCGCCCTCGTGTCGGGAAAGAAATTCTCGACCAGCGACATCGCGGCGGGAAACACCGACGTCTTCATCAACATCGACCTCAAGACCTTGGAGACCCACTCGGGTCTTGCGCGGGTCATCATCGGCTCGTTTCTGAATGCGATCTACAATCGCGACGGACAAATAAAGGGGCGCGCGCTGTTTCTCCTCGATGAGGTCGCCCGCCTCGGCTACATGCGGATCATCGAGACCGCGCGCGACGCCGGCCGCAAATACGGCATCACGCTCACGATGATCTATCAGTCGATCGGCCAGATGCGCGAAACCTATGGCGGTCGCGACGCGGCAAGCAAGTGGTTCGAGAGTGCCAGCTGGATTTCGTTTGCCGCGATCAACGATCCCGAGACCGCCGATTACATCTCCCGACGCTGCGGCATGACCACGGTCGAGATCGACCAGGTGAGCCGCAGTTTCCAAGCGAAGGGATCATCGCGAACGCGCTCGAAGCAGTTGGCTGCCAGACCACTCATCCAGCCCCACGAAGTCCTGCGCATGCGTGCCGACGAGCAGATCGTGTTCACCCCAGGAAACGCGCCGCTCCGATGCGGACGAGCTATCTGGTTCCGGCGCGGCGACATGAAGGCATGCGTCGGCACGAACAGGTTTCACATGATCGGCGATACGCCAACTGCATGATCCAAGCCGGCGCGCAGTGCAAACAAGCAAGGCTGATCCAGGAAAATGAAGAGTATCGGAGAAATCAGCATAGCGACGCCCGACGGGCGAGATTTCGGGAATTCTCGTTGCGTGACGGGAGGAAAACAGGGCAGCCGCAGGAGCCTCAACATAGTGGCACGAAGGGGAGGCGGGATCGACTGCTCCCCGCCCCTCGCGCACCATTTTGCCGGCCACACCGCAGCCCGGAGCCAAGCTCCTCCGTAAACGCAGATGAAACCGAGTCAGACATAGGGTGAGGCGAAACGAGGGATCGGATAGTGGCGAAATCGAATGTGGTTCCGTTCAGAGAGCCGCACGAAGGCCGGAGGCGGCCGCGATCGGCAGCGCGCGGGTGGAGGATTGCTGAGATCTGGCCGGAACAGATGGCGTAAACGCTCGACGGCAGTTCTATGCACCGTGATCATTGCTTTTGGAGGTTGGCTTGCCTATGGCGGCGCCGACGCTCTCCCCGGTTTCGCCACTTTGGCCAAGAACCGACGACGGATTCATTGTCGACCGCATTTTCGATGTGCGACGGAAGCCATCGAGCGAACTGCGTCGTCGACGGCGACACATTCTGGTTCAACGGCGAGAAAATCCGCATCGCCGACATCGATACGCCTGAACTCAGCCCGCCCCGGTGCGAGGCGGAACGGACAAAGGGTGAGGCGGCAAAATCCCGCCTGCTGACGCTGCTCAACGCTGGAAAATTCTCTCTGGCTGCCGGGTTCCGTGACGAAGACAAGTATGGACGCAAACTGCGAACCGTGTCTCGCGCGGGCAACTCGCTGGGCGATGTTTTGATCAAGGAAGGCCTCGCGCGGTCATGGGATGGGGCGCGACACGGATGGTGCAGGGCCTGTGACACCATCATCGTTTTTCCTGCACGGGAGAGGGATAGGGGTTTGGGGAGGGAGGATCGAAACGTCCCCTTTTCCCATTAGAGTTAGATTGAAGGAGGGGCATTGCCCTTCCTTCATGGGGTGAGATTGAGAGGGGCGGCAGAGCCCCCCTTTCATAGCCGCTCGGCTCGGTCGATCCGGCTGGAAGGGCTCATAGGGTAAGACAAAGACCAGAGGCGGCAAGCCGCCTCGAGTCTGGACCTCAATCCGCGGGATCGAAGAAGGGCTCTCTGTCCTCGAGGCCGATGTGCCATCGTTTGTCGGACCACCGCGACGGGAGGTAGATCTCATCACCGCCAAAATGCGCAATGATGATCTCGTCGGCCTCGTGGAACAATCCGAAATCGACCTTGTTGTCGATTGCCCAAAGCAGCGCCGCAGACAGAAATTCGCGCGAGATATCGGCGGGAAGACGCACTTCCGCATCGAAATTTCCGCGCAAACTTTCAAGCCAATCCGGCTGTTGAACCGGCAGCTTCTGGTCGTCTCCAACCGGCTGAGTGATTTGATGCTTTGTCATCAGGGTCTCCTTTTCGTTTCTGACGAAAGGTGTCCGCACTGTAGCCCGTGACGGGTCAGGGACCGCGGAACGCGGCCGCGCTGCGGCGAGCGGAGGAACCGATTTTCTCTGTGCCGCTTGCGGCGCTGGGGAAATTGGAGGGGCCGCGATGTCCTTGACGCGGAACGGCGGGTGCAAAATGGGACGTCAGAGATAGAACCGCGTCCTGAAGGGACGCGACCGCTTGCCATCTCCGATGGCGACGGGAGGCTCCGGCTGTCTCCGGACAATGAGATTTCGCAGAGGCATGCTTCTTGCTGCGAGAGGATCGTAACCCGGCGGCGCGGAGGCCGCGTGCGGGCTCCGGTCGCGGTGCGACCAGAGCCGTGCGCCATCGGCGCCTCGCCCAAGCCCCATTCTTCACGAAAATGAATCGGTCGTATCTGTAGGATTCACATATGTCGTTGGACGTAGCGGCGCCGTGTGAGGATCATGCCGGCATGATTTCGCAACCATACCAGCTCTATGTCGAACGAACGGATCCAGCCAAGAACATGGCGCGGTATTATGCCATGGAGATCGGGCAGACGATGTTCGGAGAGGCCTGCCTGACCCGGCGATGGGGACAGATCGGCAAGCGTGGACAGGAAAAGCAGCATGTGTTCGAACGGGAGGAGGAAGCGGTTCGCTTGTTCCTTGAGCTGTTGAAGCAAAAACGTGGTCGCGGCTATCGGCCAAAAACAACCTGCCGATATTCGCCGAGCTGACGATGATTGTGTTCCGCGTTCCAGCTGGTAGAGGAGGGGCCGCTGAAGCGGCCCACGGCGTGTTATTCGCGCCGGTTCCAGTCGGTCTCGAACGACGCCTCGATCTCGACGAAGAACGGAATCTTGATGGCCAGTTTCAGGCCGAGTTTCCCCTTGCGGAAGTAGTGACAGATCACCTTGCCGAGGGTGCGGAGCCGACGGCCGGTGGCGGTGAGGAACTGAGCGAGCTGTTGCACGGTATTTTCTCCTTTCGAAATGCGGATATCGCGCGGATAGGCCGCATGGCGGACAAGGAGGGACGCACCTGAAAGGACGAAACGAGAGTGAAGGACCTGCCGGCGCCATGAATTTAGCACGCGAGGAGCCGCAATACGGCGGGGAAAATTCTGGCGCCGGCTGGTTGCGGGCGACGGACGGGATGCAACATCCCCGATGTCGATGACGGTAGATCGAAAGGAGAGTCGCAGCGGATCGCCCCTCTCGGGATCCTGGATGCCGGCGGTCCCCCAGTGCTGGTGGTATGCCGCCCTCAGAAGGGCGGCTCGGCGTCGATGGAACCATCCTGTTCGCCAAGCATCATGATCAGCTCGGCCTGGGCGATTCCGAGCTCGGCTTCGATCTCGCGACGCTCGGCAGGCTCGATGCAAGCGTTCAGCTCGGCGCGCAGTTCTTCGATTTGTTGTTCGATCATCGTCATCTCCTTGATGTTTGAGAAAGATGACGCCCGCCGGCGTGGCGGTGGGTCAGGGTCAAGGATCGCGCATGCGACCGCCAGCGGCGGTGAGTGGGGGAGCCGAAATGCGCCGGCATTTTGGGGGAACCGCTCGTCCTTGAGGCTGTCCCGGCTCCACGGCACGATAGGCCCGATATGAGCAGACCCCCACCTCTCCGTATGGCACCCTAAAAGTCGGCCGCGGGCTCGACGCCCGTTGCCGGCTTCCTTAAAGCGGCCAGTTGGCCCCGCCTCGGTGGCGGGGCCTTGTTGGGATCTCAATCCCGATTGGGGCGGGACCAGATCAACTGGTAGCCGTCCTCGCCTTCGACCTCGGAGAGCGTTGCGTAGATCGGGGCGGGGAAGCTCGGGTCGTCCAGCTTGACCGAGAGATAGTCGCGGTCGCTCTCGCCGGAGCGCTTCTGCCAAGCCGCACCCAGCTCGACATTGCCGGCGTAGATGCGGAAGTGCGGGCCCTTGTCGGAGGGGCTGTCGACGCGGGCGATGCGGGCCTTGACGTTGAGTGCGAGGGTGCGGATCGAGCCGGTGAAGCCGTTTTCGTTTGCGGTGAAAGTGCCGATGGTAGCCATTGTCTGTTCCTTTCGGTTGTTTCGGGCCGCGCCCTTCGCGGCCTCGATGGCTGTCGCAAGGATCGGGGACGATCGGACCGCACCTGGAAGGCCGTAATGAAATGGAGGGCGGTCGGGAGAAACTTTGTTGTCGCGCGAGGAATGCGAACGCAGTTCGCTGGGGAAGAAAGTTGCGGACGGCCGTTGCGGGAGAACGATCGAGGCGAAGCCGGTCTCCGATCAGACATGCCTCATCGAGCCCGCGGAGGGCGTGGCCTATGACAGCGGTGGAAGGAACTTGGTCATGGCCCTCGCCGTGCGTTGCCCCGGCAGAACAGCCCGGCCGCGAAGCCGTTCCCCAGGTCTCTAAAGCATAGCGTCGGCTTCGGATGCGACAAACTCGGCCGTCCGGGCAGTTGTCTCCTCTCATCAACGCAATATTGTCGGGCCGCGATTCGTCGCCTGGAGGATCTATGCGTCAGCAGACAAAGCCGTTTACCGTCGAAATCAAGCAGTCCCGAAAGCTGAAAGCCGACGATCGGAAAACATCGATCTGGGGGAGGCTGGACCTCACGTCCGATGAGCACGCGCTCGCGGAGAGAGCGCCGAAAGAGCTGTCGGCCGTTGCGGGTGACAACGACCGACCTTGACGTCTCCTACGCGGCCGCTCTCTCGTCGGCCTGAATGGGCTGGAGACCGTGCAGGAAGCTGACGGCACGCTGGGCATGCGCCGCGACTTGGAAGATGGCCCGCTTGTCGTCGGATAGAACCTTCAGCCACGAGCCGAGGTACGACGCATGGTCCGGCCGGGGCTCCAGCTCCGGTGCGATCCCGAGATCGGCGCATAGGAAGCAACTCCCGAGCTCCGCAATCAGCTCTTCGCGAGCCCGCTCGGTCTTGTCCTTCGTATAGCGGCTAAGATCGCGATCGACGCGATCGGGGCGCGCAGTCCAATGGCAACTTTCGTGACTGAGCGTGGCCACGTAGGACGCCGCGTCTCGGAATGTCTCGAACGGCGGCATCTGGATGTGGTCCGTGACCGGCGAATAATAGGCCTGCGCGCCACCATGCCGAATGACAGCGCCCGTGTTGCGGAAAAAGCGATCGGCGTGCTCGATGTGCTCGATCGCATCGAGCACCGGGGTCGGTGGGTGATGATAGTGTTCGGGCAGTCCGGCGATCTGCTCGATGTTGAACACTGTGTAAGCCTTCAAGAATGAGATTTCCCGATCGACTTCTCCACCACTGCCGTCCGCCTCGGGCTTGGTGAACCGGCTGGCGAAGACGACTGTCGAGCCGGTCTCGCCCTTTCGCACCGCCGCCCCCAGTTCAAGCGCCTGCTTGAAGGTCATCCACATGGGTGAAGTGAAGCCGCGCGCCATCCCCTCCGACCATAACAAGAGAATGTTCATGCCCGAATAGGGCTGACCGTTGTGGCGCAGCGGCCGGGTAATCCGGCCCTTGGTGTTGGCCGCATGCCATGG
The DNA here is from genome assembly GCF_017948245.1 of Rhizobium sp. NLR16a. Lineage (NCBI taxonomy): Bacteria > Pseudomonadati > Pseudomonadota > Alphaproteobacteria > Hyphomicrobiales > Rhizobiaceae > Rhizobium > Rhizobium sp. NLR16a. The sequence goes on along the minus strand of NZ_CP072869.1, from coordinate 255,101 downwards.
CTTCATCCAGGGTTTTACACCCTTTTCGAGGTCGGCGACGATTCTATCCGTGATCCGCGCATAGATGTCGGCGCGTTCGCCTTCGGCTTTCCTGCTCATGTCCTTATCCTTCGTTTGAGGCCGCGCCATCGCGACCCCGTCGCGGAGGTCCGAAGGCAGGAGTGATCAGGCGGCTCGCGGCACCGGAACGGCCAGAACGGAGTGGAGGACGGCAAAGCCGTTGCGGCGGGCAACCGGCTCCTGCAGGACCGCCGACCGGGACGGGATCGCGTGGCGAGCGAGGTCCATGTTCTTCCCTCTCTCTTCCTTCTGATGACCTGGAAAAAGGCCGGTCCCAAAGGAACCGGCCTAATGATCAGGGAGAGGGAAGAAAGGGCGGAGCCGAAGCTCCGCCGACAAGCGGCTCAACCGAGAGCTGCCATCTGCGCCTCGGCCGCCTTGCGGTCGAGCGACTGGCCTGGGTTTTCGACCGGGCGGTCGAAAGGCTTCCAGGCTTCGCCGATGACGTGGCTGTAAGCAGCGACTGCACCTTCAGCGGCCATCCGCAGGGCGTGGGACTGTATGCCCATGTCCGCGGCGAATTCGCGCTTGCGCTGGGCGGCGCTGTCGTAACCGACCGGGCCGTCGAGGTCCTCGTCACGGGCATCGTTTGCTGATTTCGCGGTGGCGTCACGCGCCTCCGATACCGCGCGGCTGTAGAACTGGCCGGCTCCGTGCGCAGAGCCGACATAGGCCCCGACGATACGCTGGAGATGGATCTGCATCGCTTTCTCGCCGAGACCGTCCGAGAGGCTGTCGGCGGTCTCAATGATCAGGCGCTCGTGGAGCTCACGGATGCCGTCGCTGTCGACCGCGGCGGTTCCAAAGCTCTCGGCGATCAGCATTGCCTGGACGGTGTCCGGGCATGTGAGCCTGACCATTTCGAGGGTGGCGCCCTTGCGGAGCGGCACGACGCGGCCTGCGGGTCGAGTGGTTACGGGCTTGGCCATGGGATCTTCCTTTCGTGGTTTCCACCGAAGCGGCTCCGGCCCCTGCCGGTCTGCCCTTCGATGCGGTCGACAGGAACCGGCTGAGGACGGGCGTTTTCACGGGTCCGGGGCGGCTGGAAGAGCGAAACGGGTTTGCGGACAAGCGGGGGTAAAGCCCTGCGAAGGGCGCGAACCCGTTTTGCGAGGAAGGCTGCACCGGCCGCTCCGCGGCGCGCCAGCGGCCTTGAAACGACCGGCCGCCGGTTCAGACCGCAGCGAAAACGAAGGGCAGACCGGCGGGGCGGGCTATGACTCCGAAATCCCGAAGGAGAGAACCTCTGCGACCGACAGCCCGCATTCCTCCTCCAGCGCATCAGCCCGCACCAAAAACGCACCCTCTCGGCCGGGCCCATGCCGCCGCACCATCCGTGTCATCGCCGAGCGTCAGACGCATGGCGGCGATCGCCCCTCCTGACGTTTTTAAGCTTGCGAGCTAGCGCAGCGATTTCCGTTCGTCGCTCGAAGGTGCACCGCTCGATGAGATCCCGAAACAGCTGTTCATCGCCGGTCCAGCGCCACCCACCCAGCGGTGCGAGTGGAGCGCGGCTTTCTCCGTGACCGCGATGCGCTCGGTCCGACGCCTAATCTGCCGGCCATGCGACCGGGATAGCGGGTTATCTCTCGCCTTGCTGTCACCACGCGGGACAGAAGAAGGCCGGAACTGACCGCGGTCGCGCCTATCCCTGCGCTTGGAAGGCAGACGAATTCATACGCGATCTTCTAGCGCCGCAAGGAACCCCAGCATCAACGATAATACGCCCTAGTCAGATTTTGATAAAAATTGCGTGTGATGAACGGCACGCTCACGCCGAAGTCATACAAATTGAGCGTGTGCGATGCTTCATAGGTCAGATCGAGCCAACCGATCGCAGGCTGCATACCGCCACGGGTTCTCGTGCCCACGACTATGTGCCCGCTTGAATAGTCATGCAGATACGCAACCAGTGGATGGGTTCCATCCATGTGCGGCTTTGTCGTCGTATGGTAACCACGATTGCTCCAGTAACTAACCGCGTTGACGTGCGCTTGGCCGTCGCAACTTGATAGCCATACGATGACATTCTGCCAATCATATCGAGACCCCACATCGGTTGGCCAATCTCCGATCTTGTTCTTGGGGAAGAACCAAGAATACATGACCGCGCACTCGCCCTCAAACTCATCCGCCCTGACATAAATTTGTCCAAGGTTTTTTGAGCACCCGTCCGACGCAAAACCAGATGGCTTCAGACCGCCGCTGACGTTGCCGGCGGCATCTACTGCCGGGAAAGGCACACAGCCGCTATAGACTTTGAGGTAAGGCTGGTAGGTCTTGAGGAATTCGGAGGTGCTGTCGGGAAACCCTCGGACCTCGTCGTGATTAATGACTTGAGGAGCGTCGGCCTCAACCGATCGTCCGCAAATGAGGGCAAATATTAATGCGGCAAAGAGCGTTCGCCGACGAGATGCACTGGTGAGAGCGACCTTGCTTTTTTTGCGTAGAAACTTTATTCTCCCTTGTCTTAAACCGTTTTGACCAGCTTGCGCGCCGCGGTCGAATTGTCGTTTGACACGCGCCGGATCTCTCGTGAGCCGACAAGTCATGACTGCTTGTCCTCAAGCCGCGCGGCATCGTGACGTCTCTCCCCAATCTTCAGCGTCCACCTCAGCTCGCTTGACCCGCCAACTGCGCCCGCTGCGGCGGATACAGATTGAGAATGGAAAAGACTTTGAGCCAGACACGCGGCTTTCGTTCTTAAAGCGAGCTTAAATCGCCTGATTGCGGGTCGCGTCTTCGAGATCCGGTATTTGCTTGTGAAGTTTTGGATATTGTCCGGAGATGTTTGGACTTTCTGGCTTTGGGCAACCCGCGATGCGCCGTTCAGGAGCTCCCTTAGCTCGACATGACATTCTGGCACAGAGCCACCACCTTTCGGGGTACACTCGAGTGCGAAGCCGCGGGATCGGGCCCACAGATCCGCGAACCTGTCCGATGCAGAAGCTCGCGCGAAACGCGGGCGATCCGGTCGGATCAAACATGCGTTTTTGCTCCAATGGTTCGTTAGAATTCCTGTCGACGCTGTCTGAGCAGCGCCAACAGGTTCCTATCTCAACACTGCTTTCGCGGAGCCGCACAAATCCCCCCATAACAAACCTGCTCTCCCTTATACTCCGCCAAGGTATGCAGCAAATGCACCATCCATTCGTGCTTCTCGACGTCCGGGAGAGACGCTCCGTCTACCAAATTCAGAGCCTGCTCGATCAAATCCACCGCGCGATCCTTGTCGCCGCTCTCATGGTAGTAAAAGGCAATCGTCTCGTAAGACTCAGCGCGTGAGAGAGCATCCAGCTGCGGACACAGTATCTGGATTCGTTCGGAGAGATCCTTGCCCAGTGGCAAGCGTTCGGCCAATGGAAGGCCCGAGTAATCGTAGATTGGACCGAAGAGGTCTTGCATCGCCGCGAGAAGCCAATCGTCAGAGTTTCGTTCAATTGCAGTGCGAGCAAATTGGACTAATGCTATCCAGCCCGCCTCCATGTCGCGCATTACTCCAATCAATATCTCGACATGCTTCTGGTGGAACCTGATGTTGTCCGGGAAAAGGATGATGCCCTCTTCAATGGCCGAGAGCGCCGTCTCCCAATCCTCAATATCGGTCGCCGCCCGGATTCGACGACGCAACGCGTTCTCCGGAGCATCGATCTCGGCTGCAGCAACCCGCTCCTTTTCGGCATTTTTTGCTTCAGCGCTGGCGCGCCAGCTGCCGTCAATCACTTTTGGCAGAACCTCATCGAGTAAATGTGGAGGACCAATAAAGACGATGCTGCCGTCTCGGTCGACAACGAACGCCTGTGGAACATGGAAAGTCAGGCTAGCATCCATCCAATGCTTATCCATTTCGCCTGAGTAGTCGAACCCGATCCGTATGTTCGCATTCGGGAGCCATTCGGTCACCCATGCGTCCACCTCAGCTAGGGCCTCGTCAACCGTTGCGGTCCGCTTATTTGCTACAATGCCGATGACCTCAATTCCGATGTCCCGGTATTGCTCCTGCAACGGAGCCAGGCGGGCCAGCGCCGGCCCGCAACCACTGCAGGTAGTCGAAACGAACACAGGGATGTATATTTTGCCCAGCTGGAAGTTGGAAAGCGGATCGCCGCGCAGCCAGTGCTGCACGTTGATCGACGGGGCTGGAGAGCCGCTATTTAAGCTGGAGGTCATTTTCATTCTCCACCAGTAGTTATCCGACGCTTCGTGCGCCAGGGATGAGCGTGTGAAGTATCAGGTCGAGTTGCTTCGATTTCGAAACGCGGGGCATGTTCCGTCTGTTGGACCCACGCTTGTGATCTCGTCTTCTAAAATGGCTTCTGCGGGTGCGGGCGGCCATTGCGAGTGTCCTTCTTTTGGGAGCGATGTTTCCGTCGTGACAGGAAGACGCCGAGCCTTGATGCAGATGGAGGTCTTTAAAGAGTTCCCATTAGCCATGAACACGACTTATGCTTCTCCGCGTTAGACGCCGCGGGGCCATGCAAGCGACGTCTGTAAGTCAGGCGCCGGAGGTTCAGCCTCTTTGCAATTGCGGATCCGACCGGGGCCGGTCTCCATCAATTGTCCGCTTTCCGGAACGACGATCAGGCGCCTGAATGTCCGGCACCCGTTTGATAAAAGGCACAGTGTGCATAGTCACTTGATCTCCCGAAATCGGAACAGGTCAGTAGCGACCCGGCTTACTCTGAGCACTACTCGTGCCAGTCAGGTTGCGCCGATAAGCCATTGAGATTGCACATGTGCTGTTGTCGCTATTCGCAGGGTTTTGTAGGGCTTCCGACATGCGTTGTCGGAAGCCGCCCCGATCACTACCGCGTTGGAGAGGCGCTCCGACAGGCTTCCAATCGGATAAGTCATGAAGGCTGCGCTACGAGCGGGGAGATTTGTACCGCTATCGTCGCGTGCACGTGCTGTTCGAACGTGAGGGTTGGGGTACCAACATCAAGCGAACCTACAGGGACTTGGGCCTGCAATTGCGGAACAAGACGCCCAAGCGCCGGGTAAAGGCCAAACTTCGCGAGGATCGGCAAATGGCTGTCGGAGCGAATGATGTCTGGGCGATGGACTACGTTCACGATCAGCTCGCCACCGGAAAGAACTGCGCGTTGTGACGATGGTCGACACCTTCTCGCGTTATACACTCCCGTGCTAGATCCACGCCACAGCTATCGAGGTGAAGATGTCGTGCAAACCTTGGAACGGGTGTGCCAAAACGTCGGCTATCCGAAGACGATCCGTGTCGACGCGGGGACGGAGTTCGTATCCCGCGATCTTGACCTTTGGGCCTACGCCAAGGGGGTGACCTTGGACTTCTCACGCCCAGGCAAGCCGACCGATAATGCGTTCATTGAAGCGCTCAATAGCCGCTTCCGCGCGGAAAGTCTGAACCAGCATTGGTTTCTAACACTTGCGGATGCGCCCGAAACGATGGAGGATTGGCGTAGATTACAACGAAGAACGGCCTCATGGTGCAATCGGCAATGAGGTACCGATCTCGCTGATAAACTAGGCAGGCGCAACCAGTTCCAGTCCCAAATGGACTAACACAACGTGGCAGGTCAGCGGATCAGCCTCCCTTGCTGTAGCGGCGGGCGAGGCGTGCCGTCGCACCAGGCGACGATCGAGCCACTCGGGGCGAGCTCATAAACCAAAGACGCAGACATCTTCGTTCTCCTGTTTTGATGTGTGGAAACAAAGCCGCCGCCGGTAATGGCCGGCGGCGGTATCGGTCGAAACGAAGTGAGGAGATTGCTACTCGGCGGCGATCCCGTAAGCGGTCTCGAGGCCATTGGCGCTGACGTCAGCGTCGGCTTCGTCCAACTCTTCTTGCTCGGCGTCCGCCGCGTTGCCGTCGTCCTCGGCTTCCGGAACACGCGGATTGGCCTCCCCTTCGTCCTCGACCGACGGCTCACCGTCCTCGCTGCCGCCGACCGGCCCGTCGGCGGGGGCTTCGCCGTCCTCGCCACCATGTTCCGTGCTCTTGGCAAGCCACTCGGCCAGCTTCGCGTCATCGGGCGCGAAGAGGGCAGACTGATGCACGAAGCGCTCCTCCTTGAAGTGCTCGACAAGGGCAGCGCGGGTGTCCCGGACGCGCGGGCAGGGAACGACACTCGTGCCGCCGCAGGACGCTTCCAATGCCGGGCGAGAGAGGCACGCCGGCTCCGCCGGGCGAAGCCTCCCTTGATGCGGGCGGTGCGAATGCGGCACGCCTCTTTCCTTTCCCGTTTTTCCTTTTCCCCAATCTTCAGGGTCTCGTTCCAGTCCTCCTCGGGCGGGCGCAGCCGCGTCCAGTCGCACCCGGTATCCTCGGCGGGCGCCCGCAATCGCTCGGCAAACAGATCGCCTTGTGCATTGGCGTCCGTCGCAGCGAACAGCCGGGTATCCGGTCGGGAGACCAAGTCCCGCAGCGTGGCTTGCGTGGCCGGCGACCACCCGCCACCGGTGCTGAGATAGAGCGTGCCTTCCCACATCCTCTCGATCGCCGCGAGACTCATGGCATCGATCCCAGCTTCCGTGACGGCCAGGCGCAACGCAGTAACCGACCCGAGACGAAAGAGAGCCTTCCTTCCGCCAGAGGAGAAGCCCCGGTATTGCGGCCCTCGTGCCTCCCAGCCGGTCACAACTCCGGTCTTGTCCGAATGAGCTGCCCATATGCTGCCATGCGGACCTTCTCGAAGAAAGCCGCCTTTGATCGCGTTGCGGAGTAAATGCGCGGGCAGGCAACGCTCGCCGTTGAGGTAACGCCATGTCGACGATCCGGGCCATGAGCGGCGGCGCGCCTGCCAACGATCGGGGAGGGAGAGGTCGCATCCTCCATCAAGCTCCAACGGCTGCCACTCCGGCTCGGTGATCGTGAACCCCACGAGATCCGCGACCCTTTCGGCGGCTTCGCGAAATCCGACATGATCGAGATGCTCGACAAGCCCGAACACATCGCCTTTCGCATCACTGAGCGGATCGAACCATCCACGCCCTTCATGCGTGACGATGATGATTTCACCGCCACGGCGAAACTTGATCGCCCGCCGGGTGCTTTCCTTGATGTCGATGGCGAAGCTCGCCTTTTCGAGAACGGCCGCGCAACTGACCCGTTCGCGGAGCGCTTCTATGTCCCTTCTCTTCATTTTATTTCCGATCGCCCGGCGATCGGCCCTCGTTGCCCGTCCTTGCCCGTCGTTTCGCGGACACTTCCTCGCGCCGCGAAGAGCAAAGGCTGCAAGGGCGCGGCCGGCAATTGTCGGATCATGCAATGATCTGCCCGATCGCGGCGAAGCCTCCCTTGCGGCATGCGGCTCGCAAGCGGCACGCCAACGGCAAGGCCGCCTCCAATGAGCCGGCCAGGGAAAGAATTCATGGACGATCTCAAGGTCGTCGTCGGCATCGATCTCGGCAGAGAGAAAGACGCTGTATTCACCGTCGAATTCAAAGACGGTGATCGGACCATGAGGTCATGGGAGCTGGAAGGAGCGGCACTGTGTGCGGGAAAGACCGAGCGACTTTAGAGAGGCTCCAGCGGGAGCCGGCCAATTCCCGCTCATGGCTCCTCAAAGGCGTGGGACCTTTCAGCGGGGAAACCGCGGATTGGTTTGCTTTCCTGGCCACCTCGGTTCGGCTACGTTCCGCACCGACCGCAGGAGCCATTGTCTCCGTGTTTTCAAAACCGATGGCGCGACCTTGCTGCGCCTGACCTCGCCAAAAACGGTGCATTTACAAGCAGCATGCAAGGTAAGGTGAAAGCGTCCGGCGCCCTCCACCATGATGCGATCAGTCTGATCGCGTGAGCTTTATTTTCTCGAGCGCCTGTTCCACCGAGTCGGCTTTGAGCGAAATAACCGCACGCTCCACGCACGCCTGAATTTCAGCGGTATCCTTTCCCTCGATCAACGCTATATCAGCCACAGTCCAGCCTCTCGATATCCAATGGAGACAGGTTCGTTCAAACGGCGAGAGCATTGCTATCTTCATGACGCGCTGGTCCCACTCAGCTAAAGCCCAGCAGGTTTCCGAGCGGAAAACATCGACCATAAGATTGGAGAACCTGTGCAAATTTGATTCAAGATCACCATGACTGCTTGCCTCGAAAACCTTTGTCGGGCAGGAACTCGGAGGAAATGCATATGCGTTCAATCGCAAGCGGCTGGCCCGCCGAGCTCCGCAAATGGGTGATGCGCACGACGCGACTGTCGCTTGACAGGCCGAGTGACATCATCTCCTCTGGTGCGGGATGGGACGTGCTGCGCTCGATGCACTCGACTTTCGTGCCCGATCCAATCCAGGAAATGCCACCCGTCAAAAGGTTCGCGCGTGACGGAGGCTGATCTGCGCGGACCGCCGATCCGGCTACGAAGGTTCCTGAGCCGCGCCGGCGAACCAGAAATCCCTCTTGGACGAGATGGTCGATTGCTTTGCGGACCGTTACACGGCTAACGCGGACATGTTCAGCGAGGTCTCGTTCGGGATAAAGAACGTCGCCCTCTTTGAGTTTACCCGACACGATCGCCTTTTCAAGCGCCAGGCGAAGCCTTTGATAGAGCGGACCGGCGCCCTTGATGTCTGTGCCCCATACTGGAAGCATGGCCGCAAGCCTGTCGCTCATTCGATCGCTTTCAGATGCCCGAAGCGCGACACAGCCAGGGCCACGGCCCCGCTCAGTGCATCGCCTTCGGGCGTTACCAATAGACTTTGATGCCGTGCAGCGATCCAGGACGAATACAGCGGCCCCAATCCCCCGAGCAGGCAAATCTTCTGCGTTCCTTGCGCGACTAGACGATCGAGTGCTTCGTCAACTGAAACAGCGGCTTCTTGCAACAGGCGCGCGGCGACGGCATCGCCCTGTTTCATGTGCTCGAATACGCGCGGCGCATAGCGGCCGAAGGCGCCGGGCTTTGCCTGCCGCGCAAACTCGACGATATTGCGTGGGTCATTTTTGAATTCCGCAAGGACGGAGGCGGTCATCGCGGACATGTCGTGGATGCCGTCATATGCGAGCAGCGTTTCTTGCAAAAGCGCATGTCCAATACGAGCGCCGCTGCCGAGGTCGCCCACAGTAAAGCCTCATCCGCCGACGTAGGTCACCGTTTCGCGGTGGCGGGAAATGTAGATCGTGCCTGTTCCTAAAATGGCGACGGCTCCGTCTTTATCACCAAGCGCGCCTTGTAGCGCGATCAGCCCGTCTGACTCGATGTCCGCCTGGGCGAAGGGTAGCCTGTTTTTCACGTAGTGAACGGCCTCGCCGACATTATTGCCCGCGACCCCAAGTACTGCACGCGCCGAGGCGATGCTACGCGCATTGATTCCAGCTGCGTAGAAAGCCGCGTGGGTCGCACTGGCAATGTTGTCGAGGGCCGTATCCGGATCGGAGAGAATGTTGGCTGGCCCGGCTTGAGCCCGCGCAAGGATACTCCCGTTCGCACCGGCGACTGCAGCACGGCAGCTGGTGCCACCGCCGTCTATTCCGATTAGGTAGACAGTCATCCGCGCGTTCCTTCAGGAGGTCATCTGACACAGCGTCGATCGCCTTCGGGCCGCACCAGCTGCGCGCATCGTGTTCGTACGTACGTCGCACAAACATACCGGATTGTCAACTGGAAACCGGCTAGAGAGAGTATGTGCGACCCAGCTGAAGGAACCCGCATGCCTTTCGACCTGAATCCTTTCCCCGTCGCGAGTAACCGGCATGCAATTTGGGAAATGCTCGTGCGCAAAGACGTCGTCGGCTTCGTCGCCCAGCATTGGAAGATCTTTGCTCCGTCGTTCAAGTTTGAAGGATTGTGCGGGACGGCCTCGTGTCGAGGCAGGCGCTATCCAAAAACAGCCATGGCACCGAAACTTTGATCTGGATCAACTCGCGGTCCCGGCGAAATTGATAATCATCAAGCCGCGCTGAAAGAAATCGGGATAGCCGAACCCGCAATCGCGGCGTAATCGTCTAGGGTATGCCCAGCATGCCCGGCATGCGCAGCGACACCCGGCACACGCGGATTTCGAAGGGATCAGGAAATGGACGTTGCACGCAGTAAGGTTTCCGACGCCGGCGCTCCCGTCGCTTGCGCTTCCTGCCAAGCGCGGCACGGCGTCGTCTGCGGCGCGCTGTGGAGCGGCCAACTCCGAGAGCTCGGCCGCCACTCGCTGCGCCGCACGGTCGATGCCGGCAGCGAGATCATCGCTCAAGGGTCGGAAAGCTCTTTCTATTCGAACATCATGCGCGGGGTAGTAAAGCTCTGCAAGGTGATGCCGGACGGGCGCCAGCAGATCGTCGGCCTGCAATTCGCCCCCGATTTCGTCGGCAGGCCCTTTGTGCCCGAAAGCATGCTGTCGGCTCAGGCTGCGACCGACGCCGAAATCTGCGTCTTCCCCCGCGACCTGCTCGACCGCATGATATCGGAGACGCCGAAGCTGCAGCGCAGCCTGTACGATCAGGCGCTGAAGGAGCTGGACGCCGCGCGCGAATGGATGCTGACGCTCGGCCGGCGCACCGCCGAGGAGAAGGTCGCAAGCCTGCTCCACCTCATCGCCACCCACGCCGAACCGCAGACCGCCACGACCACCTCTTTCGACCTGCCGCTGTCCCGCGCCGAGATCGCCGATTTTCTCGGTCTGACCCTTGAAACCGTCAGCCGCCAGTTGACCAAGCTGCGCAAGAGCGGTGTCATTCGCATCGAGAACTTTCGACATATCATCGTCCCGGACATGGATGAGTTGGAGCGGATGATCAGCGCATAGAACGGGATCAGCTGCCGAATTCGGGGTCAGCGCGTGATCACGACGCGGGTATTGGCGAGGCCAGCCTGTGCGCCAGCGAGAAGAACTGGGCGGCATTGTCGGAGTGCAGGCGAACGCAGCCATGCGAGGCCGGCCGGCCCAAGCGCTTAAGGTCGAAGGTGGCGTGAACGGTCTAACCGCCGCTGAAGAACACGGCGCACGGCAACGGCAGGAAGCTGTGCCGCCGCCTGGTACTTCGCGACGAAATCGCGACTGTAGAGATGGTCAAGCCGGCTCGCATCGAAGATGTCGGTCCAGTCGCTGTTATTGTCGGCCCAGTTGCTCTTGGTTGCCTCGATGATATCCTTCACGGGATCAATGATGTCAGTGGCATGGCCGATGCCGGAAAAGGCGATAAGGCTTGCGATAACAACGAAGATTGTCTTCATGGTCGGATGTCCGGATCGGCAGATCGAGGCGGACACCAACCAAATTCCAGCACTTGGCAATGGCGGGAAAAATGCATTGTCGAGCCCCCTGCAGCTTTGCGTTCCCGGTTCACAATGCTATAGCGCTCCTCATCGCATCACCCACCCGGGACGCCGGTGCCCATCAAGCTCGAACGAGGCAGATACATGAACAAGATCAAGGTCGCCAATCCCGTCGCCGATCTCGACGGCGATGAAATGACGCGCATTATCTGGCAGCTCATCAAGGATAAGCTGATCCATCCGTATCTCGACCTCGACATCGACTATTTCGACCTCTCGGTCGAAAACCGCGACGCCACCAACGACCAGGTCACTGTCGACGCCGCCAACGCCATCAAGAAGTACGGCGTCGGCATCAAGTGCGCGACGATCACGCCGGATGAAGCCCGCGTCAAGGAATTCAACCTCAAGGAAATGTGGAAGAGCCCGAACGGCACGATCCGCAACATCCTCGGCGGCGTCATCTTCCGCGAGCCGATCATCTGCAAGAACGTGCCGCGCCTCGTTCCCGGCTGGACCAAGCCGATCGTCGTCGGCCGCCACGCCTTCGGCGACCAGTACCGCGCCACCGATTTCAAGTTCCCCGGCAAGGGCAAGCTGACAATCAAGTTCGTCGGCGAAGACGGCACCGTCATCGAGAAGGAAGTCTTCAACGCACCGGGCGCCGGCGTTGCCATGGCCATGTACAATCTCGACGAATCGATCCGCGAATTTGCCCGCGCCTCGATGATGTACGGCCTGATGCGCAAGTGGCCGGTCTATCTGTCGACCAAGAACACCATCCTCAAGGCCTATGACGGCCGCTTCAAGGACATCTTCGAGGAAGTCTACGAGACCGAATTCAAGGACCAGTTCAAGGACGCCGGCATCACCTACGAACACCGCCTGATCGACGACATGGTCGCCTCTGCGCTGAAGTGGTCGGGCGGCTATGTCTGGGCCTGCAAGAATTATGACGGCGATGTCCAGTCCGATACGGTCGCCCAGGGTTTTGGCTCGCTCGGCCTGATGACCTCGGTACTGCTCACCCCCGACGGCAAGACGGTGGAAGCCGAAGCTGCCCACGGCACGGTGACGCGCCACTACCGCCAGCATCAGAAGGGCCAGGAAACCTCGACGAACTCGATCGCCTCGATCTTCGCCTGGACGCGTGGCCTGGCGCATCGCGCCAAGCTCGACGACAATGCCGAGCTTGCCCGCTTCGCCGCAACGCTCGAAAAGGTCTGCGTCGACACTGTCGAATCCGGTTTCATGACCAAGGACCTGGCGCGGCTGATCGGCCCCGACCAGCCGTGGCTCTCGACCACTGCCTTCCTCGACAAGATCGACCAGAACCTGCAGAAGGCCATGGCGTAAGCCGGCCTTTCCAAGATAACTTCGAAGCGGCGGGGATTTCCCCGCCGTCAGATTGCTGACAAACCCCTGGCCTTGGCTGCGGGTTTATGATTCAGTCGGACATGTTGAAGAAACCCGCGCCGCAGCAGAGGGCTCTCGAGATGGTGACGCTCGACAGCTTGGTTCCGAAGGATCACCTGCTTCGCAAGATCGACGCTGTTATCGACTTTTCGTTCATTCGTGATCGTGTTGCGGGACTTTACTGCCCCGACAACGGCCGCCCTCCGCTCGACCCGACCTTGATGTCCAAGGCGCTGTTCCTCGATCTCTATGGCATCCGCTCGGAGCGGCAGCTGGTGCGCGAGATTGAGGTCAATGTCGCCTATCGCTGGTTTCTGCAGTTGAAGCTGACGGATGGAATGCTCGACGTCTCGACGCTCAGCCCAGAACCGCCGCAGTTACAAGGATACATCGGTTGCCCAGGACATCTTCGATCACATCGTCGAACAGGCGATCGGCCACGGGCTGGTCGACGGCACCCCGTCTGAAGGCCAATGCCAACAAGGGCAAATACGATCTTGCGATGGTCGAGAAGCCGCGCGCCGACTACTGGGCCGATCTGGATGCGGCGATCGAGTCCGAACGCAAGCTGCACGGCCAGAAGCCCTTGAAGGACAAGGAACGCCGGCCGGAGGTGAAGAAGACCAAGGTCTCCCGCAGCGATCCAGACAGCGACTATATGGTGCGCGACGGCAAGCCGAAGGGCTTCTTCTCTCTCGATCATCGCACGGTGCACGGCAAGCTCGCCATCATCACCGATGCTCATGTTACGCCGGCCAATGTCCACGACTCGATCGTCTATCTCTCAAGGCTCGACCGGCAGCAGACCCATTTCGGCTTCCGCCCCGGAACTGTTTAAGCGTCAACGCTGCTACCTTTGTCACGACATAGTGGAGAAATGTCGAGGGTAAGCGCATTCGCCATCACGTGCTTTTCCTCTCGCGCGCCTCGGCGACCATCTCCTCGAGCCTAACAGCAACACTGTGAGCGCGGCGATAGTAGGCGGATTCTGGAATCCCATACCGGTCCATCGGCGTCTCGAAGTTGAGCGGGGTCTGATAAGGAGTTGCGGCGATCGCCGAGGCGATCGTGTGCCAATCTAATCGTCCGTCGAATGGCAAGAGATGGTTATCCATTGCTCCGAAATTGTCGTGAATGTGAGTAGCGATGAGGCGATCCGCGAAACGCTCAAGCACGCTGAGCTTGCCTGGCTCGATCAGTTCCCAGTGGCCACAATCGAAGCAGACGCCGATGAACTCCTTGCCGTATCGAGCGAACAATCGATCATAGAGGTTGAGGAAATTCTGGGCGTTGGCGCAAAGGAGAGTTTCCGCGGCAATCTGGACGCCCTTTTCGACGCAGTAAGGCCTGATCTCGTCGAGAGACTGGTAAAGGGGATCGAAGAACGCTCGTTCGGCGGCTCCGCTGCCGAAGACGTTGTCGTTGATATCTATGTGCAGAACAATATTTGGGGACTGGAACGCGGCCGCCAAGTCGACACGGTTACGCAACAGCTCTACTCCGCTGCGGCGCTGCCATTCATGCGGCGACAGGAAGTCCTTGCGCGTCTCCATCGCGAAAGGGCCCGGGTTTTTGTAGCCGATCTCGGTGATAGGATTGCGGCCATTGCTGGCATGAACCGAGTGCACTTTCAGCCCAGCATCGGCCACGATCCTGCTTGTAAACTCGATCTCGGCGTCGGCCAGCCAGTACGAACTGCCGGAGTCGGGATTCCAGTTGATGTGTGTGAAGCCAGCTTCCTTAATGAGGGTGAGCGAGTTGCGAATGCCTTCGTCGTACCAACGCTCCTGGTGCGGCCAATGCCAGACGGTGATGCAGGTATCCAATGGATCAGTCTCCTGTTCTACAATGTTGTGGTTTCTGGACCTTTGCCAAGGCCGATCCGCTCGGCCAACAGAATGATCGCCATTGAAAACACCATGATCAGATTGACGTAGACGAGGTTGAGGGCCGCCTGCTCAGGATCGACAGACAGCGAGCTGTCTACGATTGCAATCGGCAGCGGCTTGTTATTGACGTTGTATAGAAAGGCCGACAAGGGGTATTCTGACAAGAGATCGTTGAAGGCCATCCCGGCGACGAGGATTACAGTCGGCGCCACTATCGGCAGAATGATGCGGCGATAGCGATAAAGACCGGTGGCGCCCATCGAGCGGGCGGCCTCGTTATAGGCCGGATCAATTCCTACGAAGGCGGCCCTCAGGAACCTCACCATCAGCGGCAAGGCGACGATGGCGTAGCCAATCGGCAGGAGCCAGTAGCCGCCGAGGAGGACTGCGTTTCCAACGAGCGGGTTTGGCGAGTCAAAGGTGACGATCAGCCCGACAGCGAGCAGAATGCTAGGAACTACCCATGGCAGGAAGAAAGTGATGTCCAGAAGGCGCGTCAGCCAACTGCGGCGGCCAAGAATAACCGGGACGGCAAACAGTGTAACGACGAGCGCCGCCGATACCGCGACAAAGCTCATCACTATGGAGTTGAAAAACGGAAGAAAGGCGCTGCCTTCGGTGAAGACGCGGGTATAGTTCTTCAATGTCAGGCTGGATGGGATCACTTCGATGCCGATGCTCGCGGCAGGGGCGAAGGAGAAGAGTACGACAAGCGCGATCGGCACCGTATAGATAGCCACGAGAAGATAGGCAAACAAATGTAGCACTGCATTGCCGATGGGGCTGCAAATTTTGCGTAGCTGGATGGGCGCAGTCGCTTTCGCGCCGCCGACATAGGAGCCGCGCGCTTCGAAATATTGAGACAGCAGTATAAGCGCCATGAGACATAGTCCCATCATAAGCGCGAGTAAGGCGGCCATGTCGGGACGGCGCAGGCTGTTCAAGGTCAGCACCATCTGGCTCAGCATGTGGAAATCGCGACCGCCCAGCACCTGAGGGGCGGCGAAAGAGCTGATTGCGGTGTAAAGGGTGAGAAGGGTGACGGCGAGGAACGTCGGCATGATCGCGGGCAGTACCACACGCCACAGGATCGTATATTCCGAGGCACCCATACTGCGCGCAGCTTCGATTGTTGCGTAGTCGACGCGGCGCATCGCAGCGCGCAGAAAAAGATAGTAAAAGTTGGTCATCAGAAAGGTATGCGTGAAGAGCACGCCAAACCAGCCGATGAACCAGGCTTGCGGGAGGCTGGAGACGGCGGCCTTCACCAGATGTGTCACCGCACCGCTGGGACCATAGGTGAAGTTGTAGCCCGCCGCCGCAACGACACCGCCGAAGACCAGGGGCGTTGCATAGGCGATTTTCAAGAGTGCGCGACCGCGTACGTGAAAATATTCAAGGACGACGACCTGGAACATCCCGACAATGGTCACCGTAACCATGGTCGCTGACGTCATCCAAAGCGTGTTCCAAAGGGCAGCGCGCACTCTTCGTGATCTTGAAAGTTCGCTTGCGATCTGGCCGACCACCAGGCTGCCGTCCTTGAAAAAGGCCGCATGAAGTGACGCGACTAGCGGCAGGATCAGGAAGGTGATGACGATCCAGATCAGGGCCGCCACTCCGATCCAATAGACTACGCGCTCGACGGGCGCCGCGCGGTTCATCTGCCCGCTTCCTCGAAGATATGCGCCGAGCCCGGCCGGACCGTCCAGGACACGGTCTCACCGATTTCAGGTAACTCGTGCCCCATCCTGGCGGCCGAAATTAAGTGTCCGCCGGCATCCAGGTCGATGCGGCTGTGGGCGCCAAGAAATTCCACATGGCGGACGGTCGCCGGCAACCCGGCTTCTACCGCTTTCCCGACGAACACATCTTCGTGGCGGACAAAGATGCGCCCCCGAACGTCGCGGCCCAGAATTTGCGCGACAACCGGTGCGAGCAGCTCGTTGGCGGTGCCGATAAACTCGCAGATGAACGGCGTCGCGGGCTTTCGATAAAGAGTACGTCCGTCACCGATCTGTTCAACGCCACCGTTCGCCAGCACGACGATCGTGTCGGACATGGTGAGTGCATCTTCCTGATCATGCGTGACAAAGACCGCCGTGAAGCCAAATTCCTGCTGGAGCCTCTTGATCTCGCGGCGCATCGTCACTCGCACCTTGGCGTCGAGATTGGACAATGGTTCGTCGAACAAAAGCACCTTGGAGCCCGCGACGAGCGCGCGCGCAATCGCGACCCGCTGTTGTTGCCCACCTGACATGGTCGCGGGCTTCTTGTGCAGTTGCTCCGTAATCCCGGATGTTTCGGCGATCTGGGTGACACGCTTGACAATCTCGCCCTGCGGGATCTTCGCCACACGCAAAGCAAAGGCGATATTCTCGAAAGCCGTCATCGTTGGAAACAGCGCATAGTTCTGGAATACCATGCCGACGTTGCGCCGCTCCGGAGGCTCGATGGTAATATCTTTTCCTTCAAGAATAATCCGACCGCTCATGACCGGATGAAAGCCAGCCAGGGTCCTTAGGACGCTGGATTTGCCGCTGCCGGAAGCCCCGAGCAGAGCAACGAACTCGCCTTCGTGAATCTCAATCGAGAGGTCGCTGATGACAACCTTGTCGCCATAGCCAATATGCAGTTTATCGATGATGAGGATCGGGGTCGGCATAAACATACTCCTGAGAAGCCTGGCGATCTGCGTCGCCCGGCCCTACATCCTCACCGGATTTCTAGCTCGATCTTCTGCAACCAGCCGTCCAGTTTGGGCGCGACGGCATCCCAATCGATCGGCTGCGCCTTGACTAGTTTCGCATTCGCCTGCACCTCTGGCGGTGATTTGGCCAACGCCGCCGGCAGCACCGGAACCTGACCGAATTTCTTGGCGTAGCCGGCCATGACATCGGCAGAGCCGAACCAGTCGACGAATGCCTTTGCCTGCTCCAGCTGATCGGTTCTCGCCATGATCGCCACGCCTTCAGAGATGACGGGCGTGCCACCTTCCGGGTCAATGACCTTGACTTGCATGCCGAGTTCCCTGGCGTCCTTGATGACGCCGCCGAACCAGTTCAGATTGATGACCGCACCGCCCGATTTGAAGGCTTCCTTGCGCGCATCGGCGTCATCGACAACGATCGCGTTCGCATAGAATGCGCCAAGAAAATCCCATCCAGCCTGAGTGACTTCGCCCTTGTCGTCGAGGAACCGGGCCAAGATGCCGGCAAGATAGACCCTTGTCGTCTGCCAGGCGGTGTTGCCGATGACGTATTTGCCTTTGTATTCGCCCCTTGTCAGGTCCAGCCAGCTTTTCGGCGCCCGCTCAGCGGCAAGCTTGTCAGACTCATAGGCGATGACGACCGGTGTGCTCCAGAATTTGTAGACAATGCCTTCCTTGTCCTTGTAGTGCGCAGGCAGGTCCGCCGCCCAGGCTGGTGTGTATGGCTGGAACAGGCCATTCTTTTTGAGCAGAGCCATAGACGCGTCGACCATGCCAAGTACGACGTCGGCCTGGGGGTTGTTCTTCTCGGCGACCAGCCGATCAAAAAGTTCTCCTCCGGGTGCGCGCAGAAACTGCACGTCGTGACCGGCGGCTTTAGCCTGGTCGATTATCCATTGAACGTTCTCTTCCCCCTGAGGTGAATAAACGACGAGACTCTTTGCCAAGGCCGGAGAGGCGATCGCGATCAGCACGGCGGCGAGGCTCAACAATCGTTTGATCTGGTGCATGGTGTTCTCCCATTTCATTTTGGCGGTCATTCCGGTTTGGCCTTCTTAAAGGATCCTCGTGACAGATTAATTACATTGCGTAATTTAATATATATTGCAATAGCTGTTTGGCTGCTGACAATTTGACACGCTTGGAACCAATGGACCTTTCACGGAACGAACGACGACTGGTCGAACTGATTTTCGTAGGCAAGCAGATTGCGCGGGTCGACCTGGCGGAACGGTCAGGCATGACAGGTGCTTCTGTCACTCGGCTGATAGGTCGCTTAATTGAGATCGGACTTCTGATCGAGGTGGTCGAGCGGACCGGCGCCCAAGGCCAGCCTCGGCGCTTGCTGAGCTTGCGGGCTGACCGATATCTTTCCGCGGGAATAACATTCTCGGTCTCCCGAATGGAGGTAGCAATTGCTGATCTAGCGGGTAAGATTCTTACCTCCCGATCTGTAGACATCGAGACCAGCACAGCTTTGTCTGTGGCAGAGGCGGCGCAGGCTGCTATCGCAGCGATGCTGACCGATCTTGGCACGCCTAAAGATCGCCTTCTCGGGGTCGGCTGCTCGGTGCCCGGCAATTTCGGCACGATGTCGCACATCCTCAAGGCCCACAGCTTCTTCCCGGCTTTCGATGATGGTGAGGCGGACCAAGCTTTTAAAGCGACTTTCGAAGCGCCCTATTACATCGAGAATGATGGAACAGCTGCATCGCTCGGAGAGTATGTGTTCGGCGGACGCATCCCGCAGCCTGATCCGATGTTCTTCATTCACATCGGACACGGTGTCGGGGGAGGGGCGGTTATCGACGGGCGGCCGTACCGCGGTGTCAATGGAAACGCCTGCCTGCCCGGAGTTCTCTACCCGTACGACCAGCCGCGCCCATCCGGCCAAGACCTTTTTGCCACCCTCAACAGTGCCGGCTTCGCCATCCACGACTTCATCGACCTCGATCGGTTGCCAGATAGCGCCGAAGCGGCGTTAGAAATCTGGATTGAACGCGCCGGAAAGCAGCTCAGCGAGACGGTGCGTGTAGCTACGGCGATGTTCGACCCCGCGCTGATTGTCCTTGGGGGACGGCTGCCAGAACTAGTGACAGACAGGCTGGTACGCGCAATTTCCAGTCAGCCAATCCTTGGCCCGTCGCGCGGCTTGGAGGCTGCCGCAGTTGAGGCCTCTCGACTTGGCCCTCGCGCCGGCGCGATCGGGGCGGCCTGCATTCCGTTCTTTGCCTCTCTCTTTTCCGCCGCCGTCGCAGACGATGGCAGTCCTTACCTTAACGGTCGCAAGCCCAAATCCCGACCTTAGAAAATTCGATAGCGCGCCTGAGTCTCTTTAAGAAGCCTACCGGACAGGCCTTGCCCGGCGCGAATCGACACAACAGGTCCGCAAGCCCCTTCGTTGCATATCGGTGTCGCTACAAAGCCTCAAATGACCAGCTTGAGGTGGCTGGATAAAACCAGACCGGCGGCGCCGCGCAGAGCCGTATGGCCTTCGCCGATACCATTCACCGTGATCGATATCTCCTGACCAGGTCTCTTCACCACTAGCTGCTCTACATGCTGCCTGATCAGCTCTGCTGCCTTCATTCCGCCTCCGGCGATGTCTCCATGAAGGACGTAGGAGTTGAGGGAGAGTGTTTGCTGCAGATTGACGATGCCGAAAGCCACGTTCCGTGTGTAACGGACGAGAAGCTCCTCTGCCGCATTCGAGCCTTCGTCTGCTTCCTTGACAAGCCTGGCACAGGTGATGCTCTTGGGATGCGGCAAGCCCATTCGGGCGGCTTCCTTTCGTAACCACGGAAGAGCAGCGACCGTCTCCCAGCAGCCGTGCTTTCCGCAGTTGCAAGGGGCACCATCGATCTGCACCACGGTGTGCCCGAGCTCGCCGCCGGATCCGGCGAGCCCACGATAGACCTTGCCGTCGATGAAGAAGGCGCCGCCGAGAACCTCGCCAGTATAGACCGCTGCGAAATTTTGTTGACCGCGACCGGGTCCGAACCATCTGTCCCCAACAAGCAAGGCACGGGGGTGGTGATCGATGGCAACCGGAAGAGAGAAGCGTTCTTGTAGTATTGCTACGAGGGGAAGTCCCGTTAGAACGGGAGCAAGATTGACGGTGAGAATGGTTCCATTGTCACTGTCGATCATTCCAGCAGAGGCCACGCCAATGCCAAACGGCGCCTGCTGGGCCTGAGACAGTGTGGCAGTAAGCGTCTCCGTCATGACCGCGATGAATGCTTCTGTGTCGCCATGCGTATCAAATTCAGCTTTCGCAACGGCCTTGATCTCACCGGTTAACGCCACGAGGCATGTTTGTATCGTGCCGGGCAGAAGGAGGACTGCGCCAAGCATTGGTGCATCGGGGTTAAAATAAAGCGGACGAGCCGGCTTGCCGCCTTTGACGTCGGAAGGCGACGCATCTCCCTCAATAAGAAGCTGGTCTTCGATCATCGGCTGCACAATACCGGTTATCGTGGTCCGGTTGACACCTGCAAGTCGAGCGAGATCTGCCCGGCTTTTGGGTCCGTTGTCATATAAGGCTTGAAGGACGCGACCGCGGTTTATCGCTCCAAGCGCCGATTGGGAGACAAGTGTCACGTTACCGCCGTTCTCGCCGACGGCAACTTCTCTGCTGGCAGGGGTGCGCTGGCCCAACGAATAGGACGGCTGGCTCTCAAACTTCAATTCTCTTCTCCAATCTACCGGATCCTTTTAGCCCGTACATTATCGAACGGCCATACAACATAAGGCCCTTTCCGGTGATGCAAGCAGGACCTCGATGACAACCGCAGTACCGGGCCGGAATTTTCGCCCCGACAACTTCTTGACACTAACATAAGTTTGTGCGAGGTACAAACTAACTGCTTACAAAAAGCACATAAGGGGTAACAATCTCAGTATCGACAAGCGGAAGCCCAGGGGCTGCGCTGAAGGGCCGGGGTTGGGATACGAAGCAACTGAGGAGGCTGTTTATGACAATCGATATCGGAAATATGTCGCGACGTGAGCTGCTGAAAAGCGCTTCCGTCGCAGCTCTTGTGGCTGGCGCGGGATCATTGGCCATTCCACGGAGGGGTGCCGCGCAGGATGCGAACACCGTGCGCGTCCTGTCCGTTGAAGACCCGTTCTTCTTCTCGATGAAGGCGCTCGTGCCAGAATACGAGAAGGAAACTGGCATCAAGGTGGAACTTGAGAGCCTCTCCTATGACGCCCTTCAGTCTCGCCTCGTGTCTGCCTTTGTCGCCAAGACCTCCGACGCCGATGTCATCGTCGTCGATCAGATGTGGCTCGGGCAATATCTCGACAACGGCTGGATCATCTCGCTGAACGATTTTATTGCCAAGGACAGCGAATTCGACCTCTCCGACTTCATCCCCGAGGTCCTTTACTCCTCGAATATGTGGCGCGGCCAGGTCGGCACATTGCCGGTCGCCGCCTATGCGCAGGGTGTCATGTACCGCAAGGATGTCTTTGACGAACTCGGCATTGCGGCACCGCCGACCGAGACGTCGGAAGACTGGACCTGGACGAAATACATCGACACCCTGAAGTCGATGGAAGGCAAATCCTTCGGCGGCAAGCCGCTCTTTCCAACCGTTGTTTGCGGTTCCCAGCCGTCGCCGATCGTCCACATGTTCACGCAGGTGTCGGCAAGCCACGGTGCGAACTGGTTCAAATCGTTCCCGGCCGCTCCGTGGGACTTCGCCCCACAGCTGACAAGCCCGGCCTGGATCAAGTCTGTTGAAGTTTACAGGCAGCTCTACAAGCTGTCTCCTCCAGAAGCGATCAACTATGTCTGGTTCGATGCCGGGACCCGTTTTGCCAAGGGCGATATCGGGATGTTCTACTGGTGGACCCCGTACTTCTATCTGATCAAGAACTCGGGCTACATGACCGGCAAGAAGTCGGATGTCATGGACAAGTACGC
Source organism: Rhizobium sp. NLR16a (assembly GCF_017948245.1). Taxonomy (NCBI): domain Bacteria; kingdom Pseudomonadati; phylum Pseudomonadota; class Alphaproteobacteria; order Hyphomicrobiales; family Rhizobiaceae; genus Rhizobium; species Rhizobium sp. NLR16a. The sequence goes on along the minus strand of NZ_CP072869.1, from coordinate 232,907 downwards.
AACTGCGGCCTTGCCGAAAGCCGAGGGGGTGCCTCAGACGGTCAGCCTCGGCGGCTGGAGCCTTGGGATCCCATCCAGCTCGGAACGGCAAGAGGCAGGCTACGCTTTCATCAAATGGGCGACCTCGAAGGCCACGCAGAAGAAAATGGCTCTTTGGCCGGACCTCAACTATCAGTTCTCCGACTTTGCGCGCGTTTCGCTCTATGAAGACGAGGAAGTCAAGGCGATCTATCCTTACCTCGACGTGCAATATGCGATGATGAAGCAGGGCAATGGCAAGGTCACGCGCCCGCCTGTACCTGGTTACACAGCCATCGAAAGCGTGTTGGGTCTCACATTGAACCAGCTTCTGACCGGTAGCGAAGAGCCGAAGACCGGCCTCGAGCGCGCCAACAGCCTGTTCGAGAGCATCCTGAAGGGCAATCTCATGATCCCTTATCAGAAGGATAGCTACACAGATACTCTTGATGGGGCCAAAGCCCTGATCGCCAAGAACTAATTAGAGTTCTCCTCGGGCCGGCGCGAGAGCGATCGCGCCGGCAGCCAAGTGAAGAAGAACTGGATCTGGCAATGCACACGACTACTGTTTGCTCTCCGCGAGCCCTCGGGCCCGCCCGGAAGAGCTTTATCCGACGAAACCTGCCCTACTTGCTGATTGCGCCTTCGGTGGTGATGCTGCTCGCTCTGATCGCCTACCCCTTGCTGTTTGCCCTAAGATCGAGCTTCTATTTCTGGAACCTGCAAATCGGCCCGGAGCCGCTCCAGTTCATTGGGTTCGAGAATTATGTGCAGGCCTTCAACGCTTTCGACTTTCGCGCCGCGCTCACCAATACCCTGATCCTGTCGATCCTTGGCACGGCACTTGAGTTCACGTTTGGCCTGGCGATCGCGCTCATTCTGCTCAAGGCACTGCCTGGCATGAACATCGTGCGGGCCCTGCTGATCCTGCCAACAACGATCGCGCCCATCGTAGTCGGCTTTTTGTTCCGCTACCTCTATGATCCCGGCGGTGGCCTGTTGAGTTGGGTGTTGCAGTCGCTCTGGCTCCCCGTTCCCGCAGAAGGAATTCTTGGCTCGCCATCGACAGCACTCGCGGCGATCCTCTTCGTCGACATCTGGCAGTGGACACCGTTCTTTGCAATCGTTCTCTATGCGAGCCTTTTGGCCGTGCCGGACGAGATTTTGGAGGCCGCGCGCCTGGATCGCGCGTCTGCATGGACGATCCTGATGCGGATCAAGCTACCGCTGATCAAACGCACCGCAATCATTATCGTCATGCTGCGCTTCATGCAGATCTTCAACACCTTCGACACGGTGCTTGTGCTCACGCGCGGCGGACCGGGCACGTCTACACGCACCCTTGGATACTCACTCTACGAACAGGGCCTTGTGAACTTCAACATCGGACTGGTCAGTGCCATGACCTGGATCACCGTGCTGATCGTCAACGTCATCGTTGCACTGTACGTCTTCTTCGCGTTCCGAAACGAGGAGTGGTAAAATGTCGCGCCGACACACGAGCTTCAACACGGCACTCACCTACGCCGCCGGCCTCCTCTTCCTGGCAATCTTCGTCGGTCCGATCCTGTGGTTCATCGCCCTTGCGATCCGGCCGGCCGAGACGGCGTTCACCATGCCGCCGCAACTCACATTCGAGCCCAATCTCGACGCATTCCGGCACATCCTCGTCGATCCTGGCACCAACGCGCCGCAACTGTTCAACAGCCTCATCGTCGCGATCGGTGCTGTGCTACTCAATCTGCCTTTTTCGGTTCCCGCAGCCTACGCGTTGTCCCGTTTCAAGCTCCGCGGCAAGAAGAACATCATGTTGTGGTATCTCGGGCTGTTGATGGCCCCGCCGGTCGCGTTTCTGATCCCATATTTCATCCTCATCACGCGCATTGGCCTCCAGGGTTCCTACTTTTCGATGATCCTGGTCCTACAGACGCTGACGATCCCGTTTTCCGTCTGGTTGATGAAGAGCTTTATCGATGAGGTGCCAGTGGAACTGGAGGAAGCTGCCCGGGTGGACGGCGCCCGTTGGTACACGATCATGTTGCGGATCACGCTACCGATCGTTCGTCCTGGGATCATTGTTACCTCGATGTTCGCCTTCGTGTTCGCGTGGAACAACGCCGCTTTTCCGCTGGTGCTGAGCTCACGCTCGACCGCCACCCTTCCGATCGGAACACTTGGGTATTTCGCAACGAGCGGAGTGACCTGGAACTACATCGCCGCCGCCGCAGTGCTCGCGATGATACCTCCGATGATCATCTTCCTTGTTTTCGATCGATACGTCGTACGAGGCCTCACCTTTGGTTCGGTGAAGGGCTGAGCTTTCCTTTATGAATGGAGTAATGAAATGAATAGACTGCGAATTGGCGTCATCGGCGCCGGTCTCTGGGGCGGCAATCATGCCCATACCTTTAATGTCTTGCCGGAGACCGATCTGGTCGGCGTCTGCGATCTTGATGAGGGCCGGGCGCTGAAGATGAAGGAAAGCTACAGCGCAATGCAGGCCTTCACCGACTACCAGAAGCTGATCTCAAGCGATCAGATCGACGCCATCTCGGTCGCAACGCCTGACTTTACCCACACGCCGATCATTCTAGCGGCTCTGAGAGCCGATAAACACGTGTTGAGCGAAAAGCCGCTTGCGACGACGGTGCGTGAAGCCGAGGAAATCGCTGCGGCTGCCGCTAAGTCCAAGGGCAAGCTGATGATTGATTTCCACAATCGTGTGAATCCGATCCTCGCCCAGGTTCGTGACATGATCCAAAACGGTCAGATCGGCTTGGCCAAACACGGGACCGCGCGTCTTTCGAATACGACATTCGTTCCGCTCGAAATGCTGAGCTGGGCTGCAAAGTCTTCGGCACTCTGGTTCCTGGGCAGCCACCTCGTCGATGTCCTACGTTTCATTCTCGCAGACGAAGTCGTGCGTGTTTATTCGGTTGCCCGCTCGGGTACCCTATTTGCCGCCGGCGTGGATACGAAAGACTTCCATGTGTCGGTGCTTGAATTTTCCAAGGGCACGGTCGTGACCATGGAGAACAGCTGGATCCTGTCGCGTGACAATCCTTCGCTTGTTGATTTCAAGATCGAGTTCGTTGGTGAAAAGGGCCAGGTCCAGGCGGACCCCACCCATAATGGCGGCCTGCGCAAGATCGTCGACGGCGGACTGAAATACAATGACTACATCGGCATAACACCAACCGGCGCGACACGGATCGGCGGTTTTGTCTTGGAATCCATTGCCCGCTTTGTCGATAGCGTTGTGCGAGACGCTCCGCTGCTGGCAGATGCGCAGGACGGTCTGGCAAACACAAAGATCCTGGCGGCGATCGAGGAATCCGTCGCGACCGGCAAGGCTGTGAACATCGGCTAAAGCCGGAACCAAAGGCGAGGGGCATGTCCGCACAAACGGTGCGGCTTGCCTCGCTTGAAAAATGCGGGAGTACATAAAAATGGCGTCCATGACCTTCGACGGGATCGGCAAGACCTTTCCGGACGGGACCGTTGCCGTTGCGAATGTAAGTTTTTCGGTCGCGGACGGAGAATTCGTCGTGTTGGTCGGCCCGTCGGGTTGTGGCAAGTCGACACTATTGCGGATGGCAGCGGGTCTTGAAGCGCTCAACAGCGGCCGGCTACTCATGGATGACGCTGACGTGACGGAGACAGAACCCCAGGACCGGGATATTGCGATGGTCTTTCAGAACTACGCGCTTTACCCCCATATGACCGTTTACGACAACATGGCCTTCGGTCTGCAGCAGCGAAAAATGCCCAAGGACAAGATCGACAAGCTGGTTCGCGACGCAGCGGAAATGCTTGATCTTACCCGTTATTTAGAGCGCAAGCCGGGGGCATTGTCCGGCGGTCAGCGCCAACGCGTGGCGATGGGCCGGGCGATCGTTCGCCATCCCATGGCGTTCCTGATGGATGAGCCTCTTTCCAACCTGGATGCAAAACTCCGCGTGCAGATGCGCGGCGAACTGAAGCTCCTTAATCAGCGGCTCGGCGTCACAACCCTTTATGTGACCCACGATCAGGTCGAGGCTATGACCATGGGCGATCGTGTGGCTGTGCTGAAGCCGGTGTTTAATGGACAGGAGAGTAATCTTCAGCAGATCGATACGCCGCAGATGCTTTACGACAAGCCGTCCAATCTGTTCGTCGCGGGGTTCATCGGTTCGCCCGCTATGAATTTTGTTCGGGTCGAGCTGACGGCGGAAGGCGGGTCGCTAAAAGCTGCGGTAACTGGAACGAAAATATCCTTCTCGGTCCCAGCCCAGGGGGCACTGTCGGCCTTCGCCGGGCGACAAGTCATTGTTGGAATTCGCCCAGAGATGTTTAAGGTTTGTCCCGAGGCCGAGGCGTTGTTCAACGAGCAGATCCCGGTTGCCGAAGCGCTTGGAGCCGACACCTTCGTGTTCTTCGACATCGCGTCACCGTCGGTCAATATCAACGATGCTGAAGATACCGAAGACTTTCTCAATAAGGGTAAGAACCGGCTCGTGGCGCGTATACCACCGGCGCTGACGCCTCGACCCAATCAGGTGCTGCCATTGACTGTCGACCTGGAGAAATTGCACTGGTTCGATCCAGTAACCGGGACTGCGATCCGCGACTGACAGAAAGTGCACTTACTATCGCCATCTGGGGTTTCAACTCTTTTCTCCTGCCCTCCCAGGCAACTTGGCTGTCGTCGATTACGAGGTCGGCGGCAGCCATTTTTTTAAAACCCGAGACATCAAACCATCAGAATCTGAACATCCATCTGCCGTAAGTGATCCCGAGCTTAGAGGAGTGGCCTGTGAAACACGTTTCCATTGTCGGTAAGTTCTTTATCATCGTGGCTGTCTTCGGCATCCTGGCACTCGGTCTGACGTTCTATCAGAACCGGCAAATGCTGAAGGTTAACGACAGATATCAGGAGCTTCTCGATAGAGATGCATCTGCAGCACTACGCTTGACCCAGTCGAACCGAAGTCTGGAAACAGCGCGTGCCAGCATCAGCGACATGGTGATGACACGGTCGAAAGAGGCGAGGGCGCGCGCTGAAGCTGGCTTGAATGACGCACGAGAAAACTTCGTCAGGTTCATGGATCTGGCGATCGCTGCAGTTCCTGAGCAGAGCGAACTGCCGAAGTTGAAGGCGGATGGATTCTCCGTCCTGACTGATACGTGTGGTGCAGCCATCGCAGTTGGTCGCGGCGCAACTAGTGAAGCCGAGCTTGCCATGGTGCAGCAACTCTATCTCACTCTTTGCCAACCCGCCTTTGCTGCTGTCTCACCGAGATTCACATCCGTCACGGAAAAACTCGCTTCGGACGCAGAGCAAAAGCGTGGTGACGTTTCAAGCGTTGTCCGTGACACGTCCGTGCTGAGTTTGGGAACAGCTATTGTGGCACTCTTCGCTGTCTCGTGCTTCGGCTTTCTCGCAATTCGCTGTCAATCATCACCGAACATTGACCCCTTTTGCTTATCCAATTTTGACCCCCTTGTGCTGTAGATCAGCGCTTGGCCTGGCCGGGGTTGCAGAGGGTAGGCCAAGTGCGGGTGATGATCTTCGTCGGCTTTTAGCTTTGAGAGCGGTTCTTGAAGCGCCAGGACTCGTTGCCGGTCTCGACAATCTCGCAATGATGGGTCAGGCGGTCGAGAAGTGCCGTCGTCATCTTGGCATCGCCGAACACCGTCGGCCATTCACCGAACGCCAGGTTCGTGGTGACAATGATCGACGTGCGCTCGTAGAGCCTGCTGATCAGATGGAATAGGAGTTGGCCGCCGGCCAGGGCGAAAGGCAGGTATCCGAGTTCGTCGAGGATGATGAAGTCGAGACGATTGAGATAGTCGGCCGTCCGCCCTTGCTTGCCGCTGCGCGTTTCCGTTTCCAGCCGATTGACCAGATCGACGACGTTGAAGAAGCGCCCGCGTGTTCCGTTGCGGATCAGTGCACGGGCAATCGCGATGGCGAGATGGCTCTTTCCGGTTCCCGTGCCGCCGACGAGAACGACGTTGCGCTGATCGGCGACGAAGGTGCCGGTGGCCAGCTCCCGCAACAGGGATTCATTGACCGGCGTATCGGTGAAGTCGAAATCGTCGATGTCCTTAGCGAGGGGCAGCTTGGCGATGCTGAGTTGGTAGCGAATGGAGCGGGCCTGCTTCTCGGCGATCTCCGACTGCAAGAGATCACCGACAATGCGCGGCGGCTCGTGCTGCCGTTTGATGCCGTTGCCCATGACCTCGTCGTAGGCGCTGCGCATTCCATAGAGCTTCAGCGTGCTCATCAGTTCGAGAACCTGTGTGCGTTCCATCAGCTTGCCCTCCTGAGGCTGTCATAGCGTGCGCAGTCGGCGACCGGTTCATGGGTCAATCGAAGCGCATCCGGGGTTTGCAGGGTTGCGGCCGGAGCCGGGTCACGACTACGAGCCAGAATGTTGATGATCACCGAGGCCGAGCAGACGCCCTGGTCCAGCGCCTCCTGACAGGCCGCATCGACGGCCGTCAGACCATCGGTGGGAACGCATGCAAGGATTGTGACCATTTGCCGATCACCATCATGGACGCTCTTCAGCCGCCGGCGCACTTTCTCCATCGCTGCGGGTAAGACCCATTCCCTGAACGGTGCGCCGTTGCGCAAAGCGCCGGGTTTGCGAGCCAGAACGGGGACATAATGCCAGGGATCGTAGATCGTCTCGCCACGGCCAAAGCAACGAGGATGCTCACCGACGTTCACGCCGTCCTGCCTGATGACGATCTTCTCGGCATAGGCGTGAACCTCAACAGGGCGGCCGACCGCAGTCGAGAGGACGGAGTATTTGTTGTTGTCGGACCGTGCAGGTCTTCGACACCGAGGCCGGGACGCTGTGGAAACCATCGAATGGCCCGACGTAATGCACCAGGCTGCCGCGTTCCTCCTCGAACACCTGCCAGATCATTCGCTCGGTCTGTTCAGGATGACGGTGTGCCTTGGCGTAAGCGATGCACTTATCGAGCAACCAGACATTCAGCTCATCCAGGCTTTTAACCCGAAGACGTGGTGTGAAGAAGCGTTCTCGAACCAGTCCGACCTGGTTCTCGACCTGTCCCTTCTCCCATCCGGATGCGGGCGTGCAGGCAACGGGATGGACCAGATAGTGGCTGCACATCTGCAGGAAGCGGCGATTGTATTGTCGCTCCTTGCCGACGAACACCGCCTCGACCGCAGTCTTCATGTTATCGTAGATGCCGCGCGTGCAGGTGCCACGGAAGAAGGCGAAGGCCTTGTCATGGGCATCGAACACCATCTCCTGGCTCTCACGCATATAGGCTCGGGCGAACATCATCCGGCTGTGGCAGAGCCGGACATGCGCGACCTTCACGGTCGTCGTCACCCCGTTGACCAGAATGATCTCGTGGCTCCAGTCGAACTGGTAGGCTTCGCCTGGCGCGTAATAGAGGGGCACATAGGCTTCCGCCGTCACGGCTCCCCGGTTCTTCGCCCAGGTCTTGGCATATCGCCGGATCGCGTCATAACTGCCGTCGTAGCCAAGTGCCCGGACCTCCTCGTAAATCCGGATCAGCGTCAGCCGTTCGCGCGATGCCTTGCCTTCGTTGGCAATGAGGAACCGTTCAATATCACCCTTCCAGGCTCCGATCCTGGGCAACGGTTGATGTTCTCGTTTGTAGACAAAATCAGTCGCATCAGAACGCAGGATTTTGCGAACCGTATTACGCGAAACATTCAGCTCTCTGGTGATCTTCTTCACCGACCAGCCCTGAACATGGAAGGCTCGTCGGACACGGGCAATCGTATCCACTCTCTTCAACTCCCCACCCCATCCACTGGCAAAAGCCGGATGGTCGGATGAAATCCAAGGGGGGTCAAAATTGGATAAGTATTACCCCGCCAGAGGGGTCAACATTCCATGCTTAAACACAAGCAACCTCTGTGATCGTGGCTCCAGCAACCCCAACCGACATGACAATCGCAAGCTTGTCTTCTTCGCGCCACCGCCGTCGACGTTCCTGCCCAAGAATTTCAACGCGCATCGCAATCCTCGCCTAAGACACGTCGCTAACGACGTCGTTAAACACGTCTCTTAGGCCATCAGGGCGCTAGGCGGCAGGCGGTGCCAATCGGGCGGTTACAATGGAGTCCATTTTGCCGCCACTTAAGAAGCTTCCCGAGGATCTGTAGCGGATGTCATTAGATGACGAAATTCAGCAAGTCAGAAAGAAGAAGACTGGCGGCACCGCGTAAAGCCGCCAGGCATTCGCTGTCTCCGAAAGCAAGGGCAATTTCCTCACCCGGGCGATGGAATACCAATTCCCGAAAGCTTTCCTGGATTAAATGAAGCATCGGGTTTCCCCCTCGTACGATGTCGCCGTGAATAATGATGAAATTGGGCGCCATGAACTGCTGGAGGTTCGCCAGACCGACCGAGATATTGAACGCGTAGTCGCGAAGTAATTCTCTTGCGCCTGGGACATTGTCGTTGGCCAGAGTCAATAATCGGCTCACATCCAATGAGTGAGGTTGTGGCAGCCGCCTGACCTTGGCCTCGTCTGCTAACCACTTCGAGCTGGCGATTGTTTCCCAGCATCCGCGTCGGCCGCACTGGCATAACCGACCTTTGATGTCTACGGTCGTATGACCGATTTCACCGCCTGCACCTGCGGATCCCCGATAGAGATGCCCATCAAGGTAAAGCGCCCCACCCAAAGTCTCGCCGATATGGACCGAGGCGAAGTTTCTCCGACCGCGGCCTTGCCCAAACCATCGGTCTCCAACCAGCAAAGCTCTGGTATCCTGATCGACACACACGGTAACTCCAAATCTTTTGTGCAACTCGGCTTCGAGGGGTAAGCCGTCCAGGAATGGCCCGAGACTGACGGTCACAATTGTGCCCGTCTCCGTATTGATCGTTCCAGCCACTGCTACACCTATCCCTAAGATCGGCTTGCCAGATGCGATAGTTTCTTCGACACAGGTGCATATAATACGTGAGGCGTCGGAGGGATGTGTTAGGTTCTTCGGAAAATCGGCGGCGTGTTGAGCATAGACCTCGCCCTCCAAAGAGACCAAACACGCACTCACGCGGTCGTGCAGCAGGAGCACCGCGCACATAGGTCTTGCATCCTTGGAAAACCATAACTTGGTAGCTGGCTTGCCCCCTGTTTCGTTCGGAGGTATCACTTCTCCTTCCGCAAGAACACCCTGATCGATCAGGGGCTGCACAATCCCTCCGATAGTTCCTCGAGTCACACCGGTAAGGCGGGCGAGATCCGCTCTGCTAGATGGCCCTATGTCGTACAAGGCTTGCAACAATCGGCCCCGATTCGCGGCGCCCAAGGTTCCCGTTGGAATCAATCTTTGAGCCAGTACAATACCCTTAGTGCTCTCATCAATATGGTGATCGTCAGGACTGCCCTCGCGTTCTCCCAGTCGATGAGCTTCGTGTCTTCTTATCAAGGATTCCATAGCATCCAATCCTGTTGCCGAATTCCATTGCCACCAACGGCCAGTACTAGCGGAGGGCGACCTTTCGCCATTCGGTGGGGCTCGGATTATGAGCTGGGGTGGCAATGTGCTGTTGGTCCAACGCTTCTTCAATCGGCACCGGGCGTTACGGGAAACTTTGGCCGGTTCCCGTCCCCAGCCTCATTCAGTGATCTCAGTTGTCCGGCCAGCCGTTAAAAAACTATTGAAATTTCCAACGTGCTCCGCACAGAAGCTGACCAAAGTGACGCCTTAGGCGCCCGTCCGCCAATATACAACAAATATTCAGTAACATACTTATTGTGCCCGCCTGCTCCTAATATACTTTATAATATACTTTGTGCTATACTGTAATTTAGCTACCAAACGTGGGAAAGCAGTGCTAGCGTTTGTGTGGGCTGATCAGCATTCTAGTGAGCATGATTGGAGAACGTGATGAACGGATTCGGTGCACTACGGCTCATAACTCGCAACACAACTGGTGCTTTCTCAGGCGAGCAGCTCGCCGTTTTCGGTGGGAAGCCTGTGGTCCCCCAGGGACGTGTTACACCTTGGCCCGCCGCGGAGAATAAGCACTTGCATGCACTCCAAGGTGTTGTGGATGGTGGAAGGTATCACCGCGTTAACCACCCAATCGTGAGCGATTTGGAACAAGATCTTGCAAGCTGGACTGGGAAGTGGCAAGTGCGCGCTGTCGGCAGCGGAACGGCGGCCATTCACATCGAGCTCGACTACGTCAAAGAGCGAGGCGAGCAAGTTGTTACCGCGGCACTGAATTGGCCAGGAGCGGTAGGACCAATCAAAATCAGCGGTCTCGAACCCGTCTTCGTTGATGTCGACATGAACTTGGCCGGGATTGATCAGCGCGCGGCCGCTGAAAAGTTCAACCCTAATGTAGCTGCAGTTTTAGTCACTCACCTTTTCGGAAACAATGTTCTCGTCCCCGACGCGAGGTCTGCAGCGCGAGCTCAGGGCATTGCTGTGATCGACGACATCTGCCAATCAATCGGCGCCGCGAAAGCAATCGTCGGCGGTGCGCATCTTGATGCAGACGCGCTCGCTCTATCCGGAAACGGCGCCAAGCACCTTGGGGCCGGCGAACTGGGATTTGTCATTACGGAAGACGCCAACTTGATTGCACATGTTGATCGCGTATCGCTGTCCAGCTCGTCTCGAAGTGGAGCGCGAATATTCTCGCCCTATTCCCAAGGGTACAACTACAGGCCGAACGTATTCTCGTCATCTATAGCGAAGCTGCGGGTAACAGAGATGGATACGCAACTGCAAATCCGAAGAGACAATTGCAAGCTTTTATGGGAGATGATCGGCGAACTTGTGGGCATATCTCCTCTCTTCAACCCATCCGACTGCGACCATTCGATGCTCAACTTTCCCCTCCGGATCGAACCTGAGGCGCTTGGCTTCGCACCCGGCCCGGCTGCAAGGGATTTCGTGGTCAGGTCTCTGCAGGCCGAAGGCGTGCCTATCTGTGTTTGGCTCACGAAGCCCGTATTCGAATATCTTCCAGACATTTGCGACAACTGGAAGGCCGCCGATTTCCCGAACACAGTGAAACTGTTGGATACGATGTTTTACGTCTCGGAGATTGCGCCACCCAACAATGGCGAATTGATGGAGCTTTATGCAGAGGCGTTTCACAAGGTTTGGAATGCTCTTCATAAGCAAGGTCCGAAGATCGCGGCAGAAGCAATTTCCGGCTGAGCACGACGCATCAATTTCCCAGTGCCGCAATGGTCAACATCCGATCGGATACAATCCTACCCTGCTCAATGCCTGGAAGATTGAAAGCTGGAACTGGGACAAACCTCAGAGTCATTCTATAATGAGGACTGCTTATGTCTTTTTCAAAACGTCCGGAACTACTGATCTTCGACTGCGATGGGGTTCTCGTCGATAGTGAGCTTATTGCAACTGCGGTGCACATCGAAGCTTTGGCGAAATTCGGCTACATCATATCGGCTGAAGAGTATAACGATCGCTTCATAGGGATGACTGACCAGCAAAGTTATTCAGTCATAGAATCCGAGGGCGACTTACGCCTACCGGAGGATCATCATGAATGTGTGATGGCCGAAGTTGCAAAACGATATCCTCGCGATCTGCGTGCAATCAGCGGCGTTCGGCAAACCTTGGAGACCATTAATTTAAAGAAGTGCGTGGCGTCGAACAGCGATGCTGCAAAGCTTTCCTTGGCGCTTAAAGTCACGGACCTACATGATTACTTTTGGCCCCATGTCTTCAGCGCTTCGCAGGTTGCGAGTGGTAAGCCTGCGCCGGATCTGTTTCTGTTTGCAGCAGATCATATGAACACACCGGCTAGCAGTTGTCTCGTTATTGAAGACAGCGTTGCTGGCACTCAGGCGGCGGTGGCAGCCGGGATGATGGTGATTGGCTTCGTAGGTGCTTCGCATTGCCTTCCTGGGCACGGAGACAAACTGATGGAAGCAGGTGCCACTAAGCTGTTTAGCCGCATGACCGCGTTGCCACAAATCTTAGCAGGTTTGTGATCACGCTGTTGCGTGCTGGCGACCCGTCTTGAATCGCGGCGTCACCGTGCAGGATATATCGTGAGGTCCGATAGCTCACTAGTGCACGGGCTTCACCTCAAGTTGACCGATCGTCACGCGATTGCTCGGCCCGCCAAAAAATGGAGACACTATGACCGAGAAAGCAATGGTAGCTGGAACTCCGGTAACGATCGAGTACCTAGAAAGATTTCCGAATTTCATTTCCATTTGCGCAAGTTGGTCTTTCGGACAATGGGGTTGTCAATCAAATGGCTCGTACGAACAAACGCGAGGCGAGTTTGAAGCGGCAACAAAAAGCTCGATGCCGCTAACACTAGTCGCCATCGAAAACGCGTTGCCAGTAGGAATGGTCACGTTGGCTGATCGTGATTTCGATGGAAAATCTCATCTATCCCCTTGGCTTAAGTCGCTTTTTGTCCATCCATTTCACCGCAAAAAAGGAATAGCCAGGTTGTTGATCGAGCGGCTCGAGCACGAAGCATCGTGCCTCGGTTGCAAGAGTCTTTATCTGACAACAGAGGACGCGCAACTTCTTTACGAGAAGAGCGGCTGGCGGGCAATTGATCACGTCCAAACATCGTATGGCGAAGCGGCGTTAATGAAGAAAGCCCTGCTTCCTCTCAACTGAGGCTACGCTAGGACGAAATAATTGCGCCGGAGCTCCAAGCTGCTTTCATGACAACTCTCTCAACGCTTGAGCACGCGACGTCGCGACGTGGCAACGCAGCGCCTTGGGTGGAAGCTGATTTATGGATCATCTTGATGTTGAAGAGCGTGTTATTGCCGGCACATCGCAGCGATAGTGGGCCGGCTAAAAACTTCCTCGCACTACGGGCACCCCCCAGGATTTCGCTCTCCCAAGCCTTAGCCACTGCTGTGATGGGCTGTTGCAAAGGCCGCACGAACAAGCCGTACAAAGTAGCGAGCTACCCGAAATTCTCATCGAAAGGTTCCGAATCTCCATGGACACCAGCAACAATGTGGCATCAGTGCTTGTGAATCTTTGCTCCTCGCGTCTCGGTTACCTCGGCGGCCGACGTGATCTGCGTGCATCGCTCACTTTAACTTCTCTTCTTGCTTTCGGTATTCCATCCTACGCCGCAGCAGAGGCGCTACTTCCGGTAAAGCCTTCACCATATCTTGTAAGTGCGATTACAAGAAACATGTTCAAGCTGCCGAAACCCGATGACGACTTGGTCCTGCTATCTGCGCACCGCGGATCCTGGGAGATCTATCCTGAGAATTCAGCCTATGCCTTGCAAGACGCCTGGAATTCGCAGATTGAGAGCGTGGAGGTCGATGCCCGCTTCACCGCAGACAAAGAAGTCGTTCTATCTCATGACTACAGGATTGAGCGCGAATCAACTGGAAGCGGCCTATTATATAATCAGAACTTGTCACAGCTACGACAGGCCGATCTACGGGACCGACATGGCCGCGTTTTTACGGATTCACAAGGGCGAAAGGCGAAGTTCCTAACATTCTCCGCCGCGCTCGATCTACTCGCCGAATATGTTTCCGATGATGGTCATGGGTACGTGATGATCGTCGATATCAAGGCGGCAGTCGATGATCAGGACCCTACTGATCCCATCGAGCTCATGCAACGCTGCCTTGACATTCTCGCGAGCAAGGGAAATGCGAAACTCAGCAAAGCCGTTGTATTCAAGCTCAAAGCAAAGGATGCGGCGGATGTCGGCACGATTCTAAATCGGACAACCTACGACCCCAAACTCATTGGCGGGCTAATTGTCGTCGAAAACCCGGATAACGAGAATGTGAAGGATTCCAGCTATGATCCCCACGAGGATCCAATCTACGATCAATGGAATGTGGTGCCGTTCTCCATTCAGTTTGAAATGAACCAATTCTATAAAGGTGACGGTCTGCAGGCATATTTCGACTATATCGACCAGCAGCAGGGCTTCGCCACCTATCATGAAAGTAACTACTTTCCAGAGGGCGTCGCAAACAGCGCCGGAAAATGCTGCTTCGAGCACAACACGGATCCGAAATCGACCGCTCAGCGAGGGATCGTACCAGATTACCGAGGAGATCCTGAGATGGCGCTCGTCAATCGTACCAATCTTATCACCACTGATTGGCCCGACGTAGTCGGCGATATGCTGCGCCAGATACGGCGCCGCAACACCTCCGAACTCACTCGCTAGAGCAAGACCTCCGCTTTCAAAAAGGGAATGTTTTGATGAATAATGGAATAAAAATCTTCCTATTGTCTTCCGCGCTGGGCTGTCTTGTCGCTGGAGAAGGGCAAGGGGCATCATGTACCAATGAAGCCAATTGCCTTAGAAGCGCGTCGGAGAAAGTATCTCAGACGCTCACACCGAAGGTAGTGCCCATTTTCGGGGAATTTCCAAAGCTGTACATACACGACTCGGCGGCAGAAGCGGATTATCCGGTGCCCGAAGATACGAGGCAGGCATTTGACTTCTATACCAACAAGACTTCCTTCAACCTTCCACCGCGCACGTCAATCGAGACTAGTCAAAGCGCGTCGATCAGACCAGACACGGGGTTCACAGTCCTTTTGGTCGAAAAAACCCGTGAAAATACTGTTCCTAATGGCGGCAGCGCCTTATCGCTTCTAAGTTCTAATTCAAACGATGCTTACCTATCATTCGCATTGGGAGCTGCACCCAATCCGAATGGTCAGAAGTGGTCATTCGCGAAAAGCCTGCTTCAAAGCGACATGGCGTCTACTGCATGGTGGCAGAAGCCCTGGGACATGAACGTCGTGGGGCCAACAGGGGCATTCTCCGGCACTGAGTGGATTTACTATACCTTTACTCCAGACGGCAAAGTTCGCATGGACCGTTTTGCGCCATACACATATTTTCTAGCGTTTACAGCTTACCAGTGGGATGAGGCAGTGCTCGACAGTGGGTTCCCGCATTCTCCTTTCAGCTCTGGCACGCCAACCGATCGTCCGAAATCCGTCATTTTCGGATCGGTTGGCCCATGGGTTATTGGCGCTGCAGCAGTGCCCGGTCAGACATCGCCCATGATTGAGCCAATTGAGGCGTTACCGGGGTTTGAGGGAGTGACGATCTTCGCGAACCCCTTGTCGATGAAAGAAGTCGTAGCGTATCAGAACTCCCTGAAGAGGAGCGACTTTCTCGACGTCAACATGCTGCCCTGCAACAGCGGCCAGTACCTTTCCGGCGAGATAAGGACTCCCTGCGGCACGGCTCGTCCTGGCAATCCTCCGTCGAATGTAAAATCGGTGGCTGGTGATGCGATCCGTACTAATATTGAACGCTTTGAATAACGAATGTTGGACGACTCTGATTTGTTCCAACGCGATCAGACGGCATCAGTTTCAGCTACCGCGATGCCGCAATCCCGGTCGCTTGTGAACCGAATGTCTGACAAGATTGGGCAAAGATGGTGACCACTCAAGCGTGGAAATCGCCGCGTTAAGAGTATCCCCACGGTGACGGCCGTCTTGTGATGTGAGGCCGGACATTGGAAGTCCTGGTGGTAGCACTAGGAGTAGTCCTATGACGAAGCAGCATATTGAGGTGATCACGTCGGTCGGACGTCGGCGGCGCTGGTCCCTGGAAGATAAAGAACGGCTGGTCGCGGCGACGTTTGAGCCTGAAGCGGTTATCTCGGATGTTGCGCGTTCCGCGGGGATCCACGTCAGCCAGTTGTTCCGTTGGCGCAAAGAGCTCTGCCAGATATCAGCTCCGTCCCTGCCACCATTTGTCCCGATTGAGGTCGTGGCGGCGTTGCCACCACCTGATCCCGTGGAAACGACACCAGCACCTCGACCGCGCAAGAAGACAAGCATCGTGACGATCGAGCTTGGTAGCGGTCGGCGCATTCGAGTGGACAGTGATGTCGATACCGAAGCTCTGGGCCGCATCCTCGATGTCGTGGAGCGGCGATGATCCCGGTTCCCAGTGGCGTGAAGGTCTGGTTGGCCACCGGCTATACGGACATGCGGAGGGGATTTCCTGGCCTGTCGCTGATGGTGCAGGAGACGCTGAAGCGTGATCCGCATAGCGGCCATTTGTTCTGCTTCCGCGGCAGGAAGGGCGGACTGATCAAGGTGATCTGGCACGACGGCCAGGGTGCCTGCCTGTTCACGAAGAAGCTCGAACGTGGCCGCTTTATCTGGCCGTCAGCGGCCGACGGCACGGTGGTGATTACGCCTGCGCAGCTCGGCTATCTGCTCGAAGGAATCGACTGGCGAATGCCGCAAAAAACCTGGCGTCCGAGCTCCGCTGGATAGTGGAAATGGCTGGAAAGGTGGGAGCGAATATGATTCCATCTCGTCATGACCGATGCGGCCGATCAGCTTCCCGACGACCTTGCCAGCGCGCACGCGATGATCCTCGCCGAGCGCGCGGCACGCCGTGAAGCCGAGGCCGTTGCTGCCCGAGCCCAGGCAGTGAACTCGCATTCGGATGCGCTGATTGCCAGGTTGAGGCTGGAGATCGAGAAGCTCAAGCGCGACATTCATGGCAGCCGCTCGGAGCGCAAGGCGCGGCTTCTCGAACAGATGGAATTGCAGCTCGAGGAGCTGGAAGCCGACGCCAGCCAGGACGAACTGGCGGCCGAGATAGCGGCAAAGTCCTCTACGGTCCGAGCCTTCGAGCGCAAGCGTCCTTCAAGGAAGCCGTTTCCGGAGCACCTGCCGCGCGAACGCGTCGTCATTGCCCCGCCAACAAGCTGCCCATGCTGCGGCTCGGCCAAGCTGGCGAAACTGGGCGAGGACATTACCGAGACCTTGGAAGTGATCCCGCGCCAGTGGAAGGTCATCCAAACCGTGCGCGAGAAGTTCTCGTGCCGGGAATGCGAGAAGATCGCCCAGCCCCCGGCACCCTTCCACGTGACGCCGCGCGGCTTTGCCGGGCCAAACCTGCTGGCGATGATCCTGTTCGAGAAGTTCGGCCAGCATCAACCGCTGAACCGGCAGAGTGAACGCTATGCCCGCGAGGGTGTCGACCTCAGCCTCTCCACGCTCGCCGACCAGGTGGGGGCTTGCGCCGCGGTCTTGAAGCCCTTGCACGGATTGATCGAGGCGCATGTGCTGACCGCCGAGCGTCTACATGGCGATGACACGACGGTGCCGATCCTGGCGAAGGGCAAGGCCGATACCGGGCGGATTTGGACCTATGTCAGGGACGATCGGCCGTTCGGCGGAACGTCGCCAGCCGCCCTCTACTATGCCTCCCGCGATCGGCGGCAGGAACATCCCGAGCGCCATCTCAAGAACTTCACCGGCATTCTGCAGGCTGACGCCTATGGCGGCTACAACCCGCTGTTCAAGGCGGATCGTCAGACGGGTCCGCTGGTCCAGGCGCTCTGCTGGGCACACTCGCGTCGCAAGTTCTTCGTGCTTGCCGACATCGCCACGAACGCCAAACGGGGAAAGAACGCCACGCCGATCTCGCCGGTGGCGCTCGAGGCCGTGAAACGGATCGATGCCCTGTTCGATATCGAGCGTGACATCAATCGTCTCGCTGCAAGTGAAAGACTGGCGCGACGCCAGCAGGACAGTCGTCGTCTTGTCGAAGAGCTTGAGGCCTGGATACGGGCCGAGCGGACAAAGCTGTCGCGCAGCTCGCCCGTCGCCGAGCCGATCGACTACATGCTAAAGCGCTGGGAGGGCTTTACCTCCTTCCTGGGCGACGGTCGGATTTGCCTGACCAACAATGCCGCCGAACGCGCTCTGCGCGGCTTCGCTCTCGGCAGGAAGTCGTGGCTGTTTGCGGGTTCTGATCGTGGTGCTGATCGCGCCGCCTTCATGGCGACGATGATCATGACGTGCTTATGCCGCGCGCGGCATAAGGCGGTTTATGCCGACCGTCGAACTATGCCGAACGCCTCTTTTGATGAGGACGCTACACCGTGCGTTCCCGGCCGGTTCGGCGGGTCGCCGTTGGTTGACACTCGGCATAGTTCTCATGCTCAGAGGGCGTTCAGGAATTCCAAAAGCCGGTCGCTTGGTCGAAACCGCTCGGCCTTGGCGCGTTCGTACGGCTTCAGCTTTGCGAGTGCAGATTCCTTCAGTTCGAGATGTGCATGAAGATAGGTCAACGTCGTTTCCATCGCTTCGTGGCCCAACCACAGGGCAATGACCGAGCAGTCGACGCCCGCCTGCAGTAACTCCATGGCAGCGGAGTGCCGTAAGACATGCGGCGACACCCGCTTTGAGCGAAGGGACTGGCAGTGCTCGCGCGCTTTGGCGACATATTTGTTCAGCAGTGCCTGCACGCCGTCGGCGCTGAGCCGGCCACCGTGCATGTTTGGAAAGAGAGTCGTTGCGCCTCGCTTCCCTGGTTCCTTGAGCCAATACCGGAGGGCTTGCTGGGCAACCTTTGTGAGCGGCGTACTTCGCTCTTTGCGGCCCTTGCCGATGCATTGCACATGCGCACCGCGGCCGAGCATTACCGAATCTCGGTCAAGGTCGATGATCTCCGAGACCCGAAGCCCGGTTTGGGCGGCCAGTAATAGCAGAGTGTAGTCGCGGCGTCCCAGCCACGTGCTTCGATCAGTGCAGTCCAGGATCGCTTCAATCTCGGGCCTGGTTAGAAACTGAAGTTGCCGCTTATCACATCGCTTGCTGGGGATCGCGAGCACACGCTGAATATGGGCGCTATGTGCCGGCTCCTCGAACGCTGCATATTGGAAGAAGGATCGGATGGCTGTAAGGCGGAGATTCCGGGTCCTCACCGAGGCGGATCTCTTTGTCTCAAGGTTCTCCAGGAATGCGCCGATGAAAGGAGCGTCTATATCCCGTAGTGTCAACTGAGATGGGGACCTCCCAAGGCGCGTCTGTGCGAACGCAAACAGGAGCCTGAAGGTGTCGCGGTAGGAGGCGATGGTGTTGGGACTGACACCTCGATGCTTCATGAGCCGATCTGTGAACCACCGCTCGATCAGCACGGCCAGGTCGTTCGTGCGTCTCATGACCGAGCCTCCCAGCGCTTATCCAATCGCCGGACGGCATGGTTCATCAGTTCCGGCGCGGCGGACAGATACCAGTAGGTGTCGCGAACATTGGCATGGCCGAGGAAGGTTGAGAGAACCGGCAGCTCGCGTTCCACATCTTCGCCAGCCCGATGCCAGTTGATCAGGGTCTGGACGGCGAAACGGTGGCGAAGATCATGAATCCGTGGACCATCTCGTTTCCCCTCCTGCCGTAATCCGATTTGCCGGGATAGTCGCCAGAACACGCGGTGCACGTATTGATGCAATAATCTGCCGCCCTGTTCGGCGACGAAGAAATAGGGACTACGAGGCGTACGAAGGTGTGCATCGCGTCGGGCGGCATAGTCCAACAATACAGCGACTGTCGTGGCATGCAGCGGCACCAGCCTTGTCTTGCCGAACTTTGTCTCGCGAATGGTGAGGACGCCCTGGTCGAGATCGACGTCGGCCCGGCGTAGGCCGAGCGCTTCGGAATGGCGCAGTCCGGCGACCGCTATCAGCCCGAACAGGCAGTGATATGTCCAGCGCCGCAGGGCGTTGGCCGGCGGCAACGACAGTGCTGCCGCCAGAAGCGCCTGAATCTCGACTTCACTATAGATGTAGGGCTTTGTGCGCCGTGCCGGCGGCACTGCGTCGCTCGGTGGCACTTCCGTCAGAGGATCGAAATGACTGAGGTGCTGGGCAAAGCAGCGCACATCAGCCAGTCGGATTGACCAACTCGGCTGCCGGCCCATCGAGGTGACCCACTCCATTGCCAGGTCCGCCGTAATGGTCTCGGCGCCGCGGGCCTCCATGAAAGCGACGAACCCCGACAATCGTTTTGCCGGACCGTCATATTTGTATCCCAGCCCTTGGCGCATGCCGATGTAGCGCTCAAACGCGGTGCGAAGCCGGCTCATTGGACACCTCCCGGCCAGGGGAGGCTCAGTTCGCGCAACTTCTCAACATCGAGCTTGGCATAGATCCTTGTACTGTCGATGCTTCGATGGCGGAGCAGTTGACCGATCTCGGCAAAGCTGGCGCCCGACCGCAAAAGGTCGGTTGCAAGGCTGTGGCGGAAAAGATGGGCGCCGTGATGCGCATAGCCGTCAATGCCCGCCCGTTCGAGTGCCTGCTTTGCGATCATCGTGATGGCGCAGCCGGAGGCAAAACCCACATGCGGCGCAAGAGTTCGCAAGAAAACTCGCCGACACGCCGAAGCGGGGCGCCCATGCCGGATATAAGCCACGATCGCTGTTCCGACGTCGTGACGCAGCGGCATCGTTGCTTGTTGCCGCCCCTTTCCGTGTACGAGAATCGTGCCCGACTGCCAGTCGATATCGTCAAGATTGAGGGTCGCAACTTCGCTGGCGCGCAAGCCGAGCTTGGCGAGGATCATCAGAACCGCATAGTCCCGATGGCCCATTGCCGTCGTCCGATCGCAGGCATCGAGAACCTTCTGGACCTTCTCGGGCGGCAGGAATGTTGGAAGGCCGGCAAGTCGCCAGCGGCGGATGGACGGCACACAGTCAGCGAGCGGCGTCGAGATGAAACCCTTCAGATGCAAATAGCGCAAGAACGCACGCACAACTCCGCACATGGCTTTGCCACTGTCGGCGGAACCGTCAAGCGCATGTCGTTCGACATAGCCGATGACGATCTCCGGGGTGAGCGCTGCAAACTCGTCTGCGCCGGCCGGACAGATCTCCATCAGAAATCGATGCGACAGCAGCTTGTGACTTTCCACCGTTGAGGCTGCGAGCCCTCTCTCATTCGAGAGATAAGCTGCGAACATATCGACAATCTGCTCGTGCTCCGTGCGCTCAATCGGAACGGCGGCTGATATCAAACCTTCTTGCCGCAATGTAGAGAGTAAGCGGCGGAGAGCTGATCGGTCGCCCGCGTCAGGTCTCCAGTGTTTGAAACGGTGCTCGAAAAACCGACTAACGTGACCTTCGCTTAAATCCCGGGGCTCATGTCCGCTGCCAACATGCCAGTCCATCAGCTCTCGAAACAGGCTCAGCGATCGCCAGGTACATTGCCGACCCAAGCCTTCGTTCGACAACCTGGCGGCGTAAACTTGGGCAAACTTGCCATGCGGCCCGTGGATCAGCTTCCGATACAGCGTGCTGCGCTTCAAATAGTCACTTGCGTTCATAGGGCTCTCCTTTGCGTCAACTGCGACGGAGAGAGCCTAAGCTATGCCGATCCGGCTACTGCTTTGTCACGAAAAACGTTGGCATAAACCTGCTCGTTCGGCATAGTTCGACGGTCGGCATAAACGGCCAAGCTCAACGACGTCGATCGCAGGCTTGGCTTGCCGACGTTCTCGCTCGTATCGCTGACACGCCGATCACCAGACTCGAACAATTGCTCCCGTGGAACTGGGTGGCATCGTCAACAGAAGCCGCGGCTGCGTAGGGTCAATCGATGGTTCACGCAACCGACAGAGATCAGTCCGACAATAACCGCGCTCTTGTTCGCGAGGCGTTGCTTCATGATTGGGATCCCATCGGCATATCTCATATTCCCGAAGCGAAGGACGAATATGACGCCTATGCCGACGTCGTACTCGGGATGCTCGTCAACGAGCACGCAACGGCAGAAGACATCGCTGACTACCTCTTTGAAATCGCCACAGAGCACATGGCGCTGACTGATCGCGGCATGGCTGAGCTATGCGATCGTGCCGCAAAAGCAATCGTGGCACTCCGATCAGACTTTTAGGCGAACCCGCTCTCGAGTTACCTGCGGTCCCCACCGGACGGATACCGTTAAGATATTCTAGAACTATAGCAGGATTAAGCCGTCTCAATTTCTGAGCATTGCAGCAGTGAGATTTTCTCCGGCGCGGCCCCAGGTGGCCGGCGTGGGATCCTCAAATCGTGTCGCCAGCGAGGCCGGTTTCGTGAAAGCCTTTTGAGTTTGCTCAGCGACTTGAGCGTAGGTCCTCGTCCGGCCCTTATTCATCTCTGGCCCAGCCCTTGCTGTCGGCTGTCTTCGCGAGGAGGAATGCATAACAGCTGCTGATCTCGTCGAGCTTTCTCACTAACTCGCCGTCCGATCCACCGAGCAAGGTTTGATAGCCCTCGCCTCTTGTTGACCTCTGCCAATCATTCCCAATAAAGCGCGCGGTCGCATTGCCGAGGGGAGAAACCCTTGGTTTAGGGCTGCCAAACGATACGGCTGCGCGCCTCAATCCGTCTAGGAAGCTTGCGTCATCGAGTCCGCTATAAGGTTTTCCTTCGGAATTCGTCGCATTGAGGAAGATCTGCTCGTCACCGACTACGCTATATCCGCCGCCCAAGCCATTTTTCGTTGCGTCCGCTGCTTCGAAGAATCTCTGCGCCACGGTGGCTAAGGCTGCCCTGCGGAAACCGCACGATAACAAGGACTGTCTTACCTGTCGTGTCGTCGAGGCGAGAGGTAAGAACGCGACATTGGCGCAAGACGTAGCCTAGCGGGCCGGCAAACCTATCCGTCACGGCGTCATCGAGATCACCCTCGGTCTGAAGCGATGCATTGTTTTGAGGAGATACCCGCCCGGCGTAACCTTTGTCCTCAAGGTCGCAGCGTCGATCCCGTTGGCTGTTATGATCTTTGGCACAATGTCTTTTGAGACTTCGGCTGAAAACGTCGCTCGATCAACATAGCTGGCCTGGCCAAGCCGCGGCAAATGGAAACCTACGGAGGGCGTTGCCCGATAGGACACAAGCACCTTTCGCTCTGCAGCGCTGTATTCTGGGATGCTGAAGGGATGGCGGCAGCCTCTTTGATTTGGCAACATAATTAAAATGCTGGTAGGTGATGCCGACGTCGGCTTTTGGATTGCCCGCAGCAGCCGCAGATATGCGCGGCACTCGACAAAATTCTTCAGGCTCGTTGACTAGGATCATTCGTCGAGATGACAGTTTGAAATGTCACAAACTTTTCGCAGGCCCCGGAAAACCTGTTAATCCACGTTCGTTCACCTCTTGTACAATCCTTGAGACGGCACCCTGTTCTAGATCAAGGTGGTTCATCAACGCGGACTCCACCAGGGTCGTTGCCGTGCCTAGTTCAGACATTGCGTCAATTAGCTTCTCGAGGCTTTCAACAAACGCGGGCCGAAGTTCCGACGCAGTTAGTTCCATTCGTAAAGGGTGAGTGCAAAAACAGAACCGGTGGACGATTTTGCAAGCCTCGCAATTCGATGCTTCTTGCGCGATTTTAGTGAATATCGCTTCTGCCCTTAAGGCAAGTTCGTCAGAGGACAATTTATCCGCCACGGTCCAGCTCTCTGGGACCTGCGGCCGCATTCGATTCAGTGCCGAGGTCAGGGTTTCACGTCCGACAACATAAACATCTAACAGAGCTCTTTCCGACATCGGCCTGGTGAAAAAGCCTCTTTGAGGGATGTATTGAATCTTCCCTTCAGCTGCGAGCCGCTGAAGCGCTTCGCGAACCGGTGTTCGACCAAGATCGAGCTTAGACGCTAGATCCTGTTCCCTGAGATGTTGCTCCGGCACACGACCGTTACTGTGGAGAATTCTCCGAATAGCATCGTAGGCAATATCGGCCTTTGCAGGTTCTGGTTCAGTAGAAAAATTCGAGCCACCCCCACGACCTTGGGGCGCGTTCTTGCAACACCGCATTTGATAGTTTTCCTCTGTCGATATCCTTCAAGGACCCTACAGGAGCTTTGCTTTGAGATCGGACGGTCGCTTGGAATTGAAGGTCGAATTAGTCGACCCTTCCAATACCGGCACCGCGTTTCACGCCCGAACCAGATTCGGGATCAACCACCTGTATTACAGCCGCGGCCGTAATTGGCAGCTATCGCATTCTGCCGCTAAGTTCAATGCCATAGGCACAAGGCTGCGTCGGGATGGCGCGCTGGTCCAATGTCTACCGCCCGTCGTATTACGCGCAAGCGGCCGCCTTTAAGCGAACCGTGTCTCCAAGGCCTGGAAGTGCCATCGATGTACCGACAGTTTTCAAAATCAACATGTGCATGATAGCTCTTCGGTGGACGTGATCGGTTACTCCTATCAATCAGCTGATTATAGGCTTCGGCGGATTTGATGTAGACGCGGTTCGCGAGAGCCTCGACTTGTCCATCAGTAGCGATGGCTTCGCCGTTGTCAGAATCGCCTCCAGCGCAATCAAAGACACGTTCAGATTTTGAAAGAGACCATGTGATCTGATGCATTTGTTCCGGTTCGTGTTTGGTGGCGAGATGTGCTTTGGTTAGGTCCAGGCCTATGCTTGCCTCGTGTTCGGCAGGTGGTTGTTGCAATGTCGACAATATTTCAAGGCTCAGCTCCATGCCGGTCACTACGGGACGGTTAACCCGATAATATCTTCCGCTATCTGCGACTTCGCGAAGCGCATCCAGATGCTCGTTCCGTGCGGCCGGCTGCCAGCGTATACCACGCCGTTGAGCAAGCACCCGTTCGCCATCGAGCAAGACGAGCCCCATTTCCGGGCTATCACACCTGGGTTCGTTTGGATGCATTTTGTCACGTCGGTTCATCTAAGCCTCCCGTCGCTGACCGGGGTAGTCCCATGCCGCGTGTTGAGCACGTCTAGACGGCACTCCGCCATAGATCAATATTTAACAATAATATATTTTCTGATATATTTAGCCAATCGCCATGGCTTACCTTTATACTTTGTTGGTCGAGTACACAACTCGGTACGATATAGTATTACGCAAGAGAGTTCAAGATTTGCTTGAGTCCGCAAATGTTCGAGCTGACAATCTCCCGTTGGCGATGGCCAAACCTCGAAGTGGTAATGTACGGCTATGACTCCCTCAAGCAGCACGAAAAGTTCCCCTTCTATCTGACAACCCCGACATGTTGGTCGGATTGAGTATTTCGTCACCACCGGGCTGATCGCCAGTGAGTTGAATTTATTGGAAGAATCTCAGTCTCGACGGAGACACTTCCTTCGCTCTTGTATTGAAAGTCGAACACCAGATTGCTGACAGGATAACGCGTGGGACGAACACCGGTTACGCCGAAGTCAGTTTACTCGGACCACCATTATATTCGGCCGGCAGAGAAAGCGTTCTCGGAAGGTCGGAAACGATGACATCCTGGCCCCTTGCGGTAGATCCGACTAGCTTTCGCTGGACGAGCGATGGTCTGACTTGACAACTCTTGAGAAGAGCTCGGATTTTGACTCGTCAAGGATACGAAGGACCGCGGCCGCCCTAGGAGTTTTAGACAAGATTTGAGACATGCGTCGCACTGAAGTCGCTACACAGCGGCCTTAAGGAGGATGCCTGCAGCAGCTCACCGAGTACAGGAGGCGCTTAATGGGAAGCCCTTCAAGCTCCTACAGCTTATAGGGCCATCCAGGCTTCAGACTTAGCCGAGCTGGACGCTTCCGCCTAATTGGCTGGCGCGAAGGCTAGCGCCTGAAGTCATTCGTCGCACCCTTGCTGTAGAGACAGCTTGCCGACTGCGATTGGTGGAAACCCAGGCACGCGATCATCGTGGCACGGTGATCGATGAGCGAATCTAACCGCATTTATTCTTCCACCAATCGCAACACTGGGGGCGCGTCATATGCGCGGAACGTCTTAAGGTCGACTTGAACCATCGGGCCACGCGGCGTGTGTATCGTGAGGGTACTGATATCGACATCAATGCCGGATTTGTGTACGTCGCGGATGGCGTCATTCATTTTTTGAAGCGCTGCGCCTAGTCTTTCCTTAGCATGCTTCTGCCTTGTGAGGTAAGATGTCATGGTGCCCTGCTTGTTTGCTGCTTGAGTTCCGCTTATGCGGTCAATTTGATTCGCGCTATGAATCGATAGTGTTTCGAGCACGATCGAACGGGCTCCTCTTTAGTTTAGACACCGTGGCCGGTCGCTAAGTAACTGCTGTAGCAGGTCGGACCTTTGCAAATTTCGCATTCTTCCCTCCATGGCGAGACGAAAATATGCTTCCCGATCGTTGCGCGAGCTCCATTTCGCTTCAGCACCAGCGCAACCCATTTGGCCATAGAGAGTTGTTCGCTCTCGCCGTGGCGTGCAGTTTGCTGCGCCACATAGAACGCCAAGCTGAAGTTTTTATTTCGCCCATTGGGCGCGATTTCAGGATGGCAATCTACAACAGGGAGAAATATTGGCATCGTGTCGTTATCATTAGTCCATTAAATATATAGACTACGTCGCAAAAGGATGTCGCCGACATGAAAATTCTGGGTCTTGCGGGAAATGTAAAACGACCATCGCGAACTGCCTCCCTTGTGGAAGCACTTGTGTCGGCAGCCACATCGAAGCTGGGTCTCGATGGGCAAACCATAGAACTGGTTGACGCTGCCCCCATTCTCTTCAAGGCGCTTCGATCGGACCAGTTGGATGCCGAGGGGCGGGCGATTATCGACGCCGTCGAGGCGGCTGATGTCCTTGTTGTCGGGTCGCCGGTCTACCGGGCATCGTATACCGGCGCTCTCAAGCATCTCTTCGACCTTGTTGACTACCGCGCACTGACCGGAAAGCGGGTCATTCTGGCTGCCACAGGTGGCACACCGCTGCACGGTTTGATGACCGAACATCAGTTGCGCCCGCTATTCGGCTTCTTCAACGCCCTGACACTGCCGACGTCGATCTACGCTACCGAAACCGATTTCACGGATTATGAGATCGCCAGTCCTGTGGTTCAAGAGCGTATCGAGCGCGCCGTTTCAGAACTCGCTCAGGTGCTGCCGCTCTCTGATCACACCGCTGCCGCGCGCGCTCATGCAAACCGCCCGGCGCTCGCCGCCGCGTCAGCCTAGCCATTTCAAGAGGGAGAGTATCATGTCCTATGCCAGCAGAGAGCCGGTCAAATTCGCCTACTGGGTTCCCAATGTTTCGGGTGGCCTCGTCATTTCCAATATTGAGCAGCGGACGAGCTGGACGATCGAATATAACAGAAAGCTGGCGCAGATCGCCGAGACCAGTGGCTTCGATTATGCGCTGAGCCAAATTCGTTTCACCGCCGGTTATGGCGCCGAGTTCCAGCATGAATCCGTCTCCTTTAGCCATGCGCTGCTGGAATCGACGACGACGCTGAAGGTGATTGCCGCCATTCTGCCGGGACCATGGAATCCTACACTGGCGGCCAAGCAGATCGCCACCATCAATCACCTCACCAATGGTCGTGTCGCCGTCAATATCGTCAGTGGCTGGTTCCGAGGCGAGTTCCACGCAATTGGCGAGCACTGGCTTGAGCATGACGAGCGCTACCGCCGCTCGGAGGAATTCATCCGCGCACTGCGCGGTATTTGGACCGAAGACAATTTCACGTTCCACGGCGATTTCTATCGCTTCAACAATTATTCGCTGAAGCCGAAGCCAATCGATCCGCAGCCTGAAATCTTTCAGGGCGGCTCATCGCGCGCCGCGCGCGACATGGCATCGCGTGTTTCCGACTGGTACTTCACCAATGGGAACACGCCGGAGGAAATCGGCAAACAGGTGGCTGACATCCAAGGCAAGGCGAAGGCCAACGATCATTCCGTTCGCGTTGGCGTCAACGCGTTCGCCATCGTTCGCGAGGCCGAGGAAGAAGCAAGGGCCGTGCTTGCCGAGATCATCGAAAAGGCCAATCCAGAGGCGGTCAATGCCTTTGGCCACGAGGTCAAGAACGCCGGGAAATCATCACCTGAAGGCGAGGGCAACTGGGCGAAATCCTCTTTCGAGGACCTGATCCAGTACAACGACGGCTTCCGCTCCAACCTGATAGGGACACCCCGCCAGGTCGCCGAGCGGGTCATCGACCTGAAGCGCGCCGGCGCGGACCTCATCCTTCTCGGTTTCCTGCATTTCCAGGAAGAGGTCGAGTATTTCGGGAAGCACGTCATCCCGTTGATCCGCGAGTTGGAAGAAGCCGAAATCGCGACGGCAGTCGCCGCGGAGTAATCGCAACACGTTGTCGGCCGGCACGCAAAGCCGGCCGCATCAACAATGACAGGCCAAGAACCCGGTGGTTCGTGGAGGGATAGCGTGCGCCTATGAACTCGTGGGCTCGTGGCGCGCCGTCGAAAGCAGGGGCGTGCACACTATGACATTTGCCTTCGGAGGCTTGGGAGCGGCGCCGTTTCCGCCGGACGTTCAGGAGCACTTGGCCGGCTTGGATAGAGGAACAGGCGCGGCCTGGACTTCGCCCATTGAAGCCGGCGCAACGGACGGCATCATTCTGGAGCTGGCCCGCATCGATCTATCCTTCGGTGGCGTCGTCGCCCTGAAGGATATCGATCTGTCCGTTTGGCGCGGCGAAATCCTCGCCATTATCGGGCCGAACGGTGCTGGCAAGAGCTCGATCATCAATGTGGTCAGCGGCGTCTACCGACCCGATCGCGGCTATGTGCGGCTCCCCGGGCGGACTTATGCCCAGGTCCCGATACAGAATCTCGCCCGTTTGGGCGTTGCCCGTACGTTTCAAAACCTCGCCTTGTTCAAGGGCTTGAGCGTTCTCGACAATGTCATGATTGGCAGGGCGCACAAGACGCGGTCGAGCTTCGTGGAACAGATCATCGGGCTTGGTCGTGCCCGCACCGAGCAAACGGATGCCCGCAGCCGCGCCTTGGACGTGCTCGAGTTCCTCCACCTCTCGCATGTCGGCGATCGTCTGGCCGGTACACTGCCTTATGGTTTGCAAAAGCGGGTGGAATTGGCTCGCGCGCTGGTGGCCGAGCCCGACATCCTGCTGCTCGATGAGCCGATGGCCGGAATGACGGCGACGGAAAAGAAGGAGATGGGCGATTTCGTGTGCGCCGCACGTGACAGGTTCGGTACCACCGTCGTGCTGATCGAGCACGATATCGGCGTTGTCATGGGGTTGTCCGACCGCGTTGTCGTGCTCGACTACGGCCGCAAGATCGCCGATGGAACACCCAACGAAATCCAGCGCGACCAGCGCGTGATTGATGCCTATCTCGGTGTCGCTCCCGAAAATGAAGAGGGGGCGGGCATCTGATGGCTGACTTCGACTGGCTGTTCTTCATGGAGATTCTCGTCGGCGGCCTTTTGTCCGGCGTCATGTATTCGCTGGTCGCGATCGGTTTCGTCCTGATCTACAAGACATCCGGCGTCCTCAATTTTGCGCAAGGGGCGATGCTCCTGTTCGCGGCGCTGACCTTCGTCAGCCTGACGGAACGCGGCATTTCCTTCCCGCTCGCATTCGCGATCACCTTCGCGATCATGGTCGTTATCGGGATAGCTGTCGAGCGTACCGTGTTGAGGCCGCTGACCAACAAACCGCCGATCACGCTCTTCATGGCGACGCTCGGCCTCTCCTATATTGTCGAGGGCGCTGCCCAACTGATCTGGGGCACGCAGGTGCACGGCCTTGATCTCGGTATCGAGGATGTGCCGTTCGATGTCGGTGGTGTCTACATCAGTCAATTCGACATCTTCGCAGCCGTCGTTGCCGCCTCCATGGTGCTGCTGCTCTCTGTCTTCTTCCGTTACACCCGCATCGGGCTCGGTTTTCGCGCCGTGGCCGACGATCAGTTCGCGGCGCTCGCCGTCGGGTTGAGACTGCCTTGGATCTGGGCGACGGTCTGGGCCACCGCAGGTCTGGTGGCGCTGGTCGCCGGTCTTTTGTGGGGAGCCCGCGTCGGGGTGCAATTCTCACTGTCGCTGATTGTCCTGAAGGCCTTGCCGGTTCTCGTCCTCGGTGGGTTCGACTCGATCCTCGGCGCGATCCTCGGCGGGTTGCTGATTGGCGCGTCCGAGAAGCTGGCTGAGGTCTATATCGGCGGATATTTCGGCGGCGGCATTGAGGGTTGGTTTGCCTATGTGATCGCGCTCGCCTTCCTCCTCGTTCGCCCTTCCGGCCTGTTCGGCCAGAAGCTCTTGGAAAGGGTCTGACCGATGTCCACGATCACTTGCGATCTGCCGGCCTACCGGTTCCCCGCCCGCTGGGCGACGCCGTTGGCTTGGCTTGCCATTGCCTATGTCATTGTGCCGCTTCTCGGGTCAGACTACCTGTTCGAGGCTATCCTGCTGCCGTTCATGGCCCTCAGCCTCGCCGGCTTGGGGCTCAATATCCTGACGGGCTATGCCGGGCAGGTGTCGTTGGGGAGTGCTGCCTTCATGGCTGTCGGCGCGTTCGCGGCGTTCAATTTCAATCTTCGCGTCGACGGTCTGCCTTTGATCGTCAGTATGGTACTTGCTGGTTTCGCTGCGGCCGGCGTCGGCTTGGTGTTCGGCGTTCCCAGCCTGCGCCTCAAGGGCTTTTACCTCGCGGTATCGACGCTTGCAGCGCAGTTTTTCGTGCAGTGGGCACTGACCAAATTTAGCTGGTTTTCGAATGAGTCCGCATCCGGCGTTATCGATGCGCCTCAGCTTTCGGCTTTCGGTCTTGTTTTCGATGGGCCCGTCGGACGATACTATTTCGCGCTGACGGTGGTCGCCGTTCTCACTTTGCTGGCCCATCGGTTGGTGAATTCGCAGACCGGCCGCAATTTCATTGCCGTGCGCGACAACGAGACAGCGGCGCGGATCATCGGCGTGCCGGTGCTGAAAACCAAGCTTCTGGCCTTCGCAATCTCCTCCTTCATCATCGGCATCGCCGGAGTCCTGTGGGCGTTCGCCTATTTGCGCACGGTCGAGCCCGCCGGTTTCAATCTTGACCGGTCGTTCCAGGTCTTGTTCATCGTCATCATCGGGGGGCTTGCATCGATCCGCGGTGCTTTTTTCGGAGCGGCGCTGATCGTTGTGTTTCCCCTAGTCCTGTCCCGGCTTGGCTCCTTCCTGCTCGGAAACATCTTCAATTCAGGCGTGTTGGATATGAGTCAGCGCATCGTGCTCGGCGCGCTCATCATCCTCTTTCTGGTCCTCGAACCGGATGGGCTTGTCGCCCTTTGGGATCGGGTCCGAAAACGAATCCGTGCCGCCATCGTGCAGTCCTGATCGAAACGGAGCCATCAAGGCTCTCGAAATGCTACCAGCCCTCATCAGATCAACCCGGACCGGCGCCTTGCCCCGGTCGATACCCGGAGTATGTCCAAAAATGACGATCCTTGCCAAATTCAAGATTGCGGCTCTTGCCGCCGGCCTCGCCTTCACGGTGGCCCTGCCGATGGCCCATGCGGACGAACAATATTTCCCGCTTCAGAGCTATCGCGTCGGCCCCTATGCTGCCGGCGGCACCGGCTTCTTCGGTGGCTTCATCGATTATCTGAACCTGATCAACACGCGCGACGGCGGCGTGGGTGGCGTCAAGCTAACATGGTCGGAAGCTGAGACGCAGTACGAGGTCGAGCGTGGCGTCGAGGCCTATGAGCGCCTGAAGAGCAACCCGAACGTCGCTGCCTGGAACCCGCTTTCCGTGGGCATTGCCTATGCGATGATCGATCGCATCACCGCCGACAAGGTCCCGTTGATCACCATCAACCATGGCCGCACGGATTCGACCGACGGCCGCGTTTTCCCTTATGTCTTCCCGCTGCTGCTCAACCCGTACAGCGAAACTTCCGGCATCGTGAACTACATCGCCGGCAAGGAAGGCGGTATCGAAAACCTCAAGGGTAAGAAGCTCGTCGTTCTCTATCATGGCTCGCCTTATGGCAAGGAAACGATCCCGATCTACGAACTGTTGGCGAAGAAATACGCCTTTGAACTACAGCAGATCGAGGTTCCGCATCCGGGGAACGAGCAGCAGTCGCAATGGCTCACGATCCGCCGCGCCAAGCCAGACTTCGTCATCCTACGCGGTTGGGGCGTGATGAACCCGGTCGCGCTGAAAACCGCAGCCAAGGTTGGCTTCCCGGCAGATCATATTATCGGAAACGTCTGGTCCAATTCAGAAGAAGACGTCATCCCCGCTGGTGATGCCGCCAAGGGCTATACGGCAATCACCACGCAGGCATCTGGCACAAAATACCCGGTCGTTCAGGAGATCGTCAAAGCGCTCTACGACTCCGGCAAGGGCAACCTCGAAGACAAGAAGCGTATCGGGTCAGTTTATCATAACCTCGGTATCGTCAACGGCATCCTCAATGTCGAGGCAATCCGTATCGCGCAGGAGAAGTTCGGCAAGCGGACGCTCACGGGCGACGAGGTCCGCTGGGGTTTTGAACACCTACAACTCAACCCGGCGCGTGTCGAGGCGCTCGGCGCCAAGAGCCTGTTCCACTCGATCAACGTTACCTGGGATAATCATGAGGGCAACGGCTACGTGACTTTCCAACAGTGGGACGGGAAGAAGTGGAACGTTGTCTCTGACTGGATTGCACCGGACTGGGCACTGTTGCGGGCGATCATCGAGAAGTCCTCGGAAGCCTACGCGACCGAGAAGGGCATCAAGCTTCGTACCGCGGCAGACGCCGAAACGGCGACCAACTAATCCCTTCAAGCCGCGCCTGATAACGGGCGAGGCTTGAAGAACCGGGCGCGAGGATGGTGCCTCCCTCTCCAACCTCGCGCCTTCTCTCAATCCGACCTTTTAAGGCAAGAGGACACTGTCATGGCTCTGGAAACCACTCTGCTTGCGGTCGATGATCTGAAGGCAACGTACAATCACGCCATCACCGCACTCGACGGCGTCGGTTTCCATCTGGCGCGTGGTGAAATTCTGGCGCTCCTTGGCGCCAACGGCGCGGGAAAGACGACGACGCTCAAGGCGTTGTCCAATCTGCTTCCAGCCGAACGTGGGCAAGTCGTTTCCGGCAGCATCCGCTTCGACGGGCTCGATGTCCTGCGCACAAGCCCTGCTGCACTGGTGCGTGCCGGTCTCGTGCAGGTGCTTGAGGGCCGCCATTGCTTCCGCAGCCTGACGGTCGAGGAAAACCTCGTCTCCGGCGGGCTTGGCCGCAGCGGCACGCGCGCTGAGATCGCCGAGGATATCGAGAAGATCTACGCGCATTTCCCCAGGTTGAAGGAAAAGCGTCGTGCACTTTCCGGCCTGACCTCGGGTGGCGAGCAGCAGATGACGGCGATCGGCCGGGCGCTCATGTCGCGGCCGCGCCTCCTGGTTCTCGACGAACCATCCATGGGACTGGCGCCGCTCATCGTCCAGGACATTTTCCGGAAGCTCCGCCACCTCAATCGCGAAGAAGGTCTTTCTATCCTTGTGGCGGAGCAGAATTCCGCCGTCGCTCTGAAATATGCGGATCGCGCCATCATTCTCGAAAACGGCGCCACGGTGCTGACCGGTGACGCACAGGATCTGCGCGGGCGCGACGACATCAAGTCTTTCTACCTCGGCCAGAGAGCCGTGGCTCCCTCCATCCCCGCCGTTGTCGGCTAACACGATCCAAGAGGAGAAACACCGTGACCCATCCTACCATAAATACCGAAAATGCCGCAAAGGCCGTGCCACCTGTTCCACGCCCGTCGCAGCCCGCCCACATTATCAAGACTGACGCCGAAGCGATTGCCATCGCCAAGGCACTCGCGGCAGAGTTCGTCAAGGGATCGGCAGCACGCGATCGCGACCGCATCTGGCCGGTCAAGGAACTGGACGCGTTTTCGCAAAGCGGGCTTTGGTCTATCAACGTGCCGAAGGCCTTCGGCGGTCCCGAGGTCTCTTATGCGACGCTTGCGAAGGTCATCGAGATCATCTCGGCGGCCGATTCATCCATCGGACAAATCGCGCAAAACCACCTGGGTGTGGTCGCCGCCATCCGCACGGTGTCAGACGAAGACCAACAGAAGCTGCTCTTCGCGGAAGTGTTGAAAGGAACGCGCTTCGGCAATGCCTTCTCCGAATTTGGATCCAAGCGTGCGGTCGACTTCGAAACAAAATTCGTTGATGCCGGAGATCATGTCGTGGTCAACGGCCAGAAATTCTACTCGTCAGGAGCGCTGCTCGCGCATCTGGTGCCAATCGTGGCACTGGATGACGAGGGCAGGGCCTGGTACGCAATTGCCGAGCGCGGTGCCCCGGGTCTGACTGTCATCGACGACTGGTCCTCCTTTGGCCAGCGTACCACGCTGTCGGGCACGGTACTGCTTAACAACGTCAAAGTGTCGAAGACGCATCTCGTGCCTGGCTACAAAGGGTATGAAGTGCCGACTGCGGACGGAGCGATCTTCCAGATTATCCAAGTGGCTGTCGATACCGGCATCGCGCAGGCCGCGATTGACGAGACCGTCAGTTTTGTGCGCACCAAGAGCCGCGCCTGGGTGGATTCCGGCGTCGACAACGCTTGGGACGATCCGTACACAATCCAGGCGATCGGGGACTTGACGCTAAGGCTTCATGCGGCGCAGGCGCTGCTTGAAAAGGCAGGTTATGCCATTGACCGAGCGATCCTCGACCCGAACGCGGGAACCGTTGCGGAAGCCCAGATCGTTACCGCCGAAGCCAAGATCCTCTCCACTGAGATCGCGATCGCGGCCGCCAACAAGTTGTTCGAACTGGCAGGAACGCGCTCGACCCTTGCAGAGCACGGGCTTGATCGCCACTGGCGCAACGCCCGCACCCATACTCTGCACGACCCCGTCCGCTGGAAGTATGCCATTTTGGGTAAGTATTTCCTGAACGGCGAGAAGCCACCGCTCCACGCCTGGAGCTGAGGTTTTCGATCTGCAAAGCACCCTGAGATCAGGTGCTCTGCAGATTTGTCTCCAGCGTATACGAGGGAAGAAGTTGTGGCCTTCGTCAACGGCCGCCGATCGTCATAGCCCCCAGTCGTTTTCATATCTGCCGGCCAACTACGAAGGGCGTGCCGTGCGGCCGAGATAAACATTTTCGCATCCGTCATTCAAATAGGTCATATCAAAACAATGGATTTCACTAATTCGCTCTTGGAAAAGATAAGGGGCACAGGCGGCACCCGTTGCCTCATAAGGAGTATTTGAGATGATGATCAAAGGCACTGATAACAGCCCCTTTATTAACGGATCCGATGACAACGACACAATCTATGCACGCGAGCTCAATGACTGGATCAAAGCCGGCGGCGGCGATGATTGGGTTTGGGCTCAAGCCGGCCACGACGTGATCTTTGCCGGTGACGGCCATGACATTGTCTATGCGGGGGATGGCTCAGACACAATCCATGCTGGTGATGGTGACGACCTCCTGTATAGTGACGGCTCATTCAAAGCCTTCAACCCCTTCGAAGTGCGCCGCGTAATACCACATAGCGGCGAGAGCGACGACAGGCTCGACGCCGGTAAGGGAAGGGATACCCTGGTGGCCGGCGACGGCGCAGATGTTCTGACTGGCGGCGAAGACGGCGACGCCTTCGTGTTTCGGTTCCACGATCCTATGGTTGGAACAACGCACTGGTATACGACTGTGACGGATTTCGACCCGAAGCAAGACCGTTTTGTCATGGACGCCGGTGACTTCGGCAAAGGGGATCTGTTTGGCGCAAATTTCATCAACCACTCGAAGGGTTTCCCAGGCGAATTTGTGGACACCTTCTACAATGGCGAGGCCGCGAAAGCGCACGGTCAGCACGTCGTGGTAATCACGGATCGAGGGTTCACGTCTGGCTCTGCCGCCGCGACCGCTATTCACGACGAAGTCCCCGGTGACATCATTGTCTACCATGACGAAAAAACTCTCGGTCAAGATGGCAAAACTCACGGTGCGACACTAGCCTATGTCGATTCTGCGAACCACGCGCATGCCTTCGCTCATGTCGACAATCTGCACGACATGTCGGATCTTACCTCGCTTACGGCGGAAAATTTCGGCTTCATTTAATTCGAAGATCCGAGGAGCGTTCCACCCTTGGGGCGCCTCTCTTTCCCAACGTGGCGCAGGGAACTGAAAATAGAAACGACGTGATTTATTGATCGACTGCACCAGTAAAGGTACGCCATTGAAACAAGTTCTCGTCGCCGATGACGACGCCGCCATGCGCCACCTGCATCCTGGGGCGGTTGCGCAAGCTGACTTTCTTCTCGCTGGCTGAGGCTAATGCCGCTATTGGCACTTGATCGCATCAACGATCACCTCATGCGTCGATTGGGTGTTACCCGGCGGCAAGTATTTGAACGTGTCGAACGTGCTGCGCTCGCTAGCCTCCCGGGTGAAACTACGAATTCGCCGAATGGCGTCTGGTCCGTGTCTCGACCGATTATCACGTCGAGTTCAAAAGCTTCTTTTATTCCGTCCCCCATGCCCTCATTCGCCAGCAGGTCGATCTTAGAGCAACGGCGCGCACCATCGAGATCTTTTACCGCGGCAAGCGCATCGCCGTCCATCAGCGCCGCTATGGCGGCTGTCGTCATGGAACCGACCCAGATCACATGCCCAGTTCCCACCGGCGATACGCTGAGTGGATACCAGATCGCTTTGGGCGCTGGGGCGCATCCATCGGTCAAAGCATGCCGCGAGGATTTCTCCGTTGCATACCACCGCGTTCCCCGGCTGTTCGCCACGCTCGCGCTTGCAAGGGGTGACGGGCGATACGGCAGAATCCCCAAATCTATCGCCAAGACCGACCTGCTGATCCTCGATGACTGGGGACCGGAAAAACTCAGCGATGATCAGCGCCGCGATCTTCTCGAGATCATCGAAGACCGCTACGAGCGTCGCTCGACGATCGTCACAAGCCAGGTGCCCCTGGATCGCTGGTGGGAAATTATTTCAAACCCAACGCCGCCGATGCGATACTGGATCGCCTCGTTCACAACGCCGAGGCATCGATATCATTGGCGAAAGTATGCGCAAACAGCGTTCACCGATGGCGCTTGAAACACAGCAAAGCTTGACCTGGCACAAAACCCGATCCAAACATCAAACAGACCCAGGATCAGCCCGAAAAATGGCCGGCTTCAAATCGGAATCGGTGGCCGGTTTCATCGGAATACGCACCCAATGCAACATCTGAAGATCGACCTGATCGGCTTGCTTAATGCCAACGAAGCGCATCGTCGGTCGCCTTGCAGCTTCTGCGATCGCCGCAGCATCGATGATGTCATTCTTGTTCGATTTTACATAGACTTCACTGCGCCGGGATGATGCGGACGGAATGCCCCATCGTCTGCAACTTGGCGCAAGCCATTGGGAACCCGGACGGGATTCCATTCCGACAAGCGTTCTGTTCGCTCGTTCGAAGAACTGCAGTAGCGTCTCGCGCCGGAACTATCCAGGCCGACCACGTGGAAGAGGTTCTTTCCGATATCGATGCCGAAGACGGCGCATTGGCGCAGTTGGTTGCGATCCATAATTTCAGCCCTCCTTTGCCCACCTCCGTTATGCTCTCGGGAGACAGGGCGGACCATCCCATTAGCTCTAAGCCCTGCTCGTAAGCGGGAGGTGGTGAAGGGCATGTGCCGCGATTGGACGACCTCCCGGCCGGCGCCAATACAACTCAGGCGCTGGCGCGCTAATGACTTGATCAGGTTAAACCATCCCGCATCCAGCGCTCGGCTATTGCGAATGTGCGGATTGGATGTTTGCATTTGCGGCTGCAACCGTCGAGGCCTCCCTGGGTGACGCGACTTTGGGAGCCGCAAAACCACCGCGGATTGCTACATTCAACCGCACGTGATCCTTGGCCAGTTGTTGGATCGCCGCAGCGAGGCTCGCCTGAGCGCTGGACACCTGCCTTTGCGCTTCGAGAACATCGAGGAGAGAAGAGGCGCCATCCGTGTACGAGGCCGTCGAAAGCTTCAGTGCTTCTTCGATCGTTTCTACTTGCCTGCGACGTGAGTTCTCTGTGTGAACGTCGCGTCGGACGGCTGTCAAAGCGTCCTCGACTTCCTGCACAGCTGTCAGGACGGTTAATTTCCAGCTTATGTAGGCTGCTGCGGCGTCCGATTTAGAAGTCTCCACGTTTGCCCGCAAACGGCCGCCGTCCAGAATTGGGAGGTCGAGGCTCGGCCCGAAGGACCATTTCAAGATACCCCCGTGACGGCCGCGCTGCTTGGTATAGGAAGGGGTGATCGAGCCGGAGAGCGTTATCGCGGGGTAAAGCTGTGCTTCCGCCACGCCGATCTGTGCAGTCGCGGCGGCGAGATCCCGTTCAGCCTGGCGAATATCGAATCGATTGCGAATAAGATCGGCGGGAATGCCGGCATTGATCTTTCCGCGATAGACCGGCTGCCCTTCACTTTTCTGCAGTTGCTTGATCACTGTTTCCGACGGCAAAGCGAGGAGGGCCGCAATGTGATGCGCCGACACGCGAAAATTCAGTTCTAGCCTTGGTATTTCGGCAATCGTCGATCGGACAAGTCCTTCGGCTTGCAAGACATCCAGCCGGGAAGCCGCTCCCGCTTCGACTTGAAAATTCGTGAAATCGTAGGTCTCCTGGCGGGACTTCAGGTTCGCTCGGGAAATCGAGACGCGCTGCTGGTAGTACCGGGCGTCGATGTAGGAGGAAACAAGATCTTTGATTAGAGCTAGCTTTGCGGCGTCGACAGCCGCATGCGCAGAATCAAGAGAAGCCAGTGCGCTTTCAGTGCTGCGCCGGTACTGACCGAATACGTCCAGCAGCCAAGTCAACGATAGTTGCACGCTGGAGATATTCTGTGTGCTCGTGACATCTCCCCCTTTGCCGATCTCGCCGCTTGTCGTGTGTGATGCCTTGGGAAGGCCCCCGGCGCCAGCGATGGTGACGTCCGCGGCGGCGGCATTAACCCTTTCGAGCGCCTGCTGAACACTGAGGTTCTCATCCAGGCCGGAGGCAACGTACTGGTCGAGCGTACGATCTGAAAACGAATCCCACCACGCCGACACCGCAACATCGCCGGCGCTCTGTTTTGCACCCTCGGAAAACTTCTCCGGTAAAGGCGTTTCCGGCGGTGCATGGTCGGGCCCGAGCATGCAAGATGACAAAAGTAGCGGCAACACCGCAGCGGCCAGACGGAACGAATGCAATCAATCAGCCTCTATTCCAGCGAAATTCAACTCAAACCCGTTTCTCCTGCCCGAAGGATGATGCCAGCGCGCAATTACCGACGCAGCAGATCGAGAATTCCGGCGTGACACTACAAAATCCCGTGCAGCCAAAACAACAAGTCAACACCCGCTGGCGCGAGCTGGCGTCAAATCCCTTTAGGCCTGTCGTTCGGATCAAACTGAATGATAGTGATCCAATTAGCAGTGAGTGCCGGTCGGTTCTCGTTCTCGATCTCGACCGTCACCTCGTAAGTGGTCACCAGCATGCTTGCGCCGCGAAATTGACATTCAGAGAGAACGAAGCGACCGCGCACACGGCTGCCGGTCTTAACCGGTGACATGAAACGTACCCGGTCTAAGCCGTAGTTAAGACCCATGGTCTGCTCACGGATCCTTGGCATGCCGCTAAAGTTCATCGCCGACAGAAGCGAGAGTGTCAAGAAGCCATGAGCGATAGTGCCACCAAACGGGCTTTCGACTGCCGCGCGTTCCGGGTGCACGTGGATGAATTGATGATCGCGTGTCGCGTCGGCAAAGAGATCGATTGTAGTTTGATCAACGGTGATCCATTCGGATTTGCCGAGCTCCTGGCCAATTCGCGACGGCACGTCGGCGAGCGAAAGTTCGTGCATACAACCTCACTTATTTGATGTCTGATCTAGTCGTGGATTTTGCCGGAGGCGAGTTGCGATCTAGCCAATCGTTACAATCATTCGACTGTGACTGATTTAGCGAGATTCCGCGGCTGGTCCACATCTGCCCCCATGACGACCGCCGTATGATACGCAAGAAGCTGCAGCGGCAGAGAAAAGATCATCGGCGCGATAATCTCCTCAACATCGGGTAATACGATAGTGTGCATGGTGGGGAGTTTCGACATCGAAGCTCCCGTTTCGTCGGTGATCAGAATGATGCGGCCGCCGCGGGCGGCCACTTCCTGCATGTTGGAGACAGTCTTATCGAAGAATCGGTCATGTGGCGCGATAACGATGACTGGCATATTTTCATCGATCAGTGCGATCGGACCGTGTTTTAATTCTCCTGCTGCATAACCTTCTGCATGGATATAGGAGACCTCCTTGAGCTTCAGCGCACCTTCCATAGCCAATGGGAAACTCGTGCCGCGACCGAGATAGAGCACGTCGCGGTAATTCGACAATTCCCGTGACAAGAGCTCGATCTTCGGCTTGATGTCGTTCAGCACCTGTCGCATAACGCCCGGCAACGTCGCCAAACTTTGGACGAGCACTTGTTCCTCGTCGTCCGTGATTGCGCCCCGCGCCTTGCCCGCGCCGATGGCTAGCGCAGCGAGAACAGCAAGCTGGCATGTGAATGCCTTGGTAGAAGCAACGCCGATCTCTGGCCCGGCGAGGATCGGAAAGATGGCATCTGCCTCGCGGGCAATTGTTGATTCTGGGGTATTGACGACAGCACCAATTCTCAGACCTTGTGCTTTGCAATAACGCAGCGATGCAAGCGTGTCAGCCGTCTCACCAGATTGAGAGATGAAGAGCGCTGCCGATCGCGGCGACAACGGGATTTCGCGGTAACGGAATTCAGAGGCGACATCAATTTCCACCATTAACCGTGCGTAGCGCTCGAACCAATATTTGCCAATCAGTCCGGCAAGATATGCCGTGCCGCAGGCGGAGATCGCGAGGCTCTCAACTCTGGCGAAATCGATGTCGGTTGAAGTGACTGTGACATGACTATCGTTGACATTGATGTAGTGCCCAAGAGCACCGGCGATGACCTCGGATTGCTCGTAGATTTCCTTCTCCATAAAGTGCCGGTGATTGCCCTTGCAGACCAGGTCGGCGGTAGCAACCGATCTGTGCCGCGGGCGCGTAACGACTTTGCCTTCGATATCGAAAACTTGGACACTCGCTTTGCCTATAACAGCCCAGTCGCCATCTTGCAGATAAGTGATGTCATTGGTGAACGGAGCAAGAGCGATCGCGTCGGAGCCTAGAAACATCTCACCGTCGCCATGGCCTATCACTAATGGTGGCCCATTGCGCGCCACCATAATGCTTGCGGGATCCTCCTCAAACAGAATGGCAAGCGCGAAGGCGCCCTTGACGCACTTCAGCATGGCTTGCATTGCCTCGAGACATCCCATGCCATCCCGACGGAACTTTGTCAGGAGATGCGCAATCACCTCGGTGTCCGTGTCGGTCTGGAACTTGGCCCCTACCTTCGCCAATCCGTCCTTTAGCTCGGAGAAATTTTCAATGATGCCGTTATGAACAACGGCTACGCCATCGGCAAAGTGCGGGTGTGCGTTGCATTCTGTCGGTGCGCCATGGGTCGCCCATCGTGTGTGGGCGATGCCAACAGTGCCGCTCAGGGGTTCTTTTTTCAATCTCGTTTTAAGGTTCCCGAGCTTGCCTTTTGCGCGGCGTCGGCGCAATTCTCCCTCGAATATCGTAGCAATGCCTGATGAATCATATCCGCGGTATTCCAGCCGCTCCAAGGCTGCTACCAGCCGCTCCGACACGGGCTTATGTCCCACTATGCCAACAATCCCACACATGCTCGTCACCCGTGTCCAAGAGCCCCCGACCGGTAGTCAGGAAGGCGGACGCCGCTCGGCGCGTGTCCTCCAGCGCGTGCTAATAAATCTAAACAGATTAGTAAAATTGATTGTTGCGATAGCTATCATCCACAATATGAATGCGGCGCACTCAGTAGGATCGATTGACGCTGTACGCAGCCAATGATGCCTTCTCCACAGTGTCGACTGATAAGCTACGCCCGGGTGTTGGGCGCCTACCTCTGAAGATGTTCCTGGCAACAGCGATTGGTACTTGCCGGCGACATAACGCCAGCGGATGTCTATTCGAAACGAGCAATTGTCATTCATCGAGCGCACGGACTGCATGCACGCGGCCGTTCGTACCTCATAAATCGGAAGAGAACCAGCATCTCCTTGAAAACACCAGTCGATCTAGATTCTACAGGTTGGTTTCGGGCACCGATGGGAAGGAGGCTTTGGCATGGGACGAACGAAGGCTATCTTCGGGCGGTCTCCCAGGAAAAGGTCACATGGCCGCGTGTGTCGGCAGTAGATGGTGCCTCGAGTTTTCGACTGGACAGCCGGATCCTGACGCTGGAACCCGGCGGTTCGGTGCGATGTGCAGCCGGTCGTATCAAACGCGATCAGTAATCACATAGCACGACTGCCCGACCGCATTTGCAAAGAGAACTGCGTCAGAGTGCCGATGGTCGCACGGGCCATGGCGACCCAAAATCTTCGTTCGCACAAGCAACGAGACTACCTCTTACCACCAGATTTTCGCCCGACGCCTACTTTTATGATGGCGGCAGGCGTCCACCGACTCTGACCCGAGCAGGATTTCCCATGGCCGTGCATCCTGCAGGGACATCTCGCGTGACCACGCTACCAGCGCCAATGACAGCGTGATCGCCGATCGTCACGCCCGGGAGAATGATCGCTCCACCGCCAATCCAGGCGTTTCTGCCGATGCTGACAGGTCGTCCCAACTGCAGTCCGGCCTGGCGCTGCTCGGGATCATGTGGATGGTCCGCGGTATAAATCTGCACAGCAGGCCCAATTGCGGTTCCGTCACCGATAGTCACCGTTGCCACGTCAAGAATGACGCAGTTGAAATTGATGTAAACCCAAGCTCCGATCCGAATGTTGAACCCGTAGTCGCAGTGAAACGGAGGGCGAATAGCCGCTCCAAGCCCCACCGTTCCCAATCGTTCCGACAGAAGCGCATGCCACCGCTCGGCGGGGTCGCCCAGCGTGTCATTGTACCGTTTCAGCCAAGCCCCGGTGAGGAGCAGCTCGGCTTGGATCTCAGGATCCGCTGCGTTATACATCTCGCCTGCGAGCATCTTTTCTTTTTGGCTGCGTGTCATCGTCTCTTCTCAGATCTTGTTCGAGGAGTGGTCGGTCATTGCGCTCAAATTCACCTGGTTGCCGGCAGAGCGCACAGAGGAGTTAACAGCAATCTTTCGCCTTTTCGCGGCTGATTCGAAAGTCATCTGCTCAAGCGCGGCAAATCCTGCAGATAGGCAGACCGGGAGCGACCTTCGCATTCACCGGCTGGGGGAGGGCACAATAAGATGTGTCTATTTAGCTTGGCAGATTCCGAACACAGCGGCAAGCGCATAGGCAGACCAGGGCTGACTAAGAGACCTTCATTAGGACTTTTACTCAAATCACTGCCCAGCTTCCCGAAGGGTTTATTTTATCCCAGCTCTATGGGCCGTCCGCCGTGCTCGATGCCGGCGGGAATGCAAATCGTCAGCGTCTTGGCGGGGCGCGGCATGACGAAGGGTGGTTCACCGACGGAGGCCGCTATCGCGGCCGCCGTCAATAGAATCCTTGG
Organism: Rhizobium sp. NLR16a; assembly: GCF_017948245.1. Taxonomy (NCBI): domain Bacteria; kingdom Pseudomonadati; phylum Pseudomonadota; class Alphaproteobacteria; order Hyphomicrobiales; family Rhizobiaceae; genus Rhizobium; species Rhizobium sp. NLR16a. The sequence continues at coordinate 189,782 of NZ_CP072869.1, read as the reverse complement.
AACCGGAAAGATTACCGCTGGCCAGTGCCTATGAACTGCTCATTAGCTGTAGTTTCTTTCACCCACCGATTGCTTCTTAGCGTGCAGAATTGGGTCGCCAGGGTGACAAGCGCGCGACAGCGGGCGGAGGTGGATATTCCACTTTCCGCCTCACCTTCGCGCAAGACCGGACGAGAACTGTTGGATGTGGAAAATTCACCCCTTACTGGCAGGCGGTCAGGCCCCCCGGATTTCGAATGGCAGTAAAACCGACGCCATCGATCGTGTTGTCGTCGCGGGCAATGAAGCAGTAATTGTCATCGGCGGGGGGAGCGGCGACGATGCAGGAGTTGGCCCCACCCGGTATGACAAAGGTGTCGGCTCCGACGATCGCAAAGACGGAGGCCGTTCCGTTCGGATGGGGCACCGGCTGCTTGGTGAAGAGGATCGCGTCGTTCGGCGGTGCGACCGCAATGGGCTGATAGTTCCGGCAATCGGACGAAAAAACGAGTTGTGCGGCGGCAGGCAGCGCTGTTGCGAGGATAGAGACGATGGAAATGGCAAGCCCGGCAGCAATTCTATTGCGACGCGCTGTTTGGCCAGCGAATTTCGACGTGATACGTAACATTGCTATATTCCTTTCGTTTCAAGGGTTGGCTTGTTCAAGCGTCAGTGATGATCCGGATCTCTGGGTCTATGGTCCTCCTGTCGCCGAAAAGGTTCCGTCGGCTTTGTAAGTCACGGTGTAGGTCGCGTAACCGGTCGTGAAATCGCAGCATGCCGAGTTGCTCTCGTCATAAGTCACGGTGCTTCCGACCGGCTGGTAGCCCATCTTCACGAAAAAGATTTGCTTAGGTATGCAGTTCATGACGGCGTTAGGGACAGGAGCGACGAAGCTCGAGAGTATGATCGCTTGATTGTCGTTCAGTGCAACGACGCCACAATAGAGTTCGGGACGCGGCAACGGCGTGTAGGAAGGCACGTTTATGCCAAACCCTCCGATCGCAACTCCGGCTTGATTGGCTGGCGCGGAAAGTCCAAGCGGATCGAGCGTCAAGGTCGTGCAATTGTCCGGCGAACCGTCGACCGTGGTGAGCGTAACCGGTCGGAACGCCGAGCTGCTGCCGACCACGGATAGCGTGGCGGCATTGAGCGAGAGAAGCGCGATAAGCTGCGAGGGCGACGCCGCCTGTTTGGTGCTGAGGGCACCTGCATAGACCTGACTGTCCAAACCGAAATTGATCTGCGCTCCCGAACTTGCGTAATTGCCGATGCTTTGGCAGCCGAGACTGCCGCTGAGGATGGGACCATGGCTCGGCAGCAACGGAAATGCCGCCTGCTTCTGGAAAACATAGAAATATTGCGTCGTCTGCGAGAAGTTCCGAACGATGATCTGGTAGGACGAACTGGTCATGGCGCGTGACAATCCCCTCTGAGATCAAGCCTGTCCGTCGCCCGGCGGGCGGCGGCAACGCGCGGATGGTGCGCATGCAGGTGAAGAGGGGACGGTTCTTCACCTGCATGGCTGCCAAGGTTTACTGGAGCTGCGTCGTCCAGGTGCCGTCAGATTTCAGGCTGACGTTGCAGACGGAATAGCCGCCGGTGAAGTCGGAAAGCGCCGCGTTCACGCTCGACTGCGTGAAGTTCATCACGACACCTGGCGTGTAGGCGCCGGTCTGGACATAATATTTCAGGATCGGCTGGCAATCGGTATTGCTGGCCGGGTTTGCCTGCACGAAGTTGGAGAGCACGATGCCGCCATTGACGGCAACCGCTGAGCCGACATTGAAGTAGGGCGGCGAGTTGAAAACCGGCGTGGTGATGCGGAATGCGCCAGGCTGTACACCTTCCCCGTAGATTGGCGAGGATAGTCCGAGCGGATTGACCGTTGCAGTCGTCCAGTCGTTCGGTTTACCGCTGCCACCCGAACTCGGAGCAAGATCAATGGCGCGGCTGGCTGACGAGTAGCCAGATGATGCGCCAATTTGCGGCGGTGTATTTGCCTGCTGGATGCCGGCATAGTATTGCAGGTTGACCTGGAAGGTCAGGATCGCGCCGGTGTTGTCGTAGTTGCCGAGCGATTGCGAGAAAAGGCTGTTCGAATAGACTTGCCCGCCGCCGGTATAAATTGCCGGTTGCTGGAAGAAGTAGAAGTTTTGCGTCTGGGATTCGTAGTTTTTCACGTTGATGGTCAACATTGTTGACATGTCGGCAACCCTTCTGCGTTGATTGTGAAAACAAGGGTCTTCGCGTCGGCGAGGGCAGGGTGGGCTAGCCTTCCTGCCGGTCCCGTCAATGAAACCCTAATTAGAAAGATCGTTGATGCTGCTCATTTAAGCAACCTAGAGCTGTTGAGCGCAAGTTAAAAAACCGTTCAGAATTGTGCTTAGCGTAAGGCGTGTTCCGGAGGGATGGATTCGAGCAGCCCAATAAGATTGGACTGAGCCGCCGCAGATCGGCCGCGTAGCGCCATTACCCACAGCAATTCCGTGGCGGAGATCGCGCTGTTCCTATGCCCGTCCATGGTCCCTCGCCCCAAGAGCAGCCAATCGAGGGAAACATCCAGCAGGCGCGCGAGAGCGCAGGCGCTTTCCAGGGACGTATGGCCGCCATTTTGCCAGCGCGAAACGGCCGCGACTGATACATTCAGTTCGGCTGCAAGAGCGTGTACTTTCCGGAACTTGCCCCGAGATATCGCTTCTCGAATGCGTTTGCCGCGGGCTGGATCGTAGGTCACGAACGATTCTTCCTTGGTTGCGTTGAAGTGGCAGCCACAGCGAGCTTGAGATCGATCAAGCTTCGGAAATGCCTGTGAAAATGAAAGGTAAGTCGAAGCGCCGGTCAATCTGGTGAAATATCCATATTGCTCGAGGTCGGCCCCTGTTGTGAAACATCGACGATCAGGAGGAACGGATATGTTGCGGATACTCACCAAAGACATGCTCGAGACCGATCGACGTGCATTCGATGCAATGTTTCGGGCTCGCGCCGTCGTTTTTCGCGATCGGCTGGGATGGCAGGTCGATGTCCGGGATCAATGGGAGAGGGACCGATATGATGAGGTCGAAGATCCCGTATATCTCGTCACTCAACGACCTTCGGGCACACTGACAGGTTCGCTACGCCTGCTGCCGACCACTGGCGCGACGATGCTCAAAAGCGAGTTTCGGCATTTCTTCGATCAGCCTATCGACGTCGACAGCCCGACGACCTGGGAATGTACCCGCTTCTGCGTTCACCCATCTGCCGGACACATCGCGCAATCGCGCGCAGTCGCCACCGAACTGCTCTCAGGGCTTTGCGATCTTGCCCTCGGCGCCGGTATCGAAAACATCGTCGGCGTCTATGATGGGGCGATGGTCGGGGTGTATCGCAGGCTCGGCTGGAGGCCGACGCCCCTTGCCCGATCACTGCCCGAGATCGGCAAACTGTATGTCGGCCTGTGGGACGTGACTGCAGATAACTGTCGGACACTTCGCACCAACCTAGCCCGACTTCTCAATCAAACCTCTTCCTGTCCTGGCAGGGCCCTTGTCTATGGTGGCATGCGGTAAGGCCAGTCGCCGTCCCGCCGCCCACAGTGTCGTCAGTTCCTTAACCTGTTCTTCACATCGCGCCATGGTTGCTATAAAATGTCCTTTTCTCGCTAACCGCGAAATGTTACGATTACCCCAGTCAGGAAAACACACAACCGCGAGTCCATCTCATGCTGAGCAGTTCTCGTTTTTTCTACAGTTTGGACCGGATCTCCGCATCGCCGACGTTGGAAGATCTGGAAACGACGCTGGACGAAGTCCGCCACATCTATGCGATATCGCACATGGTTCTGCATGTGACCCGCTCCTCGGGCGCAGCGGCCAACAATCCATTGCTGATGCTGACCTACCCGCCCGAATGGGTGAAGCAATATCTTGCCCGGGATTACTTCAGCATCGATCCCGTCGTGCGGCTCGGACAGCGCGGCTTTCTGCCCGTGGAATGGTCCGCGTCAAAATGGGATTCAGGGCGGGCTCACGACTTCTTTAAGGAGGCGATGGCCTTCGGTATCGGGCAGCAAGGCGTGACACTGCCGGTGCGTGGGCCTCACGGGGAGCGATCGCTGTTTACGATCACCTCCAATCAGCCCGCCTCCTACTGGCGTCGGTTCCGCATGGACAGCATGCGCGACCTCCAGTTTCTCGCCCACCATCTCCACGACAGGGCCATGGTTCTGTCGGGCCTGAGAAAAACTGCGGGTTTTCCGCAATTGTCGCGCCGCGAACTGCAATGTCTCGATATGACGGCCAGCGGCCTAATGGCAAAGCAGATCTGCGCCCGCTTGTCCATTTCGGTAAGTGCGGTGCAGCTCTATCTTGCGTCGGCACGCCGAAAGCTGACCGTCGCCACAACCAGTGAAGCTGTCGCCAAAGCCACGGCGCTCGAATTGATATCAGCGTGGTGATCGCTTTCTCCGATGACCACGAAGGCCGCAAAGTCACCGTAAAGGTTCATCAATGCCAACAAGCAGCGGTGCCGAGCCCACTTCGTCAGACGTGTGTGCTCGCTGATGCCGGAAAGAGCGGGCGACGGGCTGCATCCCTCTCATCCCACAGCCTTTGCCCCGAGACGGCGGAGTAGCATGGTTTGCGCGGAGGAAAATTTGAGATGCGAGAGTATCCGAGGAATTAGAGCGAGACTATTTGACAGGATTGCGGTGCCTGCTTCAAGCATGTGCCGCTGGCCTTACAAGGGTTAGTCGTGACGATCTTCACTTCATTGCACCTGCTTGAACGCAAGGACAGCATTCATGCCGCCCATGGCGAAGGCGTTGCTCATGGCCACGCCCACCCTGCGCTCCCGGGGCACATTTGGCGTGATGTCCAGATCACAATCGGGGTCTGGTTCGCGATAGTTCGCCGTGGGCGGCACGACACCTTCTTGGATCGCCATCACGCAGGCTATCATTTCGAGCGCACTTGCTGCCCCGAGGCAGTGCGCGTGAGTGGATTTGGTGGAAGAGATGGACATCGATCGAGCATGGTCACCAAAGACGCGCTTAATCGCCGTCGTTTCGATCTGATCGTTGGCCTTGGTGCCGGTGCCATGGGCGTTGAGGTAGTCTACATCCTCGGCATTTAAACCCGCATCAACAAGGCAGGCGCGCATCGCCGCCTCCGGCCCATGCACAGCTGGTGCAGCTATGTGGTAGGCATCGGCGGAAAGGCCGATGCCGGCGACCTCGGCAAGCATCGTTGCACCGCGGGCGGCGGCATGCTCATAGCTTTCCAGCACGGCCATGCCCGCACCCTCGCCCAAAACTAGTCCTTTCCTGTCGCCCGAGAATGGCCGGCAAGTATCTGGAGCGAGTACGCGCATTGCTTCCCATGCCTTAAGCACGATCCACACGAGTGGCGCGTCGCTTCCTCCAGCTAGCATAACGTCCGCCCTACCGAGCTTGATCTGATCTACCGCTGAAGCGATCGCATGGTTGGCCGAGGCGCAGGCAGAGGTGGCACCGAAGACTGGCCCCCGCAGCCCGAGGTTCATGCTTACCTGACAGGCAGCCGCGCTAGGCATTGCCTTTACCCCAGTGAATAGCTCAGTGCGAGTCGCGCCGCCCAATAGGAGGGTGCGGTAGGCCTTCTCGGTAGCGTCCCAGCCGCCAAAGCCAACGCCCACTGTCGCGCCGAAACGGTGGGCATTTCCTTCATTGCACGAAAGGCCGGCCTGTAGCATGGCTTGTTTAGCTGCAAGCACGGCTAGCAGGCTGAAGCGGTCCATGGAGATGAGCTGTTTGCGATCAATGTCGTGTTGAGGCAGCACCTTGATCTCGGTCCCGATCATCCCCTTCAGCTCATGAATCTCTGAGTTTGAGATCGGGCCGATGGCGGAGCGGCCTTCGCGCATCTCCGTCCAGATAGAGGAAGCATCGGTGCCCAGTCCGCACAGTCCGCCCAATCCGGTGATAACGACGCGCCTGTCCATTCAGACCTCCTTGGTGAGCAAGCCACGGACGGCTTCCACCACGTCGCCGATATTGTTGAGGTTCGACCAGGCATCGGCCGTATTCATCTCGATCTTAATGCCGTAGAGCTGCTCCAGATCCCAAAGGACATCGGCCAAACCCAGCGAATCGATGCCAAGTGAAGTCAACTCAGTGTCAGTCGTTATTTCGCCGAGGGCTACGGTCGTTCTTTCGCCGTTTTCAGCTTTGACGAGCTTATTGATCGCACTGATAATTTCCAGTGTGAGTTGATCAGCCATTTGTATTCCTCTCCATCATGCCTAATTTCGACGAGCCGACGGCCTTGCGAGAAGGCTCGATCTAATTGCTGCCAACATCGGAAGATGTTCCGGCTCGTCTGCGAAGTGACGACAGAAACCAATAAAACTTACCGGAATCTCACCGCGCGGCTGCCCTGCTATGGATCATATGGGATCATTGGTAAAATTGATTGTGTGGATCAAAAGCATCCACGCTATGGATTGTGGCTCGACATATTGCCGCGGCTAACTTCTCGCGCCGGCGCCGTTTCAAACCCTCAAGAACAAGATTTATTGCGGGATCGAAAGTAGAGCTTCGGCTACTATCCCGGGTCGGCGCGTTGGTCATTTTCGCGCAGAAGCGCATGTGCGGAAGGTCGGGGAAGTCACCGCAGCTGGATGCTGGTTTCCGCGATGGGCCGAACATAAGTTACAGGAATAAAGTTTTGAATCACTTTTGCATGAGGCCAGGGAAAGCATACGAATCGTACCTTCTCAGGTAGAAACGATCGCTCTCGGCAATAGCTTCGATTGCTAGCTGAGCTGAGGCGGCGGGGGCCGCCTGTAACGTAATGCCTCCTTTGGGAACACAGCCAACGCGCTGTGAAATGAGCCGGCGGTGCCGCTTACGACGTACAACTTTCCATCTCAGATTCCATGCGCGAAGCCTCTTGGATCATAATCTCGCGCATCCAGATGTTTCCAGGATCAGTGTTGTGAAGAGCCGGCCATTGGACAGCCTCAGTGAACGAAAGAAGCGGCAAAGGATGCTCAATGATTCTTAGTGGGATAGTTCGTTCGTAATGTTTGACCAGCCGCAGGGGGATGGTTGCTATTCGATTAGTGCCAGACAGCAATGGCGGGATCAAGTTAAACCCGGGGACGACGAGCTCAATACGCCTCTTGAGGCCGTGCTGCATCAATAACCATTGCTCTACGGAAGGCTTAAGACCACGTCCGAACTTAGCCGCAACATGTCCCATGGACATATATTGCTCCAAGGAGAGCTGCCCTTGTAACTGCTCGTTCGTAGGGCAGCCGACGCACACCAGTCTCTCTTCGAAAAGCCTTGCCTTCGGATGGGCGCCGGACATGAATAAATCCGGGAGGATCAGAAAATCGACATCACCACGGCGTAGAAGCTCCTCCGGATCGTCGTCAAGTGGCAGCAACTCGAAGCTGACCCCTGGCGCCTCCCGAGCTAAGCGCAGTATTATCTTGTCGAAGAAGACCAGTGCCATGAAGTCTGAGAGGATAATTCTGAATCGGCGGTCGGACTCCGCTGGGTTTATTGGATCCCAAGCGATAACGGAGAGCTGGATATGCAAGAGGGCTTCGCGGACAGCGGGGGCAAGTGCCTCTGCACGCGGGGTCGGAACTAGCTCCCGTCTCTGCATGATAAAAAGGTCGTCGCGGAAATAGTCGCGCAACCTAGAGATGGCGGCGCTCATGGCGGGTTGGCTGAGGTTGATGCTGCGCGCCGCTGCTGTGAGCTTGCGCTCGGTCATTAGAGCGTCGAGTGCTACAAGAAGGTTTAGATCTAGGCCTTTAAAACGCATGGGTTGAATATCCATTCCATAGATGATTGCCATCCAAACAATCAATTTTACCAATCTATCGGATCACTTATAGAAAACCCGGAACTTGATCAATATCAGGGCCAGGAACTAAAAAACGAAGCGCCGGGCAGGGGCCCGATTTGAGACTCTTACATCTCTTAACCGCTCGATTGCCTAACCGGCAATCCAACAAGTATGCGCAACAATATCGCGCAGCTCTGATCGTGGTTGGGCGAAGAAACAACTTGGAGCTTTTGCATGTCTTCTGAAGTGCGATGGAAAATCTGCTGGGAAAATGAGCTGGAAGCTTCCGACCACGCGGAACTCGCCGATTTTTTTTGCAAGACCTATGGGCCGACGGGAGCGTTCAATGCCAAGCCGTTCGAGACTGGCCGAAGCTGGGGTGGTGCGAGGCCCGAACGCCGCGCAATCGCATATGACTCGCACGGCGTCGCTAGCCACATGGGCTTGTTACGCCGCTTCATAAAAGTCGGTACGACTGATTTGCTTGTGGCCGAGCTAGGCCTGTACGGAGTGCGACCGGATCTAGAAGGATTAGGCATCGCTCACTCGGTCCGCGCTATGTTTCCGATTCTGCGCGAGTTGAGCGTTCCATTTGCTTTCGGAACAGTTCGCCACGCCATGCGGAATCACATGGAAAGATACTGCCGAGATGGTACCGCCAATATGATGACCGGGCTGCGTGTGCGCTCCACGCTTCCAGACGCGCATTCCGACCTGCCAGCCACGCGCACTGAAGATGTCCTCGTATTGGTAGTTCCCGTCGACCGTCCGATGACGGAGTGGCCTGCAGGCTCGTTGATTGAACGAAATGGGTCGGAACTATGAAGCGGCCTGCCTATATGAGCGAAGTACCGGTCAATCACACAAGCGGCCAGGAAGATCGCTGCGTTTATTTGACGTTCGATGATGGTCCTAATCCATACTGCACGCCGCAAATCCTTGATATTCTAGCTGAGCACCGTGTCCCGGCGACATTTTTTGCTATCGGTTCATACGTGAAGGATCACCCAGACCTCATTCGGCGTCTTGTGGCGGAAGGTCATGATGTCGCCAATCATACCATGACGCACCCCGACCTCGCCACCTGCGATCCCAAGGATGTCAAACGTGAAATAGACGAGGCGCATCAAGCTATTGTCTCGGCCTGTCCCCAAGCCTTGGTCCGGCACTTACGAGCGCCTTACGGGGTTTGGACTGAAGACGTCCTTTCAGCATCGGTGAGGGCTGGACTTGGAGCCGTTCACTGGTCGGCCGACCCTAGAGACTGGTCTTGCCCGGGCGTCGACGTGATCGTTGATGAGGTGCTTGCTGCTGCTCGGCCTGGGGCAATCGTGCTTTTGCACGACGGGTGTCCTCCCGATGAGGTTGAGCAATGCTCGCTTGCCGGACTCCGTGACCAGACGCTCATAGCACTCTCTCGAATTATTCCGGCACTGCATAGCCGCGGATTCGAGTTTCGTTCACTTCCCTGAAACACTGGACAAACGAGAAACCATGACCCTGCTCGCAACAACCAGCATCGCCGCCATCTCGCTTTATGCAATGCTCTCCACCGTTTACAAGAGCGCGCAGGTCTTTCATGCTAGGCGGACAACGATCTCAACAACACCTGCGAAAGACATTGAAACCAACCCCGTGCCAAGCGTTGATGTCATCGTGCCGTGCTTCAACGAGGACCCAATCGTTCTTTCGGAATGCCTCGCGTCGCTTGCGGAGCAAGATTATGCCGGAAAATTGCGCATCTATGTAGTCGACGACGGTTCCAAAAATCGCGACGCGGTTGTGGCTCAGCGCGCCGTCTATGCAGACGATGAGAGATTCAACTTCACAATTCTCCCTAAAAATGTTGGAAAGCGCAAAGCGCAAATCGCCGCTATAACCCAGTCCTCTGGGGATCTCATTTTGAATGTGGACTCAGACACCACGATCGCCCCCGACGTCGTATCTAAGCTTGCCCACAAAATGCGGGATCCAGCAGTCGGTGCGGCGATGGGCCAAATGAAAGCCAGCAACCAGGCGGACACCTGGCTAACTCGCTTGATTGACATGGAGTACTGGCTTGCCTGCAACGAGGAGCGCGCGGCACAAGCTCGCTTCGGTGCAGTTATGTGTTGCTGCGGCCCATGTGCGATGTACCGTCGGTCTGCTATGCTTTCGCTGCTCGATCAGTACGAGACGCAGCTTTATCGCGGCAAGCCGAGTGACTTCGGCGAAGATCGCCATTTGACGATTCTCATGCTGAGCGCAGGCTTTCGAACTGAGTATGTTCCGAGTGCCATCGCGGCGACAGTCGTTCCAGACACGATGGGTGTTTATCTACGCCAACAACTACGGTGGGCACGCAGCACCTTTCGGGATACTTTGCTTGCGCTTCCTGTACTGCCTGGTCTCGATCGGTATCTCACGCTGGACGCAATCGGGCAAAATGTCGGCCTGCTACTTCTTGCGCTGTCGGTATTGACAGGAATTGGCCAGTTTGCGCTGACCGCCACACTGCCCTGGTGGACGATCCTGGTCATTGGATCCATGACTCTTGTACGCTGTAGCGTGGCTGCCTATCGCGCCCGCGAACTTAGGTTTTTGGGTTTTGCTCTCCACACGCTCGTGAACATCTTTCTCTTAATTCCCTTGAAGGCATATGCCCTTTGTACCCTATCCAATAGCGACTGGCTGTCGCGCGGATCAGTCGCGATTGCGCCCACTGTTGGGCAGCAGGGCGCTACCAAAATGCCAGGGCGGGCGACATCTGAAATTGCCTATAGTGGCGAGTGATGAACACGTCACTGCAGCTCAAAATCTGGGACAAGAAATGAACGGGCAATTAACGAATTTGACGACGACGACCGCTGATCCGCACCAGGATCATCTCATCCTATCGGAGCGGCAGCACCAATCGAAATTTAAGGCAATGGATTCGCCTTCTGGCTCATTGTCCCCAGTCGCAATCGACCTAGCCGGCGTTTCGAAATCATATGGTGGTAAAATCGTCGTCAATGACTTGTCGTTTACTATCGCCGCAGGAGAATGTTTTGGTCTTTTAGGACCGAACGGCGCAGGTAAAAGCACGATCACCCGTATGATCCTAGGAATGACGTCGCCGAGTGCAGGCAAGATCACTATACTCGGAGCGCAGGAGCCGGGCCAGGTTCGCTTGGCGCGCGCGAAAATCGGGATCGTGTCTCAGTTCGATAATCTCGACCTGGAATTCACGGTCCGCGAGAACCTTTTGGTATACGGCCGCTACTTCCGCATGAGCACCCGAGAAATAGAAACGGTCATCCCATCGCTGCTTGAATTTGCGAGACTTGAAAGCAAGGCGAATACCCGTGTGGCAGACCTATCGGGAGGGATGAAGCGGCGCCTCACTTTGGCGCGTGCGCTCATTAATGACCCGCAGCTACTCATTTTGGACGAGCCGACCACTGGCCTCGACCCACACGCGCGCCACTTGATCTGGGAACGACTTCGATCGCTGTTGGCATGCGGCAAGACAATTCTTCTGACGACCCATATCATGGAAGAGGCTGAGCGGTTGTGCGACCGACTGTGCGTGCTTGAAGCTGGGCGAAAGATCGCTGAGGGCCGACCGCATGCCCTGATCGAGGAGCAGATTGGCTGTCCTGTGATCGAAATTTATGGCGGCGATCCGCAGGAGCTTAGTCTTTTGATCAGGCCAAATGCTAGGCGAGTGGAAATCAGCGGAGAGACTCTGTTCTGCTACACGCCTGATCCAGAGCGGGTGCGCGCGCAACTGCGTGGATATTCGGGCCTACGCTTGCTGGAGCGTCCACCAAATCTAGAGGATGTCTTCTTGCGGTTAACCGGACGCGAGATGGAGAAGTAGACGATGAGCGTAGCAACATTACCCGCCGGCGGTTTGAACTGGCTCGCAGTTTGGCGCAGAAACTATCTGGCTTGGAAAAAAGCGGCGCTGGCATCCGTTCTTGGAAATCTAGCCGATCCTATAATATACCTATTCGGGCTCGGCGCTGGATTGGGAGTGATGGTAGGGCGCGTTGACGGCGTATCGTACACTGCATTTTTGGCGGCTGGAATGATCGCGACAAGCGCGATGACTGCTGCAACCTTCGAGACTATCTATGCGGCCTTCGGCCGAATGCAGGGCCAGCGCACCTGGGAAGCAATGTTATACACACAGCTCACGCTAGGGGATATCGTCGTTGGGGAAATGGCATGGGCAGCAACTAAGGCGGCGCTGGCGGGTACCGGTATTGGTATCGTCGCCGCCACGCTGGGATACACCCACTGGCTGTGTCTTCTCTATGCGCTTCCGGTCATCGCCCTCACTGGCTTAGCGTTTGCGAGCCTTGGAATGGTCGTTACGGCCCTCGCGCCCAGTTACGATTACTTCATATTTTACCAAACCCTCGTCATCACACCGATGTTGTTTTTGTCAGGCGCAGTGTTTCCCGTAGACCAATTGCCCGTAACATTCCAACAGATGGCCGCCTTCTTGCCCTTGGCGCATTCGATAGATCTTATCCGCCCGACAATGCTGGGCCAACCAATCGCAAATGTCTGCCTGCATATCGGTGTTCTCTGCATCTACATAGTCGTACCATTCCTCGTGTCGACCACATTGCTTCGGCGGCGACTAATGCGGTGATTAATGCCCCACCGTCCGGATCAGCATGTAAGCGTTGATGTTGTTGCCCAACGAGGACAACCGATCTGACGGCAGAGCTGCAGACAACAAAGCCGTCCACCGCTACACCGAGTTCTGTTCTCAATAAAACGCCAAAAGGTTGCGCGGCATCTGCCGGCGCTAATGGACATTCATGGGACCATTCAATGAACACTCATCCGGCCACCGGAACAACTTTGACCTGTTAAGGCTCTTTGCCGCCTGCCAAGTGATGTTCAGCCACGCGTGGAATTGGCTTCACCTGGGCGATTCTTTGAACGGCACAGCGGTCTTCAATCTGTTGTTTTCGGCGCCGGGAGTTGCGATCTTCTTTGTAATCAGCGGCTTTCTAATAACGGATTCATACATCCGCTCATCGTCTGCAGCCTCTTTTTTCGTCAAGCGGTCGCTCCGGATCTTTCCTGCACTGTTCGTCAACATCGCCGTAATGGAACTTGCCCTGCTGGTGACCGGGGGATTAAATGTAACAGGCATCTTGCAGTATCTGTCTTACTTCACGGTCTACATCCTGACCGCTGCACGCATCTGGGCGGTCTACTTCACGTACGAGCCCTACACGATGAGCGGCTTTTATGGCGCCTCGGACCCAAGTGGGGTGCTGTGGACGCTGACGGTGGAGCTGACGTTCTACCTCACTCTGCCAATGCTGTTGCAAATTTGGCGGCGGTGGAAACGAGCAGGGGCGCTAATCGTTGCCGTCGCCGCCCTCGGGTCTTGGGTCATGGCGCAGCACTTCAACATAACTGATAAGTACGATCCGTTCCTGTCGGTGACAGCAGGCCCGACTTTCTGGATTTTTTCGATGGGAGTTCTTGCTCGGCTTTACTGGCATCGCGTCAGCAAGATCTTTGAAGGCAAGCTCTTGTGGTGGCTGGCAACTCATCTCGCGATAACGTGGTGGATGGCAGGAACGTCCGCTGCATTCGTCTCGATCAACAATGCGGCGCCTGTCGATGCGTTCCGAATCGCTGTTCTCGCCGGTCTAGTCCTGTCGGCAGCGCACTCATTTCCGCACCCTAATCTGTTGCGCGGGCAGGATCTCTCTTACGGGATTTACCTCTACCATATGCTCGTCATGCACACGCTGATCGCCATCGGATGGGTCGGCCATTGGTGGCTCTGGATCGTCGAGCCGGTCGGAACCGTGGCATTAGCCGCTCTATCATGGGTGCTGATTGAAAAACCGGCCATGAAACTTCGCACATTGCTAGTCGCCAGAAGGCTTTCCGTCGCTTAAACGGAAGCTCCTGTTAAAAGATCGCAACTCCAATGGAAGCTGTGCGTGAAGATTGCCCCGGAACACCCCCCGGAAGCGCGTGCGGCCAATGAGGCGGACTCGCCCGCTTTTTCGCTCGTCCAGCAGGCAATTGGAGAGCGACGACCGGATCTGCCCTCAAGCGCGCAAAAGGGTCCAATTTCAAGTGGTAGCCGTTTTTCGACGTCAGGTTTGCACCGAGAGCCTGACCATCTGGCTGGCGCCACTCCTTATCATCAGGTCGCCTCGAGAACCATGTTCAGCGGGGTCTCGGCTGCTCGTCTGACATGTGTGAACCCGCCTGACAGGATCACCTCCGTCAATCGCTTCTCTCCCGCCTGTGCGCCAAGTGCTAATCCTGTCTCCTGCGCCAGGGAGGTGGGAACGCAGATCATCGTCGAGGCGGAGTAGTAGAGCCGCCCGACCGGGTTTATATTCTCCTCAAGCGTGTCTCTGGCCATTGGTTCGACGACCATCCAGGTGCCGCCTTCCTTCAGCGCTTTTCTGATATGAGACGCCGCGGCTTTCGGGTCGCCCATGTCGTGCAGACAGTCGAAGCAAGTGATCAGATCGAAGTCGCTACCGTCGAAGTCCTGCGCCCGGCCCACCTCAAACTGCACGTTCGCCAAACCGTGCGCTTCCGCGTGCGCTTTCGATGCCGCGATCGAGCCCAAATGAAAGTCGTAACCCGTGAACCGGGAGTTGGGAAACGCCTGAGCCATCAGCACCGTTGATACCCCGTGCCCGCATCCGACGTCGGCGACCGTTGCACCCGATTTTAACTTGGCGATCACACCATCGAGCGCCGGCAGCCACTCCTGGACCAGCGCATTGACGTAACCAGGGCGGAACAGCCGCGCGACAGCGCAGAACATGCAGCCAGCCTGATCGCCCCAGGCAACGCCTTCCCCGGTCTTGAAGGCAGACTGCACCTTCGCCTGATTTCCGACCATCGCGGCAGCCGTATCGAACGCGCCAATCAGGTTGAACGGGCTATCGGGTTCAGCAAACACATAGGCCTGCTCCGGCGTGAGCGAGAACTGGCCATTCTCGTAGTGCACATAGCCCGAAGCCGCCTGCGCTGCCAGCCACTCGCGCACATAGCGAGGCGCGCATCCCGCGGCCACGGCAACCTCCTCGACCGTCGCGGGACCGATCGCCTTCAGCGTCTTGTAGAGGCCGAGCTCATCGCCGATATGCACCAGCGGCACGCTGAATGCACCACCAAGGTCGCCAAAGATGCGGTCCACGAGCTCCTTAAGCGTTGTTTCGTTGAGTGGGGTCACGTCGGATTCCTCCTGATATACGGGCGACCTCTTGCCGATCGTCGTCTTCAACGGATCGGCAAAGGATGGATGCCCTGGGGCGTATGAACTGCTTAAGCTTTGCACCAACGCTCGTCTATTGACCTGCGCGCGCACTCTAACTGGATAGCCTTCTGGCATCGACAGTAACGGGCAGGCGCCTGTTCTGCGATAGATCGGGAAGGGCAATCCGCCATCCATTTTTCAGCAGAATAAAGCCGCCCCATAGGTTTTTGTGCTCAACCGAGATGATCGGTTCCTCAAGGTCTTTCTTGTGAATATAGGCCGATAAGCCGACGTCAGTTCTGCTGATTGTCACTCTCATGCATGTCCCTTCTCGCTACTGCGGCTTTGGAGATCGAAAGCCGATCTTTATCAAAGCCCATTATTCTGGTTGGAAATATCCCCAGGCCGACACCTCCGTTATGGCTATACATCAGATTTGGGCGGAATCCGCTCACTGGATGTGATACCAGTGGTACGCAATTTTCTAACCGCATGTTCGCCCTTCGCGCTTTAGTCGGTGGCGATCAAGCAGGGACGCAGGTCTTTGGCATCGGACACACCGAAGCGCATTGTTGCGTGTCAAACTCACCCTTGCACTCGGTACATTTTTTTGAATCCACAACATATCCTTCACCTTTGAAACTGATCGCATCTGAGGGACATGCAAATTCGCAAGAGCCGCACTGGGTGCACTGGGATGCAATGATCTTATAAGCCATGTTTCAACTCCTGAGTCAGTCAGAGGGGTAACGCCGTCGGCATCGACGGCTTGCGGCCAAACTCGGCGATGTACAGCGCGCCGATCGCAGTCTCGATGTAAGCATAGGCAAATGCGTCCGCTGCTCGCACGCCAGCTTTTGCCAACCGCTTCTTTGGTCCATCGCCAATTTTGGCAGAGAGCAGAATATCGATACCGTCGAGTGCAACGATGATTTGATCCAGAGCGCTCTCCTCGCCTACGCCACCCAAGCAATATGGCAGAACCTTACGGTGTCCCACCAAGTTGATCCCTTTTCGAGAGACGGCATACAATTGGAGTTCTCTTACCTGACCGAAATGTTCGTTGATCCGGCCGCCACCTTTAGTCGCCACCGCAACGGCAAGGGTTCCCGACGAACCCAGTGACTCGACTGCCTTGTTCGCGTCCAATTTTGCTGCAAATTGATCCTCTCGCTCATGCTCGACCAGCTTCCGATATGCCTCGCGCATGTTGGCATCGTAATCAACTTTGGTGGAGATTTGGTCGAGGGCAAACTCTCGCTCGCGATCATCGCCCAGCAAACCAATGGCGTCGGCCCGGCACTGTTGGCAGTGGCGCATAAGCTTAACGTTACCATCGAGACAGTCTTGAAGTGCCATTAGTTCGAATGGCTCGGGGCAACGCTGACCCGTGAGACCGTAATAAGTACCATGCGAAGGCTTTGAAATCAGGGGCACAACATTGTGCATGAATGCCCCGCGGTCTCTGATCCATCGGTTAACTTCCACGAGGTGCGTGTCATTGACGCCTGGAATCATAACCGAATTGATTTTGGTGAGGATGCCGCGTTCGGTCAGCATTTCCAAACCCAACATTTGGCGCTCGTGAAGGATCCTGGCACCTTCTATCCCGGTGTATCGACGATGACCGTGAAGTATCCATGGATAGATCTTCGCCCCGACTTCCGGATCCACCATGTTGATGGTGATCGTCACGTGATCGACGTTCATGTCAGCTAGCTCATCGACATGGTCCGGAAGCGCCAATCCATTGGTAGAAATGCATAGTTTGATGTCAGGTATTTCTCTGGCAACGCCTTCAAACGTCGCTACTGTTTTCTTCCAGTCGTAACAAGCGTCGCCCGGTCCGGCAATGCCGATTACGGAAAGCTCCGGCACTTTGCTGGCGACGGCAAGCACCTTGCGTAGTGCCTGGTCGGGAGTTAGCTTGACTGATGCGACCCCGGGACGGCTTTCGTTGGTGCAGTCATATTTGCGATTGCAGTAATTGCACTGGATGTTGCAGGCAGGTGCGACCGCGACATGCATGCGAGCAAAATAGTGATGGGCTTGCTCTGAAAAGCAGGGATGGTCTTTGATTCTCTCCCAGATCCGCGCATCGATGTCATCCGTCACCGAAAGGTCATAGGACGAAGATGCGCGGCCGCCGCGCATAGCGGGCGCCATCGGCGCCCGGTCGAAGGGGGCGCTGCTGGTCATCCCGACCTTTATTTCCGGTTCCGACATCACACTGTTCCACTGTTGAGGAAGGTTAAATCTCCGAATGCAAAAGATTCCGGTCGACGAGACATTGTTGTTTCAGCGTTATGTCGCCTTACCGCCCGTTTCCCCGCTTGCTGCCGGAGATGTCTTGTAGAAATGAAAACAGATCGCGCCCGAAGTCGTTGGGCCACGCTCACGGAGTTCTTGGCGATCGCCGTCACTCCTTCTTCACATCGATACGAAACCGGCGTAGCGCATAGCCGACCTGCCGCGGCGTTTTACCAAGGATACGAGCTGCTTTGGCCTGTACCCAACCAGCCTTCACCATTGCATTGATCAGTCGATCACGCTCAGTGAGACCCGGTGCCTCCATTGTGGCTGTGGCACCGCTGGGAGCGCCTGCGTAGGGGCCCAGTCCGCTCGACATTGTATCTCGCGGGTTGAGACTATGCACCGCGTCGTTGTCAATAACGTCGCCGGCGTCTTTCCAGAGGAGCGCCGAAGAACACTGGCCTTGCTGACAGGCAAAATCTGATGAAGCAATCGTATTTGAACTGGCGAGAGTAGCGGTCCTTTGTACGCAGTTGTCCAGCTCGCGAACATTGCCGGGGAAGGCGCATTTCGACAAAACGTCTTTTGCCGACGGCGTGAAGCAGAAATTTCGATCATTTGCCTTGTTGAATTTCTCGAGGAACACTTGCGCTAGAAGCAAAATGTCACCGTCGCGCTGGCGAAGTGGCGGCAAAACGATGGGCACCACATTGATCCGATAATAGAGATCGGCTCTGAACTCCCCACGAAGGACGGCCACTTCGAGGTTTTTGTTGGTGGCGCATATAATTCGAACGTCTACTTTCAATGTCTTCGTTCCGCCGAGACGTTCGAATTCACCTTCCTGCAATACGCGCAATAACTTTGCCTGGAATTGTGGTGATACATCACCGATTTCATCAAGCAACAGTGTTCCGCCATTTGCCAGTTCGAAACGTCCAGCTCGTTGAAGGAGAGCGCCAGTGAAAGCGCCCTTTTCATGGCCAAATAATTCAGATTCCAGAACGGTTTCCGACAGCGCGGCGCAATTCAACTTAATAAACGCCTTGCTTTTACGTATCGATAACGCGTGTATTGCTCTTGCAAAGCATTCCTTGCCAGTGCCGCTCTCTCCTCTCAAGAGCACCGTGGCGTTGGTCGCGGCCACGATCTCGGTGGTAGCTAATACCCTCTTTAGCGCGGGGCTCTCCCCAACGATCCAGTCGATTTTAGCGACTTGGGTGGGATGAGACTTCGGCTTGATTTTCGGAATCTGTCCTGCTTGTTGTTCCTCGGGGACTGATCCGCCACCGCTGCACAACTCGCGACGGCTAGCTTTGGCGATCAGGTTAGCGATGTGTTTCATAAGCGCCGTCTCGCCGGCCACCGCGCTGCCGTAAAAAGTGCGATCTATCCACAAAGCGCCAATTGCTTCCCCTTTCATTTTGAAGCCTACAGCAACAGTTTTTTTCACGAAATGCGGCTCACCGCTAGCGAAGGCGCAATTTATTGCATCCGACTGTTCAACCGTAAGAGAACGTGAGCGAACGTCGTGGCCATCGGCATGCCATACGGTTAGTTTGGGCTCTTGTCCGGTGCCGTAAATCACGATCACGCCGTCTCGCATTGGCAGATGTCTGTCGAGGGTGTTCATGACCACCTTCAGCGCGATCTCAAGAGGGGAAGATATGAGATCGCCGGCGATTTCGGAGAGTAGCCGGATCCGCTCGTCTGGTTTCGTCATGCCTGGGAACAGGCTATAGGTCACTGTTTTTTCCACTGGAATCGCGCGAAATACGCCAAGGCATATTTCTAAATTGAACGTGTGCCTGACGGCGTGACAACTTAGCCTTTCGAGGGGTTGATATGTTGATGCACATTCACTTGCCGCTTAGCAGTTGCACCGGTCGCTGCTATCGCGGCGGAGGTAGGAACTCTTCATCCGAATTTGAAGAGGACCCCGAACCCGCCTCGGGGATAATTCCACTTGATGTCGCCACTCGCTTCGCATAACACCCTGCATGTGCCGCATTCCAAGCAGCCATCGGAAACAATCGCCACCTGACCAATTTCGTTCACTTCGTAGCATTTGGCCGGACAGACTTGCGTCAAGGCGAGCAGGTTCGGGCTTGGCGACCGGTGCGGTCGCACTGTGATATGCGGACGTCCAGTGTCGACGAGATATCGGTTTTGGTACAGCTTGTCCTCAATGCGCTCAATGATGGTCGCCTTCATCGAATTTTCCTTTAACGCCAAGATGCGGCGGAGCGGACCGCGTCGCTGATCAACCCCCAATGGGATCGTGCCTTGACAAAGGAGGCAGCTGTAGCCTTCTCCCTGTTGATTTTAGGTGCACCGTCGACACGCACAAAATTTTGCGCTGCCTGTGATATAAGCGTTGGATAGGTCATGAAAAAATTGTGACTGTCGGTGTGGAGGAGGCTTGGAAGATCTTTGTGTTTGATCAGGTCTTTCATGACGAACGACTTATCCAGCATGCCCTTATAGAGAGAGAGATTGCGCTTCGTCATCAAGCCGCCACGGCTCTTTATCTGAGAGATCGCTTCGCCGGCCATGAGGCCTGATGTCATCGCGAGGTTTGATCCCTCCCTATGCACGGCATTGTTTAGTTGCGCCGCATCGCCCACGACCACCCACCCGTCGCCAAAGAGTTGCGGGATTGCCTTGAAGCCCCCTTCGGGAATAAGATGCGCGGCGTATTCTTTTATCTCTGATCCGGCCAGTAATGGTCGGATCGAGGGATGTCGCTTGAAGGCGTCAAGAAGGCGGTACGGATTTTCCATGCCTTCCGCTAAACCGGAGACGAGGCAGCCGATCCCCACCGAGATCGACTCCTTGTTGGTATAAAGGAAGCCCAGTCCGGCCATTCCGCGTGAGATCGTGCCGCCGGCTTCGATCACACAGCCTTCGCTACCGTTGAGGCCGAAGCGCTCTGCGATGACCTCTTCCGGCATGAAATGCATTTCCTTGACAGCGAGTGCCACGTTTTCCGGCTTCGGCATATCGCGTAACCCGGCTCGTGTTCCAAGCAGTCCGTTCACGCCCTCAGCAAGGACGACTACGTCCGCGAGGATCACACCGCCCTCTCGGTCTGTGTGAACGCCTATTACTTTACCGTTCAGGTCCCAAGCGAGTCTGGTCGCTGTCGTTTCACAAAGGACTGTGCCTCCCGCCTCGCGCACCTTGCGTGAGAACCATTTGTCAAACTGGGCGCGGATGATCGTATAACGGTTTGGCTTCAGTTCATTGAAGTCATCAGAGCGATAGTGCACGCCCGTGTGCGACGAGTCATCCATTAGCCAGAATCGTTGCTCGACCAGATGCCGTTCAAGAGGGGCGTCATCGCGGAATTCTGGGATAATCGCCTCCAACATGTTGGCGTACAATATAGCCCCTTGAACATTCTTAGAGCCCGAATGTTCTCCGCGCTCCAGCTGCAGCACTTTTAGACCGCGACTAGCCATCGAATACGCTGCGGCGTTACCGGACATCCCGGCACCAATGACGATCGCGTCGAACTTACTCTTGGTCATCTAGCCTTCCTCGGTCCATAACCTTGATAGAGTTGTGCGGTGGCATTCGCTTGGCGAAAGCTTCTGTCAACGCCGGCAAGAACTCCAGCGCGCAAGCGACAACGCCGATGTGGGCGAAGTCAAAGATCGGAGCGTTCTGGTCGAGGTTGATAGCGACAATCAGATCGGCTCCTTCGACGCCAACGCGATGCTGGACCGCGCCAGATATTCCCGCCGCGATGTAGAGCTTGGGTCTAATGGTATGGCCGGACTGACCAATTTGTCGATCAGCAGGCATCCAGCCTTTTTGGACCAGTGGGCGCGAGCACCCGACTCCCCCGCCGATCGTCGTTGCCAGGTTTCTCAAGTATTGCAGGTTTCCTGCAGTGCCGAGGCCGAGACCGCCGCCAACCACAATGTCGGAGTTGGCCAGATCGGATTGCTCAGACCCACTGTTGCAAAGGAACGCGAGGACTTTGGTGACGATCTCCTCCTCAACCATCAGGAGTTGATGTTGGATAACGCGTCCGATTGGCTTATCCACACGTTGCGGCGTCGCCATGACCCTGGACCGCACCGTTGCCATTTGCGGCCGGCTGTTCAGCGTGTAGATCGTGCACAACAAGGACCCGCCGAAAGTTGGCCGCGTTGCTGCGAGTGAACCATCTCCATCCACATCCAGCTCGGTGCAATCAGCCGTAAGCCCTGTTTGTAAGGTCGTTGCTACAGCACCGGCTAGGTCGCGGCCGAGCGTGGTCGCGCCGAGAAGGAGAATTTCTGGTTTGTGAGTAGTGACCAGATCCGTCAAAGCCTTGGTGAAGGGTGCGTTTCGATAGTTGGCGAGGAGGGGCGATTCTACCAGATAGGCGACATCAGCTCCGTAAGCGAAGGCCTCTTCGATCGCAGGCTTGGTGCCCACGCCTTCAGACGAACCGAGGATTACCCCGGCCAGTTGGACACCCAGTTTGTCAGCTAGTCTGCGGCCTTCGCCGAGGAGTTCAATCGATACGGGATGAACATTGCCGCGCTCAAGTTCCATGAAGACCCAGACGTGCCGGTGATCTTCGAAGCACTTAAGCAGCTTTTTCCCTAAGCTGGCGCGGCCGACCGCGTTTTCCGTCGTTTCATTTTTTCTAGCGACCAAAATCTACTCCTCGCTGCTCACCGATTGCCATGGGACGTGAGCTTGCGTTCCAAAACAGGCTGGCGGGCAAAAATTGCAGCGACCGTCTCCGCGGCGACCTCGGCCAACGTTTTGTCGTTAATCTCCATTTGCATAGCTTTTTCGGCGCGCGGACCAGGAGCGAATACTCGCTTCACGACCGTCGGCGATCCCCGCAGGCCGCATTTGGTCAACTCCCCAATGCCGGCGTCAGCGGCCCCCCATTTAAGAACCGGGCTTCGCGCTGCACGGAAGGCGTCATCGAGAGAACCCCGGCGGATAGCATTGACACCTTCCAGCACGGTGATGAGACATGGCAACGTGCTCTTCAGCATCTGCGTGCCGCTCTCCGCGTGCCGTTCAACCATGAGCTCGCGCGAAGTGGGATCAATGGAGACAATCTTCGTTACGTAAGTCAGTTGCTGGAGGTTCAACCTCTTTGCAATTCCGGGTCCGACCTGGGCCGTGTCGCCGTCAATTGTCTGCTTTCCCGTAAAGACGATATCAGGCGCCCCATAGCTCTCGCCAATCTTCGCTACTGCTTGAGAAAGAGCATACGAGGTCGCCAGCGTGTCAGATCCAGCAAAGTGGCGGTCGGTCAGAAGCACTGCGCGGTCTGCGCCGTGGGTAAGGGCTTTGCGTAGCGCTTGCTCAGCCATGGGCGGTCCCATCGTCAGAACGGTCACCTCGCCCCCATAGCGGTCACGAACTTGAAGTGCCTCTTCGAGAGCAAACAGGTCGTAAGGGTTAATGATGGTCGGTACGCCTTGGCGCATGATCGTATTTGTCACCGGGTGGACGCGTATCTGCGCAGAGTCCGGCACTTGTTTGATACAGACCACGATGTGCATAGTCGTTTAAGCTCCCCAATCGGATTCGGGCTTTAGGGACCCGACTAACACTGAGCACTGCTCGTGCAATAAAGTTGCGCCGCAAGAAGGCGCTGTCCGGGTTCAGGTTGATGCCCTCCTCAATCGCCGAGAGCGCCGTCTTGCCATTCTTAATCTCTACCGCCGCCCAGACTCGATCATGAAACTATCTGCGCAGCATAAGTCTCGCCTTCAGCAATCCGCTCCTCTTCGGCATTTTTTGCTTCCGCGCTGGCGCGCCAGCTGCCGTCAAACACTTTTGGCAATACATCCTCGAGCATAACCAGATCACCTATAAAGGCGATGCTTCCGTCTCGGTCGACAATGAACGCCTTTGGAACGTGGAACGACAGGCTGGCTTTGAGCCAATCCTCGTCCATTTCGCCTGAGCGGTCGAACCCCATCCGAATGCTCGTATTCGGAGCGATTTGGTTATAGACGCGTCCACCTGGGCTCGGACGTCGTCAGCCGTTGCAGCTTCCTCACTTGCTGGCGGGGCCGGAGAATTGAGGTTTAAATTAGAAGACATTTCATGTTTCCCACAGTGTTTTATCCGGCGTTTCGCGCGCCAGGGCCCTTCCGGCGAAGTATCAGGTCGATTTGTTTTGATATTGAAGGGGCATCGCGGCGATCGTTCCATAGGTTGGACATTGAACGTTTGTGATCCCGTCTTCTGAAATGGCTTCTGCGGTTGCGGCGTGACATTGCAAATTCCTTCTTCTGAGAGCGTGATGATATTCACCGTCGTGACGGGAAGGTGCCGAGGTCTAATGCAGATGGAGCAGCTGGCCATTCCAGAGCTCCTCGCCATGTAAGTCGATTGCTGGAGGGTCAGCCTCCTTCCGATGCCGGTCAGACCGGGGCCGTGTCGCCGTCAGTTGTCTGCTTCCCGATGAAGTGGATACCAGGCGTCCGAAGCCCGGCACTTGTTTGATACAGACCACGATGTGCATAGCCGTTTAAGCTCCCAATCGGATTTGGGCTTTAGGGACCCGGCTTACTCTGAGCACTACTCGTGCCAATCAGGTTGCGCCGGTAGGTCTTTGAGATTGCGAGTCTTTCGTTGTCGCTATGCGGAGGGGTTTTGTAGGGTCGCCGACATGTCGTGTCGCAATCCGCCCCGATCACCGCCGCGAACGGAGGGGCGGTTCGATAGGCTTCAGGTCGGACAACTCCATGATAGCTGCGCAACGAGGCGGAAGATTTCAACGCCGAATAACACGCCGGAGATAGCAAGGAGACTGAAGTTCTGGTGCGGTGGGCGTGTATCGAGATTCGGTTTACCGTTGATCGTCTGACTAGTGACACCGTATGCGCGATCAGAAGCACAGCGATCGAGAGAATAACACTGCGGGCGCCTAGTGAGGTTGGACAAGCGGTTTAACTGGACGTTGCGGCGTGAGTAGGATCATTGCCAGATGCGTGGAGAAATCCTTGCTGGAAATATCAATCAAAAGCCGTGAATAGCCCCGAGATTTGTAGACGCCTTCTTTCCTAAGTTGAGGCAAGAAGATCATCATGAGCAAATCGAATTTCAGCGAAGAGTTTAAGCGGGACGCTGTGCGTCAGATCACTGAACGGGCTATCCGGTTGCGGAGGTCTCGCAGCGGCTGGGTGTGAGCCCGCACTCGCTCTATGAGTGGAAGAGAAGTTTTCCTCCACGTCTGACAACCAGGGCAGCGACCAGGCCGAGGAGATCAAGCAGCTCAAAAAGGAATTGGCGCGCGTCACCGAGGAGCGCGACATACTAAAAAAAGCGACCGCGTATTTCGCCAGGGATGCAAAGTGAAGTACGCGTTCGTTGCAAAGCATCAGGAGCTGTTTTCGGTACGGACGATGTGCCGCCTGTTGCGCATCCATCCCAGCGGATTTTATGCCTGGCTTCGGATGCCGCTGAGCAAGCGTGCCAGTGAGGACAAGCGGCAGATGGATCTGCTCCAGACGGCTTGGGAAGAGAGCGGCAAGGTCTACGGGTATCAGAAGCTCCATGACGACCTGCTCGATCACGGTGAGACATGCTGCCCCAACCGGGTTGCTCGCCTGCCCCGGATAGCTGGCATCAAGGCTCAGATCGGCTACAAACGCCGTCCCGGCATCTATGGCGGCAGACCGTCCGTTGTCATCGACAACACGCTGGATCGGCAATTCGACGTCGAGGCTCCAGACAAAGCTTGGGTCACTGACATCACCTACATCCGTACCAACGAGGGTTTTGCCTATCTGGCCGTCGTCATCGATCTCTATTACCGCCGGGTCATTTGGCTGGTCGATGCAGAGCCGTCAGACAACGGATGTCGTGCTCCAAGCATTACTGATGGCTGTCTGGCGGCGAAAGCCAAAGGAAAAAGTTCTGGTGCATTCAGATCAGGGATCGCAATTCACCAGCACGGACTGGGCAGCGTTCCTGAATCACCACAATCTGGTTCATTCGATGAGCCGACGGGGCAACTGCCATGACAATGCCGTGGCTGAGAGCTTCTTTAATCTGTTGAAGCGGGAGCGGATACGCCGAAAGGTCTATCGCTCAAGAGACGAAGCCAGACAAGACGTGTTCGACTACATCGAGATGTTCTACAACCCGAAGCGCAAACATGTCAGAAACGGGATGCTGTCGCCCGTCGAGTTCGAAAAGCAGCAGAGAACGTAACCCGAGGGTATCTACGAAACTCGGGGCTATTCACCGTCCATAGACGCTGCTGCAGCCTGTCGAGCTCTTTCTCCGCCTCAATCGTTACATCAACGCCGTTCTGATCGGCTGGGCGAGCTACCGTATGATCAGATGAACAAGCCGAAGCCACTTGATCTGACGCGACTTGCTACATTGAGCCAGCGCCATCCTTCAGACGCATGACAACAATCCGGCATTGTCGTCACCTTTGTCAGATCAGCGACAAAGGCTACCTCCTCGCATCGCGCGCCTTTTCCGCCCACATAACTGGAATAGCAGGGAATTATTGTTCGTCAGCTCAATCGGCCTTCTTGGCACGAATCTTGAGAGCTATTGCGAGGCAGCGGATCGGCTTCTGCATCCGCGTTGCGAGATAACCGCATCATGAAGGAACGCCAAGCATGGCAGCTCTGCGTCAGATTTTATGGAAAGGGCGGGTTTGGCAAGTCCACTACGTCCCAAAACACGCTAGCGGTCTTTGTGGACAATCACGTACCACGGATACCTGTGATCATCCGAATTGGGGGAACGCTCAATGAGCCATGACACCATGTTGCATCGGGCCCTGACACGTCTTGTTGACGCGGCCAAGCACCTCAACATCGACCCGATAATTCTTGAAAGATGGGCGTCCCCGAAAGAGACCACGCACGCCCGTCTGACGATCCAAATGGACGACGGTTCACACAAACACCTACCGGCCTTGCGCTGCCGCTATGACGATACCCGCGGCCCAACCAAGGGCGGCATCAGATATCACCCTAGTGTAACGGCAGATGAAGTAGAGACGCTCGCCTTCCTGATGACTATCAAGTGCGCAGTGGTGAACCTGCCGTTTGGTGGCGGCAAAGGCGGCGTCCAGATTGATCCTCACTCTCTTTCCAAGAATGAACTGGAGCGTCTTGCGCGTGGCTATGTCCGCCGCTTTGCCAATGTCATCGGCCCCAACCGCGACATCCCGGCGCCCGACGTCAACACCAACGCGATGACCATGGCATGGATGGCGGACGAATACGCTTCTATCGTTGGCGAGTGGACGCCGGCGGTCTTCACCGGTAAGCCAATCAGCCTTGGTGGCTCGCTTGGCCGTGATGATGCGACGGCCCGTGGCGGCTATTATCTCCTCCAATTCCTGGCGAAGGACCTCGGCTTTACTCCGGGTGCACGAGCCGCGATCCAAGGCTTCGGCAACGCCGGATCTCACATGGCGCAGCTGCTCGAATCGGCCGGATACAAGGTCGTGGCGGTTTCCGACTCAAAGGGTGCAATTCGTTGCCCGGCGGGCCTCGATATCAAAAAGCTGAATGCTGCTAAAGAGCGCAACGGAGGCGTTACCAGCTTCGCGAGTTCAGACGGTGTCTCGAGAATTGCTGCCGACGAACTGGTTTCGGTGGATTGCGACCTGCTCGTTTTGGCAGCCCTGGAGGACATGGTCCACGCGGGTAACGCTGCCAACGTAAAGGCTCCGATCATTCTTGAACTCGCCAACGGCCCGATCACGCTGGAGGCTGATGAGATCCTCAAGAACAGGGGCGTTGCCATTCTTCCGGATATCCTCGCGAATGCGGGTGGGGTCGCTGTCTCGCATTTCGAATGGGTGCAGAACCGCCAAGGCGACCGTTGGCTCATTGAGGACATACATGCCCGGCTGAAGACGAAGATGGAAGAGGAAGGAGCCGCAATATGGGCGTGTGCGAAGGACAAGAACATCACCCTGCGAAGCGCCGCCTACGTCCACGCGCTCTCACGACTTGTAGACGCTATTGAGGCGAAGGGGACTTAGCAATTCTTTGCAAGCTAATGGCCGAAAGGAGACCAGTACGAACCACCGCTGTGCGGAGTGACAGCTAAAACATCTACGTCCGAGGCGCGGTTCATTGAGTTTCGAAGTCGAGCGCCTCTGACATCCTTAGGCCTTCAGCCAAGATCAGGAGTGAAATGATGACCGATATCGTTGGGCACTACGTTGATCACGAAATGACGTCGCCATTTCAAATGGCGCAGCATTCAGCGAAGATCAAACCGATGGCGATCGATTTAGCGAAACGCGGGATCCTTTTAATCACAACCTGCCTGCGCGTTGAAGTCTATGGAGAAGAGTCTGCGCTCGGAAATATAGATCTTTTGTTCTCTGGTTTTCCGCGCGCGCTTGTCAAAGGTGCGAGGGCTGTTGCTAAGCGTCTCGCGGAGATCTCTTCCGGTGCTAAATCCCAGATCCTTGGGGAGCCCTACGTTAACGATCAAGTTTCGAATGCTGTTGCGCTCCTTGATCCGGCGCTTCCAATTTCTCGGATCGCACGGCTGGCACTAGGTGTGGGTCGCGCATCGCGAGAGCGACTGCACTTCATCGCACCGTTCAACTATGATCGAATTGTTTACGACTTAATAGCCGAGCAATTTAAGGGGATAGAGGAACCCGGCCGTCTTTACATGATTGGGGCAGGTATGCTGGGGCGCGACCTAATCAGCACTAGAGGGGCAGATCGATTCCGTTCCACTGTAGTCGTAACGCGGAATCCCAAAAAACTTCGCAGGCGCCTCCGGGGCTCCTCTGACAGGGAAATCGCGATAATGCGTCCAGAAGAGATTGGGGGCGTTCGAGAGCTGCGTTCATGCGCTGCTATCGCAACCGCCGATTTAAGTGAAGATTACAAAGCGGCTCTAAAGGGCGCCCTTCTGCGACTGGAGCCACGCATCATAGTGGACCTTTCGTCAATTCCGGTGCTGTCGAAATGCGCGGTCCCGAAGCTCAACTATGTGACTATGTACGACCAAGATTTTCTCAGGCTTATAGATCTGAACAATCAGCATTTGGTGTCTAAACTGCCCCTACTTCTTTCCGATATTGAGAGAACGCTACCGACGGCTGAGGTCTTCTAGACTACGTCATCTATTGACTCACGCAGGGGACACTCTTGTGGCCAGTAAATTGCGATGCAATACGCGAACCTTGGAAAAATGGGAACCTCTAGAGACAATTCAGTGCGAATTTGCCCTCGGATACAGCCTCGGACGGATGGAGGGTCAACACCCAATGCGAACAAAAGCACTCGTACTCATTGAAGGATCGAGAAGTAATGGTCTGCTGTACGTCCAGGCCGCCCGACGTCGTGGACTACAACCGATTACCCTGGCGGCTGATCCAACGCAGTATGACTACCTTATGGCGGAAGGCGGTAAGGCGATAATGGTCGATACTGACGATTTCGATGCGGTGAAGCGTGAGTGCCTCAATCTGGCTACGACCTGTGATATTGCCGGGTTTGTCGGTTTTGCGACCCGCGGCGAGTCGGTTAACGTGACGGTCGGAAAGCTATGCCGGTGCTTCGACCGACCAGGTCCGGACCCCCTTTTGATCGAACGTTGCTGCGACAAATTTAATCAACGTCAGCTCCTGACGCAAAATGGCCTGCCAGTACCGACCTTTCGATGGGCAGCTAGTGCAATGACTGTGGATAGGGCTGCCGCTAACATCGGGTTCCCGGTTATTGTTAAGCCCGCAGTTGGAAACGGAAGCAGCGGTGTCCGATTATGTCGCGATGCCGCTGAGTTAGCCGAACACACAACCTATCTCCTGGGAGGGGCTTTCCCCTGGCGGTCTTCGCCGACAATACTTGTCGAGGAGTTCGTAGAAGGGCCTTTTTATGACGTTGTTACAATGGGGAACGCAGTCATTGCGATTGGTTCAGCCGAATTTGGGCCCCCGCCTCATTTCGTTCCTCGTAGAAGCATGTTTCCAGCCCAGCTAACTGATGAGGAGCACGAGGGTATCACGGATGTCTCGTTGAGGTGCTTGCAAGCACTCGGCCTCGGCTGGGGCCCAGCAAATGTTGAACTCCGCTGGACAAAAAGAGGCCCGGTCGTGATGGAAGTCAACCCACGGCTTCCGGGTTGGACCACTTCTCGGCTGGTCCAGTTGGCCTACGGTCTAGATGTCATCGAACAACACATCAGCCTTGTTATCGGGGAAGAGTGCGACCTGCATAAAAGCCGATCCCGCGTCGCGGCAGCCCATTTTTTCGTACCTGATCGGGACGGCACACTGGCTCACATCAGAGGTACCGATCTGGCGGAGATTGTACCAGGTATTGCTGAGGTTAGATTCTATGTTGACCCGGGAGTCTCTCTTGTCCGGAAAGGTGATTACCTAGACATAATCGGACATGTTATTGCCGCTTCGACCGACCCCGCAGAAGCCGAGGCGATACTTCACCGCGCGTTGAACCTAGTTGATTGGGCAGTCGCGCCATCCCCGGGTGAACAGGCTAACGGGAGGCTGCTTGGAACTTGACGGTCGTGTAACAATCTCTTC
Source organism: Rhizobium sp. NLR16a (assembly GCF_017948245.1). Classification (NCBI taxonomy): domain Bacteria; kingdom Pseudomonadati; phylum Pseudomonadota; class Alphaproteobacteria; order Hyphomicrobiales; family Rhizobiaceae; genus Rhizobium; species Rhizobium sp. NLR16a. The sequence goes on along the minus strand of NZ_CP072869.1, from coordinate 159,970 downwards.
TCCGTCGAGCGACGTGACTGAAAAAACGATTGTGGTCGTTCGACTAGATGCCGCACGAGATGCGGCTGAGTAGGTCCAGGTGCGCCGCAACTTTGAACTGAGGAACGAAGGAAAATGTTAGGTTTGCTCCAGACCTCACTGCGGACGGGACCCTTCGTACTGGATGCTCAATACCGCCAACGGAAACTCAAACCGGAGATATCATATGACGACGGACCCGACGGCTTGGGATGATTGGCGTTGGCAGCTTGCAAACAGCGCCACCACGTTGGAGGCGCTCAAGGAGCAGCTAAACATCACTCCCGATGAAGTAGAAGCTTTCCAAAAAGTGGGTGAGCGATATTCTTTCCGGGCAACACCCTACTACCTATCGCTGATAGAAAAGGACAATCCGAACGATCCCATCCGCCTACAGGCAATTCCGAGCATCAAGGAACTCGACGACATCTTCCATATTGACCAACTTCCTTCGTTCCACAAGTCCGGCGTTGATTCCGAAAATCCTCTTTGGAAGGAGGGAAAGACTGACGTCGCTTGCATCGTTCACAGGTACCCGGACCGCGTTCTCTTTTATCTTACGAATTTATGCCCCACCTTTTGCAGGCACTGTTCACGAAAAATCCGCGCGGGCCGAGAGTCAATGGTCAGTGACCAAGCGCTAATTGACAGAGGTATAGCGTACATTGCCGAGCGTCCAGAGATTCGGGACGTACTGCTAAGCGGAGGCGATCCGCTGACCGTCTCTGATAGTAAGCTAGAGTATGTACTGTCACGCCTCAGGCAAATTCCTCACGTTCAGATTATTCGCATCGGCACACGAATACCTGTGACATTGCCGCAGCGGATCACGCCCGAGTTCTGCCAGATGATCAAAAAGTATCACCCCATCTGGATCAATACACACTTTAACCACCCCAATGAAATCACGTCTGAAGCGAAATTGGCGATCGAACGGCTGCTAGAAGCGGGAGTGCCAGTGGGTAATCAGTCGGTGCTCTTGAAAGGAATTAACGACTCTGTCGAGGTTATGAAAGAGTTGGTCCACAAACTCCTTATTGCGCGCGTGCGGCCATACTATTTATACCACGCCGACCTAGTGCGGGGCGCTGAGCACTTCCGAACTTCAATCAATGTTGGCATGCATATTATTGAAAGCCTGCGTGGGCACACTACCGGCTTTGCCGTACCGCAATACGTGATCTGCACCCCGCTCGGCAAAACACCGCTAAACCCAAACTATGTAATAGGAACTGGCCCCGGCTATATCGTCCTTCGTAACTACGAATGGAGAACCTGGAAGGACCCGGACAGGCACGAAACAACATGAGGACATGTAGCCGAATATGCTTTGAGGTAAAGTCATATACTCAAACATGTTCTTCTCGATCTGAAGCACGGAGTGCTTCAAGACCTGGTACTACCTGGTACCTTTTAAGGTACGGTGGAGATACGTATGTTTCTAAAAGCCGACGGAACTGAAGTGTGGTTGCGGAGTTCGACCAGATTGCCCTACCTGTCCCTGGTCGGTGCCATTGAAACATTAGAGGATTATGATGTAATCCGATCCAGACTGTCTCGAGCTTACGAAATGTTCCCCGGAATGGCATCCGATGACGCATTCCTGGTGCTAGAAGCCGAGGGCAGTAAATTGGTCTTCTGCGCTCGGCCCGACAAAGTGTGCGCCTTGTTGTTCCTGGGAAAATTCACACTCGCTGGAGACAAGCAACGAATCCATTCGCTCGAGAGCCTCGTAGAATTGGTAGCAAACTCTGTAAACGAGATCAGCTTGCGGGTGGGCGCGACGATTCGTTTCGAGGTCGTGCAACCGGAACTCGCTTCACAAACTTGAGTATTAACCAATTCGAGCTCGCTCCGACGGTTTTTGGTTGCTGCAGTTGCGCGCTGACTGCGGGTTGCGGTGCTGAGCCACCACTTCGGTTGCGCAGCACCGCATCACGCGGGCGGCGTGCCATAGGCGATCACATCAACGCTGACCCCAGCCGTGCGCCAGCGGGCAATCTTGCGGCGTTCATCGATATCGATCTGGGAGTAGGTGCGCTTCATGTCTCGTTCCTTGCAAGGATAAACCGTTGTTATCTATTGCAAGTCGCACTTCATCCTTGAACCCACCCCCCTACACATTTGCGGCGTAACAAACCTTATGGAACTTCGGCGAACTCTTCATCATCAATCAGGCGCGCGTGTCGACGGCAGAAAAGGTCATTGTGCTACGACAACGGCGACCAAGTCCCGGCAATTTCCAGCGAACGCTAACCCTAGCTATGCTGAAAATTTTCCGAACACATTGAGAGCGAAGATACTGTAGTCGAACCCCGTGGAGCTTTTCAAAGAACGCTATTGGGCTACGAATACCTTGCGCGGAGCTCGGTGTTTCGTGTGTGAAGTCCTCCAATGAATATTACACGTCAAACAGCTAGGATGCCGATATCCATTCTTGTTAATACACCGCCGATTGATCTAACGGCCAGATCGGCCGGCTGAGATGGGTATAAGAATGGTCGGAGAGATTCCTGCTCATGATCCCGGGGCTATCGGCGAGGAAGTCACGCTTTACGACTTTCGCAAAGCCAGCGCGCCAGTGGTTCGTGCACTTCAGCGCAATTATGCGGTAGCGTGTCACGTCGATACCATGAATCAGAAAGATTTCGGTGTCGATTGGCTGATGACGTTCGGAGACAACAATGACGTCGATCCCACCAATTTGCAACCTTGCGGTGCGGCCAACAATGACTTGGCTTCCCTTGCCCATCGGAGACTGGCAAAGGAACTGCCCATCGGTCAGAATCTTAACGTACGCCGTCGCAGCGATAGGACTTCCGTGCCGAACATCCGTTTTGCCACCAAGTTCAACCTCGATAGTGGCACCGACGCCCGCTGCGAGAGCCTTCGCTACGACTGAAGGGTCAAACATTGCCGCAAAACACGTATTGGTCAGGTTCGCGTCGAGCATGGCGCGTAGCAAATATGTCCCATCGCCAGGGCAGCCGCCGCCGGGATCGTCTCCCCCATCCAACAGAGCGACTGGCCAGGCGCCAGAGCTTAGCGCGGACTCGATCGCCGTCTCCGGCGAAAGAGCGTTTGACCGAAACTTATCCCGTCTTTCCCAGACGAACCGAGCGACGCGCTGGGCAGCCTCACGAGCCTTTTGTGCATCTCCGTTCGCGATTACTAGCACCGACGGCCCAGTGTCAGCGGTATCGGTCCATACAAATCCATGAAAGAAAGTGCATGCGATAATGTCAGGCTCTTGTTCGATGGAGCGACATAGTTCGTTAACCGTAGCCATCGGGCCATACATGGTAGTCGCGGTGACCAGCAGGATGGGAAGCTTCTCAATGTGCAGCTTCGGGATGATGCGCCCAGAAAGCAATTCAGGGAGGATATTTATCGCATCCTGCCCTCTTTCAAACATGTCGGTATGAGGATGGAAATTTGTTCCAAAAATTGCATCAACAATTACGGAAAGAGACGCATCGAGGTTCCCGTGAAGATCAAGGGTTAGCACGATCTTCACATTTGGACCAACGAGGTCGCGAACTTTTCGGCATATGTCGATCTCTATATTGCCTATCGCCTTCGCAATGCCCGCGCCGTGGAGAGCCAGCGCCACCGCATCGACCGGGAGAGCGCGTTCGATACTCGCAAGCAGATCGCCAAGCATACTGGCATAGGCTTCTTCCTCAATGACGCCGCCGGCTTCAGCGGATGCAAACATCGTCGGTTGAACGACTGCCCCTGCCTTCTCCGCGGCGTCTAGCATTCCGCCTATATAGGAGCGAACTCCGCTGTGAGCCTCGATCAGACTTTTCTCACGTACGATCTCAAAATCTAAAAGCTGTGCATCTTGCCTGCGAAACGTATTCGTCTCGTGAAGGATACCACCTACGGCAATTCTCATCAGTTTCTCCATTCTCCAGATGGCGAACCGCATAAACTCGGAAGAGCGGGGACCCGGCCGCGTTAGGGTCAAAAAGGTACTTCTCTAAGCGGGTTTGTCGGTGCCAGTAAATTGCCCTAGGATATCGTGCTGCTTAGTAAAGGGCGAGGCTCGCCTTTATAAAGCAGCTGCGGACCTATGGACCGCAGCTGCAAAACCTCACCGTGACAGAAAAGTGGTGCAGCGCTCTATGGCCACATCATAGTTGGTGCGGCCGTCCGAACCCCGTTGAACCCACCAATCGTAATTCTGTACGATCTGCTGTTCCATGATTCCGGGTGCGCCAGGTATGGTTTCCGCCAGTTCCTTCGGCAAAAGCTTGAATGCATCCTTGTTGACCGGGCCGTACGGGATTGCTTCTGCGAACGCTGCCTGTGCCTCTGCCCGCGAAATGTAGGCAAGAAGCTTCGAAGCGTTTTCCTTATTGGACGCGCCCTTCAGAATGATCCAATCATCATACTGCAGCATGGACTGATCCCATGACAGTTCCAGTGGCGCACCTTGTTTCTTGGCAGTGACGATGCGGCCGTTCCATGCAGCGGCCATATCAACTTCACCGCCGATAAGGCTTTGCGGCGCGTCTGCGCCCGTTGCCCACCAGCGACCAACATTGGGCTTTATTTCCTTAAGCTTCGCGAAGGCTCGATCCATATCGAGAGGATAAAGCTTGTCTTTTGGGACGCCATCACCGATCAGTGCCCCTTCCAGAAGTGCGCCATACAGCATCAGGTCGCAATTTGGGAGGCTTCGCTTGCCTGGAAATGCCTTCACATCGTAGAAGTCAGTCCAATTCTTCGGACGCTCATTGGGAAATTTGCCTGTGTTGTATGCGACCACAACTGAGTAATAGAAAGAGCCGAGGCCATATTCACCCTTCATGAATTCCGGAAGCCCTGCCAGAGTTTCCTTGGCAAAAAAGGTGTAGTCGATCTTTTCCAGAGCATCGTTGTCAACCCATGTCGGTACCTCACCGCCATTGATATTGCTGATATCGGCCTCTGGTTGGCCGAGCTTTGCCGAGGCAAGCAGTTTAGCGCTTGAAGGGATGGTAATCACTTTGATGCCAGTATCGCGCTCAAACGGTTCGAACCAAGCCTTTTTTTGCGCTTCTTCAAAAGCGCCGCCGGCGGTGGCAACGACCACCTCCCCAGTTCCCTTAAGATTTTCCGGGATCTCCTCCGCGCGAGTTGCGGTCGGCAATCCGGAAAGCAATATCGCCGCACAGACCGCGAGAGCGTCGCTTGCTATTCTGTTGCTCATCCTCTGTTCCCCTTTTGTGCAAAGCTCGAAGTGGATTCCAACGTCATAAAGACTCGAGCGCATCTCCAGACATGCTTAGCAACTGCATCATACGGTTATATCGCATAGCAATACGACATATTGTATAATTTAATTTATTTTCGTCAAGGAGAATATTTCCGGCATAGGAACGGCTTGACGCTGCTTCAGTGCGCCCGACACCGTACGCATCTTGAACCAAATAATGCGTTGAAGCCGACGTGATACCAAGTTGACGCCCGGCAGCGATGAGGCAAGGCTGCCTGCAATCAAACCAACCACAGTTTTCGGGATCTACGAACTGAACGCTTTGAAGGTGCAAGATCTTGTACCCTATGTGGAATTCCGAGCTTGGGCACCTCAATCACAACTCGTGCCCGAAGACCTTTGCGCAATCCTTCTCCAAAATGAAAATTCAATATTGCACATTGCATAATAATTTACGCGGGATGATACTGGATTGTGACAGTTTCCAGAGGAGGAAATAGAATGATCAGCAATGGAATGATTGGACGCGCGCTGGGCGTTCTGACGACCGAGGGCGACTCCGTGTTGCCGCGCGGCTATGTCGCTAACCCTGAGACATTCGATTTTCCGATCATCGCGGAAAAAGTCGAAGGGGCCTATATGGATCGGCTCTGGGCCCGCGATTCTTCGATTGAGCCCGCCCTTATCGTCGCTGCCGAACGTCTGGTAAAAAGGGGTGCTGTCGCAGTTGCTTCAGATTGTGGCCTTTTTTCTTGGCATCAGCCTGCGGTGGCAGCAGCGGTGGGCGTTCCGGTGATTTTATCGAGTCTGCTTTTGTTGCCTCTCTTGCTGCGTCAGGCGAGCCGTGCGGCGAAAATTGGACTATTGAGTGTCTCCTTGCCGTCCCCCTACGATGACGCAGCCCTCGGCATTGAGAATTCGGCTGATCGGAGCAGGGTAGTTTTCGGCGGTTGCGAAGGTGCGTATGAGCAAAGCGTGAAGACGCGCTATCCAGCGGAGGTGACTATCTCTGAAAAGATGGCGGGCCTTGAGGCAGATGTGATTGCGGGTGCAACACGCTTGCGAGCGTCTCACCCAGACATTGCAAACATTCTACTGACCTGCACCGCTTTCCCTTGCGTTGCTCCGGCACTGCGAAAGAAAATTGGCTTACCAGTCTACGGCATTACGGATCTCTGTCGTTTAACGATGGGCGCACTCCACTAAAGCTGCCCTGTTCAGCAAATCTAAGGATAAGTCACCGTATGTTCCCGGCACACTGGTTTGCAGTGTGCGTGATCGGCCGATCGCCTGCATACGAAGCTGTACTTGCAGTGCAGCCGGGAGAGGTTGAGGGTGTGTGACGCCAAAATTCAGACTTGGCGTTCATCTAAGTTGGAAAACGATCACATTGGAGCAACCCGGAACTGGATCCTATTAGCGGCGCAATTTTGTCCCGACATTTTCCCGCCGAGCCCTAATGTAGAGTTCACCCGCCACAGCAAGATCCGCCAACGCAAAACCAGGATAGATGAATAGGATACGATCCAATCCGCTTGTGCGGCCCCTCGAAACGCCGCTTGCGAGATCAGCCAAGTCCGCATTAAATGGACCAGAATAAGCTAGCTTTGATCGGCTATCAGGATCCTCGGCTTGCACCTGGTCATCGACGATGAACGAGCTAAATGCTCCAAAACTATCAGGCAACCACGATCGCCCCATATCGATTGCGATAGCCAGGCTACCCGCCGTCAGCTTCCGAGCATCGAGGAACGGCTCCATACCTGCGACACTCGGAACGGTGGAGACAACGATGTCGCATCGAAGGACATCATCCGGGCTGGTGGTGGTTCGACCGTTGGCGCCGTCTGCGTCGGCGTGCGCAGCGAGTGATACCGCAGACTCGATACGGCGGTCGAAGCATACGATGTCAGCTAAGCCCGGAAGCACGTCTCGCAGCGCCGTCAGATGGCCGTATGCCTGTGCCCCGCATCCTACGAAGCCTAGCGAAGTGCTAGTCGGTGATGCGAGGTACTCAGACGCTAGTGCCGACATGGCTGCGGTCCTCATGACTGTGAGGCGGTTACCGTCCACAACGGCGAGCGGCAGTCCGGTTTCACCATCGCCGAGGATGATCAGGCCATTAACATTTGGCAGTCCTCGCTGAGAGTTCGTTCCTACGACACTCACCCACTTTACAGCCGCCAAGGGAGGTTCGTTGCAAACCGCGGCCATCGTCTGAAAATATCGATCTGGTGCGGCTCTCACAGTCTGCTTGGAAGGGATCCGCAGTTCACTTGAACTATAGGCTTCAAATGCCTTTCGAAGCACCGCCCGCAGTTCAGATGGCGATATGTTCAATTGATCTATGTCTGATGCATTCAGGTATAAGATGTCTTCTGTCATTTGGTCCCCTGGCCGCTTGACGTTAATCCAAGTTCCTCTGCTCCACCAAGTTCCAATGATCGTTGAAAAGCTGCCTTAGTGGTGCGCAGTATGAGTGCAGAAAGTGCGCTTTCTGTCGCAAGGACCGACATAGCCGCTGCGGTGGTTCCATTCGGGCTTGTGACTTGTCGTCGAAGCTCCGCTGGGTGGTCATTGGATGCAAAAGCTAGCGCCGCCGCACCGTGAACAGTCTCTTTGGCCAATTTGCTCGCTACTTCCGCCGGCAGACCTAGTTCACGAGCCGCATCACCCAGGCACTCGATGAGGTAGAAGATGTACGCCGGCCCTGAGCCGCTTATTGCTGTGGCCGCGTCTATAAGGTCTTCTCGTGTGACTTGATGAACCGCACCACCGGCTTTGAACAACGATAAGACGTTCTCAAGCTCGCCGTCTTCTACAGCGCTATCGGTAAAAATAATCGTTGAGCCTTTTCCTATAGCGGTCGGGGTGTTCGGCATCGCACGCACGATACGTGGAGATTCAAGCAATAGTTTCAACTTCCCAGCGGGAACGCCCGCCGCGATGCTCACGAAAACGGTGCCATCTGAAAAGCGCTGATAGGGAGGCAGCTCATTTTGGAGGGCTTGAGGCTTAAGTGCGAAGACGATGATTCCTGCTTTTGCTGGTAGCGTCTCACAGGTCTCATGGGTATTCACGCCGAGCGCCACGGCTCTCTCCCGCAGAACTCTGACTCGCTCGACGACGTGGACAGCGGCGGGATCGACAGTAGACGTGTCGATCCATCCCCGTAGCAGTGCATAGCCCATATTGCCGCAACCGACGAGGATCAAGGGTTCATCTAGTTTGATTGATGTGCGGTTCATTTCACCATCCCGTCCCGTTCTGCGTTGCCGCTGCGCTGTACTCCGTACGCTTCAACAAGGTAGCCAATCTAAATTTGCGTTCAGCGCGGTGGGCCTGCATACCTGTGACCCCAGCCTAAGCCCGAGCTTGCTCTTTTGCTGCCAGCCGATCCCAGCAATCGTTTAGATCTTTGGGAAGCAAATGCTTCATGATCCTCTGACTTGGCGTGCGCTCAAATTCCTTCACCACTGTGATGTAGCGAGGGTTCTGGTAGGAGGCGAGGCGGTCAGAAAGCCAGTGAGATAGATGCTCAGGCTCGATAACTTTTCCGGTCTTCGCTTTCACGAACAATTTGATGTCCTGCTCACCCACATCGGCAGCTACTCCGATCATCGCGCAGTCTTCAACGGCCGGATGAGTACCAACGACACGCTCCACTTCCCAAGCAGAGACATTCTCTCCCTTACACCGGACGCTGTCTGTCAACCGGCCATGGAACCACAGGTTTCCGTCTCCGTCTAAAGTGCCTGCGTCTCCAGTGTGAAGCGCCCCGTTTACGAGCGCTTTTCCCGTTGCTTCCTGGTTGCGGAGATAACCCTTGAAAAGAGCACCAGCGAGCGAGGATCTGACGACGATCTCTCCTCGATTTCCGCTCGCAACGGGGTTGCCCACCTCATCCTCGATCGAAACAGAAAACCAAGGCGTCGGCTTTCCGACGGAGCCAACGACACCTTTGGTGTTGCAGGTCGTAATGCTCGCTGCTTCGGTCATCCCATAGCATTCCCGGATCTCAACGCCGAAGCGATCACGGAATTCCGGCCAAACGTCTTTCGGGCACCCGCCTCCCCACGCGATCCGAACCGAATGTTCACGATCAAGCAGGCTCCCCGGCTGCTTCAGCAAAATCTGAAGAATGCCACCGAGATAATGGATATGAGTTGCGCATGAGTTCCTAACTTGATCCCAGAAGCGGCTCGCGCTGAAGCGGTCGACCATGGCCAACGTCACATCTTCGATGATCGGCAGAACCAAAAGCTGGGCCCCGCCAATATGGAAGAGTGGCTCCCAGACAAAAAACACGTCTGCTGGACCCATTGAGGTTAGGGTCCGTACCGCTTCCCCCGCGAGCCGCAGCATCCCGTGGGTAACTAGCACACCCTTCGGCCGACCAGTTGTTCCCGACGTATACATGATCGCAAACAAATCGTGCGCATCTGGAACAGCATCAACAAAATTGCTTTCGCCGAGCAGGATTGCCTCCGGTACCGAATGATCTTGATCGCCGCCGACCAACATGATGTTTTCGGAGCGTAGTTGAGCACCGCACCCTGAGATCGTTGATCGGAAATCAGGGTCACATAAGATGAGCTTGGGTTCGCTATGCTCGAGCATGTAGCAAAGCCCGTCGCCCTTTTGCTGCGCATTGATCGGCACCCAAACGGCTCCAGCCTTTGCAATGCCGAAAAGGACAGGAAGCGATAGACGGGAGTTCCGCATCATTACTGCGACACGGTCGCCTGGTTGCACGCCTTTGCGTCGCAGTGTCGAGGCGAACGCGCTTGATTCCATTTTCAGCGTAGCAAAAGTGATCGGCTGACCGTTGAAAATCGCAAAAACCTGATCAGGGCTTCGGTCGGCTTTTGCATTGAAGTCGGCAATGAAGCCCTTGAGATTGTCCATCATGAAAAAGTCACGCCTTTCGAGATGCCCGTTCCGCCAAAAATTTCTCCATCATTTGAGCTGTTTCACCCGACGCGTAGGCTTCCCGGTGGATCCGGACTGCCGCATCCAGGCACTGGCGGAACCCAAGCTCGGTCATTTCGCGCAGCCATTGCTTATCGAGGCGCATGGCGACTGGAGGCTTGGCGCCAAGCTCAAGGGCGAGTGAAAGCGAAGCTGTCAGGACGTCTGCCTGCGGAACAATCTTGTTGATGATCCCGATGGAGTGACATTCGTCGGCACCCATCAGTCGGCCGCTAAGCGTCAGATCGGTTGTTCGAGCCAATCCAAGCATCTCGCGCATGATCCACGGCCCGGTTACGCTGGCGATCCCGGAATTGATCTCAGGCTGACCCATGCGTACTCCGGCATGACTGATGCGAAAGTCGCATAGCAGCGCAACCTGAAACGCGGAGCCGGCGGCCACACCATTCAAAGCCGCAACGAGAGGTTTGGAGAGCGAGCGAATTGCCCCGTACAGCCGCTCCCACTCAGCGATCCATTCGGAGCCTGTCTCTCCGTCGAAGGACTTGGATTCGTTGAGGTCCTGGCCGGCACAGAATGCCCGGTCCCCTGCCCCCGTCAGTACAATCGCACGGACTGTGCTGTCCTCCTCGAGATCGACGAGTGCTTCAACAAACTGGCTCCGCATTGGCTTGTGCCAGGCGTTCAGAATTTCGGGCCGATTCAGTGTGACCACTGCGACCTCGTCTCTTCTTTCAACGATTATGTAGCGATCCATGATCCACCATTCATTGGAATGCAATATTATATATCGCATAATGTGACGAACCTGTTCGTGAAGTCAAGCGTGTTTAAGCAGGTCGCTGGAATGTGACCCGGTCATTCCTCGCGTTTCAGCGACCGGGAAACGAGAGACGGCAACGATCATCCGGTGCATAGGTCGCTTGGAATCGATATAAGAAAGGATTTTGCGGGAGCGGGAGCGCGGTTACGCCAACCCGACACGTATGGTGCTGGCTGGCGGTAGGCGCGAATTTCCCGGAGGTGGGTAGATGGCAGGCACAAATTCTCAGTGTTTGAACGTCGTCGAGGATTGGCCCTGCGGTCACTTGCGAATTCGATCGCCAATCCGCTAGTTCTATCGGTCAAACCGTCTATTGTCGCAAACGTTATCCAATACGTCCTCAAAAAACCGATAACAGTATGGACGTAGAAGCCTTCTGGAACGACGCCTGAGATATGCTCCTCCGGCAGAAGATTCCGAGCATGACAACTTGCCGGAAAGTGTGCTCGCGCCACGCCCTCCTCAGGGTGGCGGCTTCAGGCTCGCCGGTACTGCGACGCTACCTTGGACATCTGTCTAGCAATCTCGACGGTAATCGGACTGAGTTCAGCTTCGACTCGTTCAATGGTCCAGTTAGCGGTGGAAACTGCGATGTTAACCGCTGCGACCACTCTGTTATCATACCCGAAAATCGGTGCAGCGATTGAAATGTCGCCGAGCATTGCCTCTTGGTTTGCGATGGCAAACCCCTTCTTGCGCACATTATCCAGCTCATCGAGCAACTTCGGGCGGTCTTGGATCGTAAAGGGAGTTAGAGCGTCGAAGGAAGGTGCTTTGAGGATCTCGCTTGCTACGCTCGGGTCCAAGTTTGCGAGGATCGCACGACCTGGCGCGGTCGCAAAAGCAGGAAGACGCGTCCCAATCGTGACATATGAACTCATCACGCTTCTACTCGGCACACGTGAGATGAACACGATGTCAGAACCATCGAGTTCCGTCAGATTGGCCGTCTCCTGTGAACGCTTGTTCGCCTCAAGCAAATAAGGAAATGTCGCTTCCACGATCGGATTGCTTCGCAAATACGCGTTGCCAATGTCCATGGCTCTGACAGAAAGTGAATACTGCCGAGTAGTTTCACTATGGGTCAGATACCGGAGCGCCCGCAAAGTGTAGAGCACGCGCTGGGTCGCACTTTTGTTCAAGCCGGAAGCCTCGGAGACTTCAGCCAATGTCATTGGGCGCGGATTTGAGCAAAACGTGTCTAGTACGAGCATCCCCTTTTCGATGGTGCCAAGATAAAGACGCTCGTCCACGTTGGTCTTTTCGAACGAAGCAGGTGGATTGACTCCGCTCTTGCCCTTACCGCCGCGATCAAGCATCGTGCCTCTCAAACTAAAAATGGAATGCGGTAGTGCATATTGCTATTCAATGCGCGTGTAAAGGCTGAAGCCCCGCGCTGATCCTCGGCATAGTCGTCACTGTGAACGGGAGCCATGCAGCTTTCCTTGACATCGGCAATCTACAATATATGATATTATTATGCAATAAAATTGAGGGGCGAACATGGCCTATGGCGGCGGTTCCGAAAATCACGTTGAGATCATAAATGAAGATAACCGCTCAAGAGAATAGCTGCAGATACGGTGAAGAAGGCGTATTCCGAGGAACATTCCGCTTCGACAACGAGGTCTTGGGGGATTATACTTGGCCGCTATGCGAAATCCGAGGAACGCAACCTGGCCCCCGGCTTTGTGTGTCTGCCGGAGTGCATGTCAATGAAGTATCTAGCATCGAGGCGTCCATACGGCTTCAGAGGCTTTTCGAGCCCGAAAAGATGAAGGGGTCAGTGTCAATTGTACCCGTCATCAATCAGCCAGCCATCCACAAATATAGCGAGTACGTGTGCCCCGTCGACGGCAAGAACATCAACCATACGTTCCCCGGTCGAACCGACGGGACCTTTTCCGAAGTCCTCTGCGACGCCGTCCTCAACGAGTGGGTCAAGGGTGCAGACTGCTACATCGACATGCATGGAGGGGATCTGAAAGAGAAGGTATCCTGGTTCACCATTTTCCAGCGCACGGGTGATGATGAATTCGACGCCGCGGCATGCAACGTTGCAATGTGCTTCAACAGTGAGATCGTGCTTGCCCTTGGCCCGGAATATATGAAGAAACCGGGTCGACCTCCGACAGCGTGCGCTTTGCGCAAGCAGATCGCCATAATGACCGAGGCCGGGTCGAATGGTCTTTTGAGCGAGGCCGATATTTCCTTTCATGTCGAGGGAGTATTGAACGTAGCCCGGTTGCTCGGAATTATAGATTCCCAACCGTCATCGGCCACCAATGGACGCTCATTATGCGACAGCTACATCTGGGTTGAATGTCCGAGCGATGGGGATTTTCATGCAGAAGTCGAGCCGGGATCCATCGTGAGGCAAGGGCAGCGTCTCGGCTCAGTGCGCGACGTATTTGGAGATGTCCTGGACGAGGTGTTTGCTCCGGCGACGGGATTCGTCCTTTGGCGTATTACTCACCCTTCCATCCGCAAAGGTGAAGCTCTGTTGACCATTGTTGAGGAGGCGCACGCAAAATAGTGTTCCGCAAGATTGGCTATATCTACGGCCAGTCCCAATACGCTTAGCCTCCCCACGACGATCCTCAACACCCAGTTTGCTAGTCTAGCGGCAGGATTGGGTCCGTGTGGCTGCCGATACCGGAATTCTTAAAAAAAGATGGCGAAAGAGCCGCAAATGGTTGCAAACGCGTCCGGGCGTAGAGCCGCAAAACGCCTTCATCCTCACACCATCGTCCTGCCGCATCGATCCAGAAGGCCCGAGCCCATCGCGAAATAGTTGGGCGCAAGGGTGAGGATCTTTGATTTAAGCGATTGCCTCCGACAATCTACCAAAGACGGCGGAACCAAAACCGCATTGACGTTCCCGCTTTTCCAATATATGATATTGTATAATAATATATGCGGCTTAGGACGTGACGAACGTTTTGGCCAAACCGCAAAGAAACGGGAACAGGAATGAAGCTGGTGTTTGGGACATCGCGAACTGCGTGGAAGCCCTCCAACTTCTGAAGATTTCTTGAATTAGATGCCGTCAGAAGAAAAGGCTTATGAGGCCAACGCGTAATAGTGGTCCTTCCAAGCCGTTTTCTGCTCGTTGGGGCTGGCCGCAGTCGGGAAACCTATTGCGGGTGAAAAATGCCCCGAGCGGGAATTATTAGCGCTGCATTCGGAGCAGCGACGGAGTGAAAGTTATGAATGTGGTACAGGAAAGCGCGAGCGGCACGGGTATAAAGCGCCTGGCAAAGAGGCTAACCGTCATGAACTCCCTGTTAGAAAATCGCTGGATTAGAGGAGCTCTGGTTTCGGGTCCGCTCCTCATCCTCCTGATCGGCTTTCTTGCGATTCCGCTGTCCTATATCGTTTGGGGCAGTTTCGAAGGAGCGAAATTCAACTTCAGTCACTACGCTCGCGTTTTTTCGAGCGAGACGAACTTGAACATACTGTTTTATACCCTTCGGATCGGGTTGATCGTGACAGTCGTATCCCTCGCTGCCGGATACCCGGTCGCTTATCTACTGACCAAGCTTAAGTCACGTTCATTGTCCACCGTCAGTATTTTCCTGCTGATTCCGCTTTTCACTGCTTTCCTAATTAGAACCTACGCCTGGATGATCATACTTGGTCGCGAAGGTATCATAAACAACGCGCTGATTTGGGCGGGTTTAATCAATGCACCCTTGACCCTGCTCAACACCACTTTTGCTGTGGTCGTTGGTATGGCCCATGTCTTCATCCCGACCGCCATTTTCACAATGTATTCGTCAATGGTGCGCATTGACCATGATGTTGCCAGAGCCGCCCAGATACTGGGGGCAAAGCCGGTACAGGCATTCCTGCGCGTTTATTTCCCACTGACATTACCGGGTATCTTTTCTGCAGGTGTCCTGATCTTCATTTCCGCCATCGGATTCTACATCACCCCTGCCCTGTTGGGCGGCCCGAGTGACACAATGATCTCACAACTGATTGTCGCGCAGATGACAACGCTGTTGAACTTCGAACTCGGATATGCTTCGTCCATCGTGCTGCTCTTGGTGACAATCGCCATTCTCTTCGTTGCGAGCCTGTTTATCCCGCTGGAAATGATATGGTCATCGTCAACAGTCACCCTCACCGATGAACAACCACGCGCTGCGGCACGGCTGCTCAAGAAAGTGAAACGATCGATCGGTCCTCTTCTCTACACTGTCGAGGCATCGGTGCATTTTCTCACAAAACCCATCCTCACCCGCAATTCCCGTTGGTTGTGGGTATACACGATCCTCATACTCTTTTTCTTGACGGCGCCGTTGATTGTCGTCGTGGTGCTGTCTTTCAGTTCGTCTTCATTCGTCGTCTTTCCGCCCCCAGGATTTTCGCTGCGTTGGTGGGAAAAGCTGGCGAGTGCTACAGAATGGCACCAGTCGTTCTTCTTTTCGGTTCAATTGGGTATCGCTGCCGCCTGCGTTGCGACGATCATAGGCACGATGGGCGCGTTTTGGCTGGTGCGGACAAAGTTTCTATTCAAGAAAGCGCTATTCCTGTTTGCGCTTTCCCCCTTGATGGTGCCAGTGGTCATTATCGCAACCTCGCTATACGTCTTCGAAGCAAAGCTACACATACTCGGCACCTTCGGCGGGCTGGTTATGGGGCACGTCCTGCTCGCCGTGCCCTACGTCATCGTGGTCATGGCTGCGGCGCTGAGAAATTTTGACCAGTCCCTAGAGCCAGCAGCTGCAGTGCACGGAGCTCGTCCATTACAAACACTTCGACTTGTCACGCTACCCATTCTCAAACCTGCTCTCCTTACGGCGGGACTGTTGGCTTTCCTGACATCCTTCGACGAACTCCTTGTCGGCATTTTTCTGCTGGGACGGCAAACACCAACGTTGCCCATCAAGTTCTGGGGCGACATTGCCTACCAGGTTGATCCGTTGCTGAGCACGGCCTCGACCTTGATTGTTGTTCTTGTGACGGGATCAATCATTGCAGTGCAGTTCATCCGGGAGCGTCATAACACGCGCACCTCTAACAATATTGCCGAATGACCGGAGGCGAAAAATGTCTACAAGCCTTGAAATGAAAAACATCCAAAAGTTCTACGGCCCGCTTCAGGTTGTGAAGGACTTCAATCTTCAAGTCCAGCCAGGCGAGTTTGTGACCTTTCTCGGACCATCAGGTTCCGGGAAGACAACGGCATTGAAGATGATAGCAGGGTTCGAAACGCCGACGTCAGGAGACATTTTTCTGGGAAGCCGTTCCATCGTGGATCTTCCCGCCTATGAGCGCGGCATCGGGATGGTGTTTCAAAACTATGCGCTGTTTCCTCACATGACGGTCGCGGAGAATGTCGCGTTTCCCCTCACAGTTCGCAGGTCCACACGAGCGGAAATTGAGAGCAGCGTGGCGCGCGCTTTGCGACTGGTCAAGATGGAACAGTATAGCGGCCGCTATCCCAACCAACTTTCCGGTGGCCAGCAGCAGCGCATCGCACTGGCACGAGCCATCGTATTCAATCCAAGCATTCTGCTAATGGACGAGCCTCTCGGCGCGCTTGATCGTAATCTCCGGGAGCACATGAAGATTGAGATCATGCGTATTCAGAAGGAACTGAATATGACGGTTGTCTTCGTGACCCATGACCAGGATGAAGCGCTGACCATGTCGGATCGGATCGCAGTTATCAACGAAGGCCGACTCGTTCAGGTGGACGATAGCAAGACGCTCTACGGCAGGCCGAGAAACCGGTTCGTCGCATCATTCGTCGGCGAATCCAACATGATTCCATGTCGCGTCGACGTGATCGAAAACGGAGCAGGCAGGGTTACCCTGGCAGGCAACACACCAGGGGCGGCGCAGTTGTCTGGGCAGATTGACGGCGATCACGGCTGGATGTTTGTTCGTCCGGAACACGTTGAGATCGACTTTCGTTCGGTGGGAGCGGATTTGCCCAACGCGCTCGACGGCGTGGTCGAAAACGCATTGTTCCTCGGCGAAATGACGCGGTACCTGGTCCGCTGTGGTGATGAGACCATTACCGTGAAGCGGCAGAACCGGGGGCAGGCTCACTTTGCCGGCGGAACACCGGTGACGGTTTCGTGGAAAGCAGAAGATTGCAAGGTCTTGGACTAGCCATACATTGTGCGAAATCGTTTCAATCGCACTATATGGGCGACGACGAATTCATCGCTTTGGCAATGCCCCACCGAAGTCGCTTCCCCAGTGAGCGTATTTGGCTCTATTGATTTGAACCGCCCCCACTTTCGACCGAACACTCAGCATACGCAGGAAGGCTCAAGCACAGGATCAGGATTAGATTGCGCAGACTCCCGCCTAGGATTTCAATCATCTTCGTAACAAAACACGGCAAATCCAGGCGAATTCGGGTCGGATTGCCGTGTGTCGATTTGGCGGAGGTACGTTCTCTCCCAGAGGACAGAATTTTAGCCACGCCATCGCGCAATTTTGAGCATGTATGCTCAAATAAGGCTGCGACGTTGCCCAACGCTTGTGACCGGCCCGTGCGGGCGGCACTCGCTTACTGTAATTCGTAGCTGACCACCCGTGGTCACGTTCCGCCAAACGCTAGCTTACGAGCCCATTCTGGGCCAAAGAGACAGCGGAACGGTCCGAGCGACGAACTTGCCTCAACATATAGTCCCTGGGGTCGACGCTGTTGCTCAAAACCCGTCCATGCGTTA
The DNA here is from genome assembly GCF_017948245.1 of Rhizobium sp. NLR16a. Lineage (NCBI taxonomy): Bacteria > Pseudomonadati > Pseudomonadota > Alphaproteobacteria > Hyphomicrobiales > Rhizobiaceae > Rhizobium > Rhizobium sp. NLR16a. The sequence goes on along the minus strand of NZ_CP072869.1, from coordinate 142,293 downwards.
CAAGTTCTGCTGTAATTTTCGCTGAACCGCACGACATCGTCCATCCAAGCGGGCCATGGCCAGTGTTGAGGAAAAGGTTTTCATATGGCGTCGGACCTACGATCGGAGGTCCATCGGGCGTCATCGGGCGTAATCCTGACCAAGTCAAAGCCGAGCTGACGTCGACGTGCGCAGCCATGGACGGCAAAATCCTGAGAATGTCGTCGAGGACGCGTCGGCCTTCATTGGGATCGATTTTCGTATTATATTGAGCGAATTCTGCTTTCCCACCCATGCGCAAGCGATCTCCCATCGGGACCATCATTGCATGGTAGCCGTCGTCCATGACCGGACGTGTCGGCCCTCCCTTCCATCCGTTTAGAGGCAAGGTCACGGAATAGCCTTTCACGGGCACGATCGGCAGCTGAATACCGAGGGGGCGGGCAAATATGGGGCTGTAGCTACCAAGAGAGAGTACGTACGCATCGGCATGAATTTCTCCAACGGACGTTTTGAGGTGGGAGATCCGCGAAGAGGACTGTTTGACTATTTCCAATATGTTAGCTCTCATCAAAAACTGAGCCCCCAGTTCCTTAGCGAGGCGAGCCATTTCATTCGTAAACTTATGGGCATCGCCGCTTTCGTCATCTGGAAAGTATACCGCACCGATGTAGCGATCGATCACGTCCTTCAAACACGGCTCTTTCTCCAGAATTTGTTCCTGATCAAGAACGTCGAATTTGACACCCCACCCCTGCATCTCGCGGCACATCTGCACGAACTCCGACATGCGGCCGCCTCGAGGGAAGACCCTCATCGTCCCGCGCGTGGTCTGGTCATAATGCAGGGTAGAATTCTGGCGAATGCTGCGCAGCGTTTCTAAACTCAGGCTCGCGATCCTGATGTTCGAAACCATATTGGCTTTATGCCTCTTGTGGGTTGAGTTCGAGAGAAATTTTAGCCCCCAGCCGATAATCGATGGGATGGCACTTGGGTTGATTTTTAACGTAGAGTTGCTGTCAAAAAGCATCTTACCAAGCCGTTTGATGGTTCCAGGTGAGTTCCAGGGGCTGGAGTCGCTAGGCGTCATCAGACCGCCATTGGCAAAGCTCGTTTCCATGCCAGGCCTGTCGCAGCGATCAATAATGGTGACCTCGTGACCATCTCTGGCGAGCATATAGGCCGTCGCACTACCAACGATTCCGGCACCAAGTACAGCAACTTTCATAACTACCCTCAAAAGCAACCTAGGGTCGCGCGACAAACACGACGACATAATCAATATGCAATATTGAACATTATTTTGCAATACGAGATGACGTTGTACCGCGTAGCAGCTGCTGGTTGATTGCCACTGGCGAGATGTTCTCCTTCCCTGGCACCATCCCGTTCATGGCAACAACTCAGCGATCCAGGTTCACGCTGTAGGGCGCTAAAGGTATAAATTCGTGAAGAAGTCAGAGCTGACAAAGGTTATCGCAGGACGATCTAAGGGAGCGCGTGCCTTCCGCTCAACATCGCGGGCCAAGTTACGGCGATGGGCGCATCAGTCCTGATTAAAGAGGATCGGCATTAGATCATCCTCCTGATCTGCTTTAACCTTGTCAAAAAGGTTTGCCTCCTTCCCTCCAATGACGACGATGATTGTGCCTCGCCGAAGTTTGTCAGCGCGAATTTCGCCGCACCTTCTGTGATGAGTAAGCTTTGGCATGATCAACACGCTTAATGGCTATCCGCTTGGCGCACACTGAATGGAGCGACCCGTGTGGGGTGTATGGCTCATTCCAGACGACCCTTTGTCGATGCCCACCAAAAGATGGAGGAGAGGCCACATAGCGCCATCGGCAACAAGGTGCCGATTTCGCTTATGAACAGCCTCATCGGCACCCCCGCCGAGCTGAGCCATAACTGACGTGCCCCCGTCAAATTAGGCCACTTGGAACTGGAATTTTCCACTTATGATCCCTGTTGGGCAGAAGAGGAGAATTCGATGAAGGCCTCGAAGTTTTCGGAAGCGCAGATCGCCTTTGTTCTGAAGCAGGCGGAGGATGGGACGCCGATCGGTGAGGTCTGCCGCAAGGCAGGAATTTCGGACGCGACCTTCTACAATTGGCGCAAAAAATATGCCGGTCTGATGCCGCAGAGATGAAGCGGTTGCGGCAGCTCGAGGAGGAGAACGCCAAGCTGAAGCGGATTGTTGCCGACCTGTCGCTGGACAAGGCGATGCTTCAGGACGTGCTGTCAAAAAAGCTCTGAAGCCTGCCCGCAAGCGCAAGCTTGTCGACACAATCAAGGCAGACTGGAAGGTTTCTATCCGGCGCGCATGTTCGGTGCTGAACATTGACCGGTCGCTTTATGTCTACAAGTCCAGGCGCGGCGAGCAGGCCGAGTTGAAGCTGAAGATCAAAGACATCTGCCAGACACGGGTGCGTTACGGTTATCGTCGCGTTCATGTCCTGCTCAAGCGCGACGGGTGGCCCGTCAATCCGAAGAGAATCTATCGTCTTTACAAGGAGATGGACCTGCAACTCCGCAACAAGGTTCCTAAGCGTCGGGTCAAGGCGAAGCTGCGAGCCGACCGGACGGAGCCGACCCATTCCAATCACGTCTGGGCGATGGATTTCGTTCATGACCAGTTGGCCACCGGGCGCAAGATCCGGGTGTTGACGGTGGTCGATACCTTCTCGCGCTTCTCACCAGCAGTCGATGCACGCTTCAACTACCGGGGCGAGGACGTGGTCCAAACGCTCGAACGAGTATGCCGGCAAGTCGGTTATCCGGCGTCCATTCGTGTCGATAATGGCAGTGAATTCATCTCCCGAGATCTTGATCTGTGGGCCTACCACAAGGGTGTCGTGCTCGACTTCTCGCGCCCAGGCAAGCCGACGGACAACAGCTACATCGAGAGTTTCAACGTAAGCGGTGTTCTGACCGCACCTTCCGGATCAGTGCGTGATTGACGATGTTGAGCCCGAACGAGGGCTTAGACATATGTCGATTTCACAGCTTACGCTTAAATCCAACGATGAAGAACCAGTGCGCCGCTTTGAGGTTTTCACTGGCAGCGGCCGCCGCCGCGAGTGGAGCGATGAGCAGAAGGCGCAGATCGTTGCGGAGAGTTACGAGCCGGGCGTGAAGGTCTGCTCGGTGGCGCGGCGTCACGGATTGACCCCGCAGCAGTTGTTCACTTGGCGTCGGCTCGCCCGCAAGCCGCTCGGAGCTGTGCCTGATGTCGATGTTCCGATGTTTGCGCCGGCGGTCCTGGATGTGCCCACGACGCCTGCGGCGAAAGGGCAGGAATCGCCGCGCGCAGCGAGAAGGAAGTCGAGCACCGGCGCAATCGAATTGGAGCTCGGCGGGGCGATCATCAGGATCGCATCCGGCGTGGACGCCGCCACGATTACAGCGGTTATTCACGCCGTGAAGGCACAGTCGTGATCGGACCGTCGGGAGCGGTAAAGGTTATGGTCGCCACCCGGCCTGTCGACTTCCGCAAAGGCGCGGAAGGCCTGGCGGCGCTGGTCAAGGCTGAGATGGGTGCCGATCCGTTCTCCGGTGCGATCTACGTGTTCCGGGCCAAACGGGCGGACCGGATCAAGCTCGTCTTCTGGGACGGCAGTGGCGTGTGCCTGGTCTCCAAGCGACTTGAGGATGGCGAGTTCCATTGGCCCAAAATACAGGATGGTGCAATGCGCCTGACGGCTGCCCAGTTCTCGGCACTGTTCGAGGGGCTGAACTGGAAGCGCGTTCATGCGCCGCTCGAGGTGCGTGTCCCGGAGGCGGCAGGATAGTCGCCGCGACCAATTGAATCAGCCTCATCCACGCTCTCGTCTTGGTCGCCGGATTGTGCTGTTGTCGGTCCATGACGATGACGGCCGACGAGCTTCCCGACGACCTGAACGCGCTCAAGGCCATGGTGCTTTCGCGCGAGCTCGAGAACGCGAGGCTGCGTCAGATCATCAAGGAATTGCAGCGTCATCGCTTCGGCCGTCGCGCTGAGACGCTTCCCGAAGATCAGCTTCTCCTTGGGCTCGAAGAGGCCGAACAGGTCGAGGCGGACGGCCTGGAAGATAAGGAGCAGGCATCGAGCGATCTGCGCCGGGAACGGACTGCGAAGCGGCGTATCAACCGCGGTTCACTTCCCGCCCATCTGCCGCGCATCGATGTGGTCATCGACATCGAGAGCCATGACTGTCCCTGCTGCGGTCATGGTCTGCATCGGATCGGCGAGGATGTCAGCGAGAAGCTCGACATCGTGCCGGCTCAATTCCGCGTTCTGGTGACGCGCCGCCCCAAATATGCTTGCCGCGCCTGTGAGGAGGTCGTCGTCCAGGCTCCAGCGCCAGCGCGGTTGATCGAAGGCGGCATTCCAACCGAGGCCACCGTCGCCCAGGTTCTGGTCTCCAAATATGCCGATCACTTGCCGCTCTACAGGCAGGCGCAAATCTACAAGCGCCAGGGGATCGACCTCGACCGTTCCACGCTCGCCGACTGGGTCGGCCGCGCCGCCTGGCATCTGCGCCCGCTTCATCAGAGGCTGCTCGAACGGCTCAAGACCTCGTCCAAGCTCTTCGCCGACGAGACGACTGCTCCGGTGCTCGATCCGGGCCGCGGAAAGACCAAGACCGGACAGCTCTGGGCCTATGCACGTGACGACAGACCATGGCAGGGAGCCGATCCGCCTGGCGTCGTCTATGTCTACGCGCCCGATCGCAAAGGCGAACGTCCGATGGCCCATCTCAGCGACTTCGTCGGTGTGCTGCAGGTGGACGGATATTCCGGCTATCGCGCGATCGCCGCGGGCAACAGCGTGTCTTTGGCATTTTGCTGGAGTCATGTGCGCAGGCGCTTCTACGAACTCGCCGCTGCCGGTCCAGCGCCGATTGCCAGCGAAGCGCTCAGGCGCATCGCCGAACTCTACAGGATCGAGGACGATATCCGGGGCAGAACCCATGAGGAACGCCGCGATGTGCGGCAGGCCAAGAGCCGCCCGATCGCTGACAACCTCGCGCCATGGCTGACCGAGCAACTCGCTCTTGTCAGCCAGAAGACCAAACTCGCCGAAGCCATCCGCTACACGCTGTCGCGCTGGGACGGGCTGACACGCTTCATCGATGACGGCCGCGTCGAGATCGATTCCAATACCGTCGAACGTTCCATCAGGCCGATCGCCCTCAATCGGAAAAATGCGTTGTTCGCCGGGTCGGACGCGGGAGCCGAGCATTGGGCGACAATCGCATCATTGATTGAAACCGCCTTATGCCGCGCGCGGCATAAGGCCGTTTATGCCGACCGTCGAACTATGCCGAACGAGCAGGTTTATGCCAACGTTTTTCGTGACAAAGCAGTAGCCGGATCGGCATAGCTTAGGCTCTCTCCGTCGCAGTTGACGCAAAGGAGAGCCCTATGAACGCAAGTGACTATTTGAAGCGCAGCACGCTGTATCGGAAGCTGATCCACGGGCCGCATGGCAAGTTTGCCCAAGTTTACGCCGCCAGGTTGTCGAACGAAGGCTTGGGTCGGCAATGTACCTGGCGATCGCTGAGCCTGTTTCGAGAGCTGATGGACTGGCATGTTGGCAGCGGACATGAGCCCCGGGATTTAAGCGAAGGTCACGTTAGTCGGTTTTTCGAGCACCGTTTCAAACACTGGAGACCTGACGCGGGCGACCGATCAGCTCTCCGCCGCTTACTCTCTACATTGCGGCAAGAAGGTTTGATATCAGCCGCCGTTCCGATTGAGCGCACGGAGCACGAGCAGATTGTCGATATGTTCGCAGCTTATCTCTCGAATGAGAGAGGGCTCGCAGCCTCAACGGTGGAAAGTCACAAGCTGCTGTCGCATCGATTTCTGATGGAGATCTGTCCGGCCGGCGCAGACGAGTTTGCAGCGCTCACCCCGGAGATCGTCATCGGCTATGTCGAACGACATGCGCTTGACGGTTCCGCCGACAGTGGCAAAGCCATGTGCGGAGTTGTGCGTGCGTTCTTGCGCTATTTGCATCTGAAGGGTTTCATCTCGACGCCGCTCGCTGACTGTGTGCCGTCCATCCGCCGCTGGCGACTTGCCGGCCTTCCAACATTCCTGCCGCCCGAGAAGGTCCAGAAGGTTCTCGATGCCTGCGATCGGACGACGGCAATGGGCCATCGGGACTATGCGGTTCTGATGATCCTCGCCAAGCTCGGCTTGCGCGCCAGCGAAGTTGCGACCCTCAATCTTGACGATATCGACTGGCAGTCGGGCACGATTCTCGTACACGGAAAGGGGCGGCAACAAGCAACGATGCCGCTGCGTCACGACGTCGGAACAGCGATCGTGGCTTATATCCGGCATGGGCGCCCCGCTTCGGCGTGTCGGCGAGTTTTCTTGCGAACTCTTGCGCCGCATGTGGGTTTTGCCTCCGGCTGCGCCATCACGATGATCGCAAAGCAGGCACTCGAACGGGCGGGCATTGACGGCTATGCGCATCACGGCGCCCATCTTTTCCGCCACAGCCTTGCAACCGACCTTTTGCGGTCGGGCGCCAGCTTTGCCGAGATCGGTCAACTGCTCCGCCATCGAAGCATCGACAGTACAAGGATCTATGCCAAGCTCGATGTTGAGAAGTTGCGCGAACTGAGCCTCCCCTGGCCGGGAGGTGTCCAATGAGCCGGCTTCGCACCGCGTTTGAGCGCTACATCGGCATGCGCCAAGGGCTGGGATACAAATATGACGGTCCGGCAAAACGATTGTCGGGGTTCGTCGCTTTCATGGAGGCCCGCGGCGCCGAGACCATTACGGCGGACCTGGCAATGGAGTGGGTCACCTCGATGGGCCGGCAGCCGAGTTGGTCAATCCGACTGGCTGATGTGCGCTGCTTTGCCCAGCACCTCAGTCATTTCGATCCTCTGACGGAAGTGCCACCGAGCGACGCAGTGCCGCCGGCACGGCGCACAAAGCCCTACATCTATAGTGAAGTCGAGATTCAGGCGCTTCTGGCGGCAGCACTGTCGTTGCCGCCGGCCAACGCCCTGCGGCGCTGGACATATCACTGCCTGTTCGGGCTGATAGCGGTCGCCGGACTGCGCCATTCCGAAGCGCTCGGCCTACGCCGGGCCGACGTCGATCTCGACCAGGGCGTCCTCACCATTCGCGAGACAAAGTTCGGCAAGACAAGGCTGGTGCCGCTGCATGCCACGACAGTCGCTGTATTGTTGGACTATGCCGCCCGACGCGATGCACACCTTCGTACGCCTCGTAGTCCCTATTTCTTCGTCGCCGAACAGGGCGGCAGATTATTGCATCAATACGTGCACCGCGTGTTCTGGCGACTATCCCGGCAAATCGGATTACGGCAGGAGGGGAAACGAGATGGTCCACGGATTCATGATCTTCGCCACCGTTTCGCCGTCCAGACCCTGATCAACTGGCATCGGGCTGGCGAAGATGTGGAACGCGAGCTGCCGGTTCTCTCAACCTTCCTCGGCCATGCCAATGTTCGCGACACCTACTGGTATCTGTCCGCCGCGCCGGAACTGATGAACCATGCCGTCCGGCGATTGGATAAGCGCTGGGAGGCTCGGTCATGAGACGCACGAACGACCTGGCCGTGCTGATCGAGCGGTGGTTCACAGATCGGCTCATGAAGCATCGAGGTGTCAGTCCCAACACCATCGCCTCCTACCGCGACACCTTCAGGCTCCTGTTTGCGTTCGCACAGACGCGCCTTGGGAGGTCCCCATCTCAGTTGACACTACGGGATATAGACGCTCCTTTCATCGGCGCATTCCTGGAGAACCTTGAGACAAAGAGATCCGCCTCGGTGAGGACCCGGAATCTCCGCCTTACAGCCATCCGATCCTTCTTCCAATATGCAGCGTTCGAGGAGCCGGCACATAGCGCCCATATTCAGCGTGTGCTCGCGATCCCCAGCAAGCGATGTGATAAGCGGCAACTTCAGTTTCTAACCAGGCCCGAGATTGAAGCGATCCTGGACTGCACTGATCGAAGCACGTGGCTGGGACGCCGCGACTACACTCTGCTATTACTGGCCGCCCAAACCGGGCTTCGGGTCTCGGAGATCATCGACCTTGACCGAGATTCGGTAATGCTCGGCCGCGGTGCGCATGTGCAATGCATCGGCAAGGGCCGCAAAGAGCGAAGTACGCCGCTCACAAAGGTTGCCCAGCAAGCCCTCCGGTATTGGCTCAAGGAACCAGGGAAGCGAGGCGCAACGACTCTCTTTCCAAACATGCACGGTGGCCGGCTCAGCGCCGACGGCGTGCAGGCACTGCTGAACAAATATGTCGCCAAAGCGCGCGAGCACTGCCAGTCCCTTCGCTCAAAGCGGGTGTCGCCGCATGTCTTACGGCACTCCGCTGCCATGGAGTTACTGCAGGCGGGCGTCGACTGCTCGGTCATTGCCCTGTGGTTGGGCCACGAAGCGATGGAAACGACGTTGACCTATCTTCATGCACATCTCGAACTGAAGGAATCTGCACTCGCAAAGCTGAAGCCGTACGAACGCGCCAAGGCCGAGCGGTTTCGACCAAGCGACCGGCTTTTGGAATTCCTGAACGCCCTCTGAGCATGAGAACTATGCCGAGTGTCAACCAACGGCGACCCGCCGAACCGGCCGGGAACGCACGGTGTAGCGTCCTCATCAAAAGAGGCGTTCGGCATAGTTCGACGGTCGGCATAAACGGCGAAGCTCAATGGCGTCGAGCCGATGGCCTATCTGACGGACGTGATCACCAAGATCGTCAATGGCCATCCCAACAGCCGGATCGATGACCTGTTGCCATGGGCCTATGCCGAGATGCCAGAAGCCAAGGCTGTGGCCTGACAACACCGCTTACGTTTCAACGGCAAGTTCCGGGCTGAGTGCCTGAACGCTCACTGGTTCATGAGCCTTGACGACGCGCGCTTGAAGATGGAGGATTGGCGTAGAGACTATAACGAGTTCCGGCCACACAGCGCGATCGGCAACAAGGTACCGATTGCGCTGATGAACGGCTCATCGGCACCCCCGCCGAGCTGAGCTTTAACCCCGGAAAATTCCAACTCCCGCTGGCCCAAAATCGGGGAGCACTTCATAACCCCGGAAAATTCCAGCTTCTGCTGGCCCAAAATCGGGGGGCACTTCACATTCACTGACGCACTCGTGTGCTGCTCAAACGCGAGAGCACATTGTGAACCACAACAACTTTCCGGCTCTATCTGCGGGAGAAGCTGACGGTGCGGGTGGTGGCGTGCCATCGGCCAGGGCAAGTGCGAGCGCGAGGTTGGCCACGTCAAGAAGAATGCCATCGCAGGTCCCGGTTGCAGGGCCGCGCTCGAAGCGCATCTAGATCGTTGCGAACGTGAGGCCGTCATCTCGGACCAAACGCGGGGGTGTGACATTCCAACTTTGCAGAAATAGAACACTTCAACAAAGCTGGGATCATCAAACGGCATTGATCCAGCTACATTTTGGCACTAAGCAAAAAATGCCCTTACCCCTCGCACCATCTATAGTTGTGCATCCTTTTTATGGAACTTTCACCAGCTCCATTGCTTTTCCGTGTCGCTAGTCTTTTTAGTCTCGCTGATACGTCCAGCGAAATAATCTAAGCCTGACGACCTATTAACCGCCCGGTTCCTCTCAACATACCAGAAGCCCGGATAGGCCCGATGGTGTCCGAGCATCCGAAGCTTTTGATTCGCAGCTTTGTCCAGGCCCTGTCGTTAAGGGCGATCTCCGGCTCCGTGTCGAGCCCGAAGTGCCACTAGGGTTCTCCAACGAGTCAAATGTTGTCCGGGATGACGTCGCCGGCTATCAGGAGGCTCGCGCATCCCGCCAGGCATCGTCCGCTTCCGGCTAACTAGCGACATAAGTTCCGTTCAGAACCCTGCGGCTATCTCCAAGAGAGGGATCGGTGCCCCCGTACTTCAGCAGAATACTTTGTTCTTTCGCCACCTCTTTCGCAAGGTCGTCCATCTCAACCGACAACGTCCGCAGCCCCTCGTATTTCTCATCCGAGTCAAAGATCCGTCTGGATCCGTCAGGCACCAATAGCGATTTCGCCTTCTCGGAGTTGTGGTAGAGTTCATCAAGGAAACGCTGCGTTTCGGCGAGGACGGCGAGTTCGTAAAACGTCCCCACTCTTAGGCCGTTGAGATCGCAATGATACATTGTGCTGGCGATATCGAAGCTGGGAAAGACGATTTTCTTGCCGTCCTCGATCGCGTCGTTCTTGACATTCTTGCAAAGCCTGATGGCCTTCTTCAGCCCTGCTCCTGCCGCTAAGTCCTGCTGATTGATCTCGTGAATGTGACGGAAAGGAAAGTTCGACAGTTCAGTGGGCACCTTCTTGTCGAGGATGAAGACGCCTCGATCGCGTTGAAGCTCAGAAGCCTGAAAGTCCGCGGTATCGTACCAGTGTGACGGCACGACATCGACGGGCCGCGGCAGCGATCCACCGGAAATCGCTATCGCCTTTCCCCCGCTGGTATCCACCGTGGCTGCTGGGTACTTAGCCTTTAAAATCTTCTCCGACTCACTTCTCAGAGCGGAAAGAACTTCCAAGGACGATTTGTTGGAAGGATAGTACAAACCCGACTGGGCCATCCGCCCGGTGGAATCGTATCGCAAGAAGCTGGTTTCGAGCGTCAACAGGTCGACGTCGCTGACGCCTCGAATATGGACATTGAGCGGCACGGATCCTTGCAGTCGAAACTCGACTGGTATGTTGGAAGCCTGGAGGCCCTCAAGCAACTGTTTACCAACGCGCTCGGCCGTCTCCACACTTATTCGCGTGTAGTCCTGGTCGACTTCCTGCATCGCTCCCAGACAGTACCGGGTATAAGGCTGATCCCTCGCCCGCTTCTGCCAACTTTCTTCACGAGAGCTTTTCTGCAGGATCTCGGTCGCCGCATCCTGAGCGAGCCGCCCGAGCCTATCGACCCCTGATCGTCTGGTATGGAGTTGATTCAAACGCTTGCCGATATCCCTAGCCATTGTCGATCTTCTCCAGCTTCATTGTTCCAAACGTGTACCTGCCATGACCGTTGAAGTATTCGCCGTCTCCACTCCTCAGGTCCTTGCTGAACAGGATCTCGCCGAATCCTTTGTGGGTGCGAAGTTCGGTCTGCTCAATGTTCGGCTCGTTGCTGTAGTTGTAAAATATCCGCCAGCCGTCTGCCTCGTCCTTGATAAGTGCCGCGCTCTTACTGTTGGAGGCTGATGTATCGGTTTTCAAACGGATACGAATCTTGTCCCACGACTGGACGATAGTGACCTTTCCAGTCCAATCGTAAGCGGGATTTAAATTCGTCTCTATCGTCCTGCCCGTGCATGTCCAGTCTCCACTGAGGTCGGGAACCTGAAGGACAAGCTGCATGAGCCGCCAGCGCCACGCATGCCGGTTCAAGAGCCAGGCAAGTATGCTGAAGACGACGCCGGCTCCAACCAACGACAATAAGCTGGGAGGAAGATTGACCGGCAACCCCATACTTTGCGCGAGGTTCACGGACCACAAAAGTACGAAGACAATGGCCGCCGAAACCATGGCAGATATCATGCCCAGCCATCTGCCAACGCTCAGGCGGCTGATACCGCCCAATTGGGTGTATTCATGCTCAAGCAAACCTGCGCTCCAGATACTTCATTAGAGGATCTTATAGATGGCATTGGTGCATCTTCCAGCATAAGTTGCAGGCCGTCAGAAATCACGGGAAATCATGAGAACTCCACAAGCGAGCTATCGAAGCTGCGCTTACAGGACCTTTAGTTCACCCCCAATTAATGCAGACGACCTTTGGCTGGGTCATGTCCTCGTAAGCGAAGCGAACGCCCTCTCGGCCCATACTGCCGTATTTGAAGCCGCCGAAAGGCATGGCGTCGAGGCGATAGTCAGAGCTATCGTTGATCATAACGCCGCCTGCCTCAACCCGGTTTGCCGCGTCCAGCGCGACCCTGAGATCGGCGGTGAAGATGCCGGCATGCAGACTATATTCGGGATCATTGGCCATCTCAATGGCTTCGTCTATGGTCTCGAACGGAGCCAGCATGACAACGGGCGCGAAGACTTCCTCGCTCCATAGCCCGCAGGTACGGGGCGTGCCTTCGAGCACCGTCGGATGGTAAAGTGATCCTTCGCGCCGATGACCACAGAGGAGGGTGGCTCCAGCGGCTATCGCATCGTTGACAGAAGTTTCAGTGCGTTCGGCCGATCCCGCCGAGATCATAGGACCCACATCGGTGTCGTCACGCAACGGATCGCCGGCCTTAAGCTTTTTGGTCCTTGCGACAAAGGCATCGCGAAACCGCTCATATATAGCCGCCTGCACGAGGACGCGCTGGGCGCCGATGCAATTCTGTCCTGCTGCCCAGAACGCGCCGGAGACGCAGCCCTCGACCGCTTTATCGAAGTTGCAGTCATTCATTACAATGACGGGGGCATTGCCGCCCAATTCCATCGCCAGCTTCTTCAGCCCCGCCGCGCGGCTGATGGCTTCGCCGGTGGCAAATCCACCGGTAAACGACACCATGCGGACATCGTGGGACGAGATCAAGGCAGTGACCAGCTCCCTGTCACCATGAGCGATGGTGATGACATCGTCAGGCAGGCCAGCTTCCAAAAGGGCATCGACGAGATTGATGGCGGAGAACGGCGTTAAATTCGACGGCTTCAGCAACACGGCGTTGCCCCCTGCGATTGCCGGGCCGAGCTTGTGTGCGACCAGGTTCAGAGGATCGTTGTAGGGGGTGATAGCGGTGATGATACCGAGCGGTTCCCGTGTGAACCAACCCTGGCGCTGTTCTGACCCAGCAAATGCATCGAAGGGGACGATCTCGCCTGCGTTGCGCTTTGCTTCCTCGGCTGAGAGTTTCAGCGTATTGACGCAACGACTGACTTCCTTGCGTGCCTGAACGATCGTCTTTCCCGCTTCGCGCACAATGGTCTCGGCAAAGGCATCGCGGCGGCGCTCGATAAGTTGCGCGGCTCCCTCGAGGATGCTTGCTCGCTTGTGCCGCGGCAGGTTACGCGAGAGCTCGGCCCCGCGACGAGCACGAGCGATGAGTTCGTCGACGTCGGATGCGTCCGTTGACTCGATCGATCCGATCAGAGAGCCGTCAAAAGGGCTGTAAACCGATACGGGTGGCAAGCCCACTTTGATATGAAGTTTGGCAGCGGTCATAGGCCAACTTCCCTTTCCCTGATGAAGCGCCGGCATGAACGGCGGTTATGGTCTTTGGGCAGGGTGAAGTTTGATCCTCCACCCGCTGCCCACTTGAGTGGCTGACAATGACAATCTGAATGCGGCTGGCCGTTCAGCGATGGCCGGAAAGCACAAGTCGCTACGGGTCAGATCTTCTGGCCGTCGCGCACCAGTTCGTCCATGACCGAGCGCACCGCCTTCTCGGCAATCGAGACGATCTCGTCGATCTCGTCCTTAGTGGTGACCAGTGGAGGTGCGAAGCCGAGGATCTCGCCATGCGGCATGGCGCGGGCGATCAGACCGCCGTCGCGCGCTGCCTTCGAGACACGTGCACCAACCTTCAGCGACGGATCGAAACGGGTCTTGCTTTCGCGGTCCCCGACGAACTCGATTGCTCCCATCAGCCCCACGCCACGCACCTCGCCGACGATCGGCAGCTGAGCGAACTTCTCCTTGAGCTGCGCCTGGAAATAGGCGCCCACCTCGCGGGCGTTGCCGGGCAGGTTCTCCTGTTCGACGATGTCGAGAACAGCATTGGCAGCGGCCGCCCCAATCGGATGGCCGGAATAGGTATAGCCGTGCGAGAAAGCGCCGACCCTGTCGGCTCCGTCTTCCAGCACCTGGTAGACTTTCTCGCCGACGATCGCAGCCGAGAGCGGAAAGTAGGCAGACGTCAGGCCCTTGGCAACCGTGATCAAGTCCGGCTCGATGCCATAATGCTGCGATCCGAACATGGAACCGGTGCGGCCAAAACCGGTAATGACTTCGTCGGCGATCAGCAGGACGTCATGCTTCTTAAGCACCAGCTGAATAGCCTCCCAATAACCTTCCGGCGGCGGTGTGATGCCGCCAGTGCCAAGAACTGGTTCACCAATGAATCCACCGACATTGTCGGGCCCAAGCCGTTCGATGAGTTGATCGAGCTCGGCAGCGCGGCGCGTGGAGAATTCCCGCTCCGTCTCGCCAGGATTGGCGCCCCAGTAGTGATGCGGCACGCCGGTATGGCTGATCTGCGGCAAGGGAAGGTCCATATGGTCGTGGTAGAAGCTCATGCCGGTCATCGAACCTGAGACAACGCTGCAGCCATGGTAGCCGCGGTCACGTGAGATGATCTTCTTCTTGGTCGGCTTGCCGCGCAGATTGTTGTAGTACCAGACGAGCTTGGCCTGGGTCTCGTTGGCGTCCGAACCGGACATGCCGTAGAACACCTTGCTCATCTTGCCCGGAGCCATCTTCACCAGACGGTCTGACAGGATCGCCAATTCATCGGTCGTGTGAGCGGCATAAGAGTGGTAATAGGCAAGCCGGTAAGCTTGGCGTGAGATCGCCTCGGCTACTTCGGTGCGGCCATAACCGACATTGACGCAGTAAAGCCCGGCAAAGCCGTCGATCAGCTGATTGCCGCGGGCGTCCTGGATGCGGATACCCTTTCCCGTCTCAACAATTGTTGGCTCGCCAAGCTTGCCGCTGGCAAAGTCCTTCAGTTGCGTGAACGGATGCAGGACCGAGTTGCGGTCCTTCTCGCCGATGTCCTTGATGTTGATGGTCATTGCAAGCCCTTCCGTAGCGCGATGATGTGAAGCGGCGGACAGAAACGCAGCTCGATATGCTCCGCTGGCGCCCGCATCTATATTCGACACTGGCAATCTGATGCTAAATCGATGCAGATTGACGGCGAATATGATGCCGTCTATGCAGGAATTCTGCGAGTATCAACGCTGGCTGCAGGATTTCTCGGACATGGAACTCGACCGCGCGGACATCGCGCTTCTTAACGCCGTTCAAAAGAACAACAAGCTCACGTCGGAGGAATTGGCCGAACGAGCGCATCTTTCACCGACTGCCTGCCAACGCCGGCTCAAACGCTTGCGGGCAGAGGGCGTCATCGAGGCTGATATTTCAATCGTGTCCCCTAAGGCAGTCGGCAGACATGTAACCGTCGTCGTTCTGGTGTCGCTTGAGCGAGAGAGGGCTGATATCATCGATCGCTTCAAGACTGCAATCAAGAACACCCGCGAAGTGATGATCGGCTACTACGTGACCGGCGACGCGGATTTTCTCCTCGTCGTCACAGCAAAAGACATGGAAGACTACGAACAGTTCACACGGCGCTTCTTCTACGAGAACAATGACATCAAAGGTTTCAAAACAATGGTTGTCATGGACCGCGTCAAAGCCGGATTTGCCTTTCCGATCGAAGATTAAGCTACTGTATTCTCAAACGGGCCGAGATGCAGTCTTCATCTATCTGTTGCACCGCGCTCTTACAGCCGCCCATTTTTCCATCCCACCATAGAGATTGGAGTGTCATTTCCCTAACTTGATGGACCGCGACAGCCATGCACGTAACCTTGGCGATGATCGAATGTCGAAGATGTTGGTTGGCTACTTCTGGGACCCGTACGCGCGATCGGGGCTTTGAGCGTTGAGGTGCTTGGTGGCTGACGCTGAGAGGTTGTCCTCCTTCCCTTGCGACGACCGCCATGTACACAACTAGGCCAGCCGGCCTATTTTTGACCCCAAGCGGGTCTCGCGCGCGCTTAGCGGGAAGTTTTTCTGTGAAAGCGACGTCGGTGATCGACGCATGTCGGCATCAGAGCGTCCTCACACGAACAACGCCGCTTCCCCGCAAAACAATCAGTTGAAAGCTTTGAGCCGACCGGGCAACGCATTGAGAAGTTGACGGGTATACTCAGACGAAGGCTGGCTGAATATTTGCGTGGTTCTTCCTTCCTCGACGATCCTCCCGCGCTGCATTACACAGATTCGATCACTTATCTGCGCTGCAACCCGCAAGTCGTGGGTAATGAATAGTATGCTCAGTTCAAGCTCCTCACGAAGCTCGGCCAGTAGATCGAGTACCTGTTTCTGGACCGTCACGTCCAAAGCAGAGACGGCCTCGTCAGCGACAAGAAGGCTGGGAGACATCGCAAGGGCACGCGCAATACAGATTCGTTGACGTTGACCGCCACTGAATTGGTGTGGATAGCGACTGAGCGCGCGTCGGTCTAGGCCGACCCGATCGATAAGAGCTTCAACCCGCGTCAATGCTTCAGCACGGGAAACGCCCATGTTAATCGGACCTTCCATAAGCGACGATCCAATCATTATACGCGGATTGAGTGAACGATTGGGGTCCTGAAACACCATCTGCACTTGGCGGTAAGGGCCGCCTCGGACGACCTCAAGGCTGCGGTTAAATTCTACCGAGCCGGCGCTGCTCGGGACGAGACCTGCAATTATCCGGGCGAGCGTGCTCTTACCAGACCCGGACTCGCCGACAATGCTCACAACCTCCCCACGCTTTATTGTCAGGTTAACACCGCAGACGGCTTTAGTTTCGTGTACGGTGAAAACACCACGCCTATAGTTTTTGTCCACCCCCCGTACAGTCAACAGCACGTCATCCGATGATGTCCGCTTCACTTCTGGAGGAATGGCGGACGGAATAGAATTTATCAGCAATCGACTATAATCTTCTTTAGGATTGTCGAGGACATCGCTGGCTGTGCCGGCCTCGACCACCCGTCCGCCCCGCATAACTATTACCCGATCCGCGATATCGCGAACCACTCCGATATCATGGGTAACAAAGAGAACGCCCATCCCTGTCTCGCGTCGCAGTTCGTCCAACAGTCGCAGGATTTGCGCCTGCGTTGTGACGTCTAGAGCCGTAGTCGGCTCATCAGCAATTAAGATGTCTGGCTTTAAGATGATCGCCATTGCGATCATCACCCGCTGCCGCTGCCCGCCTGAGATCTGGCTCGGGTAGGCTCGTGCAATCACTTGCGGATCGGGCAGATGCACCGCATCCAAAATTTCGAGAACTTTCGAACGTCTCTGGCTCGCCGACAACGTCCTCTCATGTATTTTCAAAACCTCTTCGATTTGCCACCCGATAGTCAGAACCGGGTTGAGCGCCGACATGGGCTCCTGGAATACCATCGCGATCGATTTTCCGGAAAGCTCCCGCCGATCACGCACATTCAGTGCGAGAAGGTCGCGCCCGCCGTACCACATCTTTCCGGTTTGGACGACAAGGCCACGCGCCAGTAGGTTCATGATCGTGAAAGCCGTCACGGACTTTCCGGATCCGCTTTCGCCGACGATGCAGACTATTTCGCCCCGCGCGACGTCAAGGGATAGGTCTTTGACCGCCTCTCGGCGATCTCCGCTCAAAGGTAGCGTGATGGTCAAATTCTGGATAGAAAGTACCGGATCAGGGACAGACATCAATGACCTCCATGGCTGAGAGGATCTGTCACATCGCGCATCCGATCACCAATAATGTTGATTGCAAGGACAACGAGCGCGAGAAATGTACTTGGGACAAAAATTACCCAAGGCGCGCGCTGAAATGAATTTCGTCCATCAGCGATCATGTTGCCCCAGCTCGGGAGTTCTGGTGGCGTACCAATCCCAATAAAGCTGAGTATTGCCTCGGCAATAATAGAAGACGCTGCGACGTAGCTTGTCAACACGATCAATGGCGCGACTGCATTCGGCAGAATATGCCGCCACAGTATGCGTGCAGTACCCGTGCCGGCCATAACCGCAGCCTCGACAAATGGCTCGTTTCGTATGGTAAGAGCCAGACTGCGTGTCAAACGTGTTATCTCAGGCAAAAAAGGCAGCGAGATAGCGAATATCAACCCAAATGTGTTGCTTCCGATGGCCATCAGGGACGCCACCCCAAGCAATACCGCAGGCACAGCCATCAAACCGTCCATTACGGCCATAATCACTGTGTCTAGCCAGCGAACATAACCAGCGAGAAGCCCAAGTATCGCTCCTGTGACGAGCACGACCAATCCGCAAATCGCGCCAATGGCAAGCGAGACCCGAGCACCGTATAACGCTCGTGAGAACACGTCTCGCCCCAGCTGGTCGGTTCCCAACCAGTTGTCCCACGATGGTGGCCTTAGCCTTGACGTTGGGTTGAGAAGCGCTGGATCGTGAATCGCGATCAGGGGCGCCGCTATCGCCGTTAGGCAAAACAACAGAACGAAAAAGAGCGCGCACGCTGTCAGAGGATCTTGCAAAAGCTGAATGTACCACCGTTGATTTGAGTTAATCATCTCGCTCCCCTCGGGTCGAAAAATCCACAAAGCAAATCAATCACGAGATTGAACGAAACATAGAAAACGGAGGTTATGAGAACGAGCCCTTGGATGATCGGGAAATCACGTTTGAGGATTGCCTCGGAAACCAATCGCCCAAGTCCAGGAATGTTGTAGAGGCTCTCCGTGACAACCAGGCCGCCCAGTAGCCCAGCGAATGTCGTGCCGGTCAAAGTTAGCAGCGGAGCAGCCGCGACTCGTAGAGCGTGTGCGAACAATATCCTACCGGGCGTCGCTCCCTTTGCTGCGGCGGTTTTTATATAGTCTTGCCTCAGGATTTCAGAAACGGTAGCGCGGGTGACGCGAGCGAAGAGTGAGATATAGAACAGCCCCAGCGTCATTACGGGAAGTATCAGGGATCGTAAAAATCCTGCAATGCTATCGGCCGGGGAAATATACCCTTGAACTGGGAGCCAGCCCAGTCTCAGGGCGAATATGTACACGAGTGCATAAGCGACCAAAAAAATTGGCAGGGAGAACCCCAGAGACGCGATAGCTGTCAGCGACTTATCCAGCCGACTTCCCAAAGACATCGCCGTTACCGCGCCGAGAGGTACACCAACTGCAACTGCAAGGAAGATAACGCCGACCGCGAGGGCGAGTGTTGCGCCAACCCTGTCCAAAACCAAATCAATGATCGGGCGCTGGTAAAAGATCGATGAGCCAAAATCTCCGTGGAGCAGCCTTTCAAACCAGACCGCGAACTGTCGAAAGAGGGGCTGGTCCAGCGCCAGGTGGTGACGCAGTGCCGCGATCGCTTCCTCTCTGGCTGTGTCTCCGGCTAGTATTCGGGAGGGATCACTCCCACCCGCATGGACTAAAAGAAAAACGATTACGGACACGATTGGAACTATCGGCAGTGCCGATAGTACCCTCGTCAGAACGAAATTCATCATATCGCTTGAGCCTCTCAATCAGCTTTTTTTACGATGCCATAAAAGGGTGCCCCTGGGCCCTTAGCGATATTTTGAAGTTTGTCGCTCCACGCGGAAAGCGATACGAATTGCCCGGCGGGCACGTAGGGCATGACCTCCAAGATTCGGGCTTGAAAGTCGGCCGCAAGTTTTTTTCGCTCGTCGACACTGGTCGCCTTTTCAAACGCCGACTTAATGTCTTCGGCTACCTTGTCACAAGGCCACCCAGCCCATGAGGTTTCGCAATTCATATTCGCTGGCAGTGAGTTCGATGGCGAGTCCAATTGGTCAGCTGTCGCGGTAGTTACGAATAGATTCCAGCCCCCCTCAGACTGCGGCACTTTGAGCGCGCGACGCTGGATCAAGGTTGCCCAATCCGAAGCCGCAACCTCCACATTGAAACCAATCGAACGCAATTGCTGCGCCGCAACCAGCGCGACCGCCTTCAGGTTTGGAACGTCAGTTGGCTGAAGGACAACAATGGGCGTGCCATCATAGCCGCTTTCTTTGACAAGCTTTTTGGCAGCATCAACGTTCATATTTCCAATGACGTCGCTTCCAACGAAGTTCGTGTAGGGACTGTCACAGGTAAATATGGATTTGCATTCTTTTCCATCCTCAGGTCTTGCGGTTACCAGCGGAAAATACTGCGACTGGTCGGTGACCATCGCAACCGCGCGCCGCGCTCTCGCGTCGTTGAAGGGTCGAGTCAAGGAGTTGAAACGCAACAAAATGGTGCCGCTCCTTGGATCGAAAGGACCAACGACGATCCCGGGCGTAGTCTGCAGCTGTTCAACCAAATCCGGGTCAAGGTCGGAAATGAAATCGACTTCACCGGCAGTCAGAGCGTTTGCGGCCGTCTGACTATCTGGCATAGAATGAAGTTCGATCACATCAGATCCGCCTTTTCGGCTTCCGGCGAGCAGATCCTGCGGCTCAGCGCGCCCGGCGTACTGAGGATTCCGGCGCAAAGTCAGAACTGAACCCGGGCGCGAAGCCTGGGGATCATAGATATAGGGTCCGCTCCCAATGTGATCGCTGATCGGTACGCCTGTGCCCGCGGCGATTGTCCACGCTGGATATATGTAGGGAATGGTCGGCGTGCGTTTCGCCAAGACGTCCAAAACGAATCCATATGGCTCCGACAGCGTCAAGGTGAAAGACTTATCATCGGAAGCTTGAAGCGCCTTGATACGCTTTTTGAGCTCGGAACCCGACGAATCTTTTGAGAAGAAGCGTTCCAGCGACGCAATCACGTCGGCCGATTTAACCGGCTTGCCATCGTGAAAAGTCGCGCCGTCACGCAAGGTGAACGTATATTTGAGATGGTCTTCGCTGACGGTATAGTTCTGGACAAGCTGTGGCTGCACACTTCCCTTTGAGTCGTACGCGAACAGTGGCTCATATACGAGGTCCGCGAAGTACGTCACAACAGCTGACGTTGACTGCGTCGGATCTAGCGTGGGCGGGTCCGATTCGATGACGACGCGTAAAACGTTTTGCTCTGCGAAGACCGGGGCTGCAACAACGCAAAAGAAGCCTACTGCCGCGCTAGTCAAAAAAGCTCTTAAGCTTCCATTTCTCATTTTGCTCTCCTCCGATTGATCTTGGTTCAGGTGATTGATGCGATGGGATGAAAGGGAGGACCCAATGGCCTCGTTCGAATCCCAGGCGCGAGATTCCTCCAAGGAAGACCCGTCGGATCTGCTGGCATTGCGCCTGGCGCTGCCGCCAATAGAATGTCCGCAGCTAGCGGTCCGAAATCCGCTCTGAAATGAGCGGTACTTTTCACAACCAGGATATTCTGTTGCTCGGGCGCAATGCCCGCGGCTCGAAAAAAGGCCGTGTCGAGCATCTGGACCCGATTAGAAGAAACAACGACCCTGACGCCACCGATCCGAAGACATGCCATGAGCCCAAGTGCTACATCCACCCCCCAAAATATGGGGCCATTTGCAAACACTGCCCCGTCGGAGATTTTCTCGACAATGAAGTCGCCCTCAAGCGGAGTATCTCCCTCCACGCCCGATTTCCCTCCGAGAGCAAGCCGAATTTCAGCACCTTCGCCCGCCTGGTGCGCTGCCGCGGCAGCGGCCGGATCGAACAGCAGTCCGATAGCTGCATCGTTGACTTTCGCGGCAATAAGTGTGCGCAGCATTCCGGTGGTATCAGAACTACCACCGGCGCCAGGATTGTCCTGCACGTCGGCAATTATGACTGGTCTGCTCTCATCGGCAGCAATACGAAGAGCTTCTGCTACAGCCTCGCCGGGCTGATAAAGTCGGCCGACAAAGTCACCTTCGTGGCGCTGCACTAGCTCCGCTAAAGTGTCAGCTGCGCAGGAAGCGGCCTCTTGGTCGTCCGCATAGGCGAGAACGGCCGGCCGGCAATGGGGAAAATCTGACGCCGGAAAGCAGGGACAATAGCTGATGCTGAGAACGTTGCTCTCAAGTGCGAGCATGTGCTCTAGAATCTTGTCATTTGGCGCGATCGAGGTGGGTTGGAACACAGCGGGAATCAAAAAGTCCGCTTGTCGGAGCGACTTCGAGGGTTTGCTGCCCGTCAGAAGCATGTGCTCTAGAAATTGAAAAGCGCGGCTACCTGTTTCAGCAACGTCGACATGAGGGTAAGTCCGATAGGCTATTAGCCCGTCCGAATATTCAACCATCTGGGGAGATACATTCGCGTGAGGATCGAGGCTAGCGACAATTGCAACGTCAGGGCCGACCAGTTGGCGCACACGGTAGAGGATCTCTCCTTCTGCGTCAGGATAACCCTCGCTGAACATGGCGCCGTGCAGATCTAGGTATACGCCATCCAGGGGCAAAGCGTGTTTGATGCGGGCAACTAACTCTTCCAAGATCGGTTCGAAAACCGATCTTGGTACAGCGGCGGATGGTGCCGCGCCGGCCCATAGGGTCGCCATGGGCAGCCAATCAGGTTGGAGTTCGTAAAGCGAGGAAAGAAAACCGGCAACGGATTCGTTGCCTCGGTTCAAGCGACGAATGATCTCTTCTCCACGAAGAATGCCTGGGCATTCGCCGTCATTCATGAAGTCCGCCATGGTCGTCGGGATGGGCGAGAACGTATTCGTCTCATGAATAAATCCACCTATCGCTATTCTCCGCGTCCCCTTCTTCATCGAGTTCCTTCCAACTAGTGATAGAGAGCCGCGGAGGCTCTATAGAGTGGGCGGTGCGAGATATTCGGATTCACCAACTCGTCCCGATAAGGGCGTGGTGCATCATCCCCCGCTAGAGACAGCGAAGAGGTTTCCTTGAAGGTGAGGCTGAGTTGTCCGATGCAATTTGCAGAATGGGCAGGCCGCCACTTGCTTCCGACGGCTACATTCAGGCAACCTCTGATGCTTCTACATCAGTCGCATGCTGACAGGAGCGTCTACATAGGGACCGGCAACAGTTGGAGCATTGAATTCAAAAATTGCTTCAGGCCGAACCTGCGAATTCCACCTCGGGCGATAGTGCCTGGTATTCAACATTTCTTCGTTCCCTTTTATTTCGTCGGGGTATTAGAATCCCCTTTGTTCCGAATTATAAGAAGATTGACTGAATAATTGAAAGTAGTCCTATGTGGGCTGGACGATAAAGTCACCGACACAGAGTTAAAATGAAGACGCGTACCCAGCAATTGCCATGACATATAGGGGCCTGGGGCGATTTTCGCCTCGCGGCCGTTCACTATAATCACCGTAAGCGCCTCAAACAGCTGTTATTACTCAATCCGCGCGATGTGGATCTACGGGCGGCCAATGGTTGTCGGCGACGTTTCGTCATCGCCCACCAATACTCCGTGCACCTTTCAATTCTTCCACAGGACCGTGCGAAAATCCGTGCACGCGACGCCGTATCAAATTCGCAGATGGTTGGCCTTGGAGCACGAGAGCAAGGGCATGCGGCAAATTTGGCAAGCGCGGAACCTTTCGAGCTAGAGACGGGGGGATGTCGAAACCGGGCGTAGTCGCCTCTCCAAAAAATATCAGGTTAGCGACGTTGCAAGCGTTTAACTGGCGGTAACGAGTCCTCAACAACGGAGCTACCCTATACCTTTTGCGCAGCCTGAAAATGTTGCAGCGGAGTAGGCTCCGATCGGAGCCTCAGTCGCGGCGTTGGCGAGAAGCATCCCTAGCGATACAACTCGAGTATCACGCCGGAATGTTCAACGGCGAAGCTTTTCATATCGGCGCGGTTCAAATTCAATTTTATCCAGCGGATAGAACGGCCGCGCATGACGCCAACCGAATTGGTCGATATTGTAGGACGTCATTCCGGGAGTGTCGGCTGTAACAACGCGACCAACTTTTGCGAAATTGAGTTGAAAATGGTACCCAGACCGAGTAACGATGATCTTTGCGTTTTCGGGTTCTAGACCGATAGCCCTGAAATAATCTGGATCGATATAGGCGTAGGGTTGGTTTGTGAGCAGCACCTTGATTTTTCCGATCTGGAAAAGAGCATATTTCTCTATGTATGTTTTGGTGCCTCCGTCAGACGGCCCGTCATATACCACAGGGACATTTTCTCCAATCTTGATAATTGTTCCATCGACGGTCACGCTGGGGCTTACTATGGAATAGTTTGCGCCGAACCTTAGGCTAATCATCTTTCCTGCGCCTGCGCGATTGCATGTTTCCACTGCGTTTGGATCGTAGATTGGAAAATAGGTTTCGACATCGATATTGTTCGCCAAGAGATAGTTGAGAATGTAGGTGCTGTCGCCTGGTCCGCCTGCAGCGACACGGTCTCCCTGATCGCCGATAATAATCGACCGTTCTGATTCCCTGATTTTTCTCAGCTCATCGTCAAGATCGGGATACTTTGCAATGAGATTGTCACGGTAGTTCCAAATCATTTGCATGATTTCGCCAGCAACCTCCCGAGCTTCATCAATCTCGCCATTTCCATATGCCAAAACGGTCTGTCCCATACCTTCGACGTCAAGGAATTGCTGACAGTTGAAGATCGACACGTCGTGAACCCTGCCTTGATTTACCGCGTCTCTTGCATGGGCATGGATCTCCACGAGCGGCCCCAACAGGGTCGTATCATTTCCCAGTGTCAGCATGGGAAGAAATGTCGCGGCGAGCGCCGGGTTGAAAGTGCCGTCCAGAATTCTCATTGCTGCCTGGAAAGCTCTTTTTGCGGTCGCCGATTGATCCTCATGCGGATTTGTCAGGTAACCGGAAAGGAAGTCGAGAGGTTCAAGTGTGCCTTCTTTGACGTGGGCATGGAGATCAAATGCAGCTGTGATCGGCACATCTCCCCCAACGATCGCACGGAGGCGCTCAACCAACACGCCTTCAGGGTCCGCCAAGCTCTCGGTGAGCATGCCTCCGTGCAGCGGAAGTACAATAGCATCGAAGTTGCCGCGTTTCGCGGCATCGACCATAATTTCACTCACCTCCTCGAAGACGCGATCCTGAACAGGTCCACCGGATTGCGCTCGAAATAGCGTGGGAACGATCAGATCGACGCCCACCTCGCATGCCGCGTCAATCACCCCGCCAAACGTGGAATTCGCACCGCGGTTTAATTCAACAGCAGCGGGGCCTTCGACTATGGTAAAGCGCTCGCGTCGCGTTACGATCGGATTGAAGCTATGGGATTCCTGGGCGATCCCACCGGTAAGTATTCGCCTTTTTGCCATGGTTCACCTGACTGTTGTTGCGGTTGGGCTAACATCAAGGCTACTTGAGAAGACTCAATTCTAACGCGCGGTCCCTCCGAGGAGTTCGTGGCGCCCGGGCGAAATTGCTTAGCTGTTTTTCCTCAGACGACACTTCCAGCGGAGCCGGGAGTTCCAACAATCGATGGCCATCCAAATTCTCGCGAGTTGGGTGGGATAAGCTGAAGCTTTATTGAACGCCGAGCGGCGGCACTGCACCTGCATCAGCCTCCGCACCAATCCGCGTTCTAGATCTGGAAGATCTCTCGTGGCAGGGTGCTGAACGTTTCAGCGCCAGAATCCGTAACCCGAAGTGTTTCGCTGATTGCGTAACCGAGATCTTCGCCAATCCAGTTACCCAACATCAGGTGAAACGTCATGTTCGGCTTCAAGATAGTGGGATCTCCAACCTTAAAGCTCGCTGTCGGTTCGGTCCAGTCAATGCCGATGGCATAGCCACATCGGGATTCCTTCTCAAAACCGAATCTTCCCAACGTTTCGTTGAACGCGGTGGCAACGTCCCCACAGGTCGCGCCTGGTTTCACAGCAGCGAGAGCAGCCTCAAGGCCCGCCACCTCCCCTTCATGGAGTCGCTGCAAAAGATCAGACGGCTTGCCGATCGAAAATGTTCGCATCAGGGCTGAAGTATAACCATGTCGAACCCCAGCGAGTTCGATATTGATCTGCGAACCATCTCGGAAATGATCTTCCGCCCATGAGATATGTGCAGTCGATGTTCGCGGCGAAGCACAAAGAGTGAAGCCAGCCGCATCGGTGCCGTGCTTACCTCCCGTCCCTCTAACAAGCTGCGCAATAGTTTCTGCTGCGGCGTCAGCCTCACTGACACCCGGACGGATTACCTCGGCTGCGCGCAACATCCCCGCATCAGCGATAGCCGCCGCTTCGCGCATGAGCGCGATTTCCAAATCGGATTTGATCCCGCGGATCCAGCAAACGGTATTGCTAAAATCCACGATTTTCGCTGCTGGCACCCGTGCACGGAATTTTTCAACCGTCCGAGTTGATAGGCTTTGTTCTTCGATCCCGATATTGGCCTCTCCGAACCCAGCTTCCAGCAAGTGGTCGATGAGCGCATCCCAGCCATCTTTTTCAGGATTTGCGATGAGGCTCTCGGGGTAGCCTATAACCCCGCTGCGATCGACAAACATTTGATGTATCGCAGCTGGCGCGTCCATGCGGCGTGTGATGAAGGTTGGTTCCTCATTGTTGAGCGCGACGATTAGACCTTGTGGCACATAGCCGGACTTGGCGGTGTAGCCAGTGAGGTAGGTGATGTTGGCAGGCACGACCACCATCAGAGCACTGATTTCGCGCCGCACCATTTCGGCTTTTACGGCAGCTAAGCGCCTCAAATACTCGCTTCGTGGAAAAACCTGCGGTCCCTGTGGCATTGCCATGACATCAACCTTTTCTTAGATTCTGGATGGTTTGAATTCTTCTTCCGGTGCGATGTAGCACCGGAAGCGGCTGACTCTCTGCTGAGCATTTTGAGGATCGCTTGAATGCTTCCTCACAGAGCGCGCGACGCATCTCCGCGTCGTCGGTTTGTCAGAGCAGTCAATCATGCAGGAGCTCCCAACAATATTGGATGGCAAGCTCGGCGGTAGGAATGAGGATTTTGTCCGATGCTCCGAAGGTCGGCGTGTGTACCCCCGTTTCATTTCCAGGCTCTCTGCTACCAAACTGAAAGTAGACCGAGGGTACGCAACCAGAGTAAAAACCGAAGTCATCGCTGCCAGAGCTCGGTTTTACCTGCAAATATTTATCTTCTCCGGCGGATCGGATGACGATCTGACGAAAACGCTCGACCATCCCTGCGTCATTGACGACGGCAGGTTCGCCGGACTGACAGCTGAATTCCACCCGGCCGCGGTGCGTAGCAGCCACACCCTCGGCGACCTCACGAACCCTCTGGATCAAGAGGTTCCGCCGCTCAGGACTGCTGGTCCGGATCGTTCCTGTCATAACAACTGAAGGGCAGATGATATTCGTAGCCTCACCCCCGTGAATGGTGCCAATGGTGATGATTGCCCCGTCATCGACGGGCATCTCGCGTGACACTACCTTTTGAACCTCGTTGATGAAGGCCCCCGCTATTGTGATGGCGTCAACGCCCGCGTATGACTCCGCGCCATGCGCCATTGTGCCGATGATATTCAGCTCGAATTGTTCAGAGGATTTTGTCACTGCGCCGGCACAGGCGCCAAAGGATCCTGCAGGAATATCGGTGTCGACATGAAAACCGACCGCGGCGTCGAACCCGACCAACAACCCCTCTTCCGCGACACTCCGTCCGCCGAGCGGCTCTGCCTCTTCCGCGGGCTGAAAAATCACTCGCAATTTGCCGGAGAAGCTCTGTCGCATCCGGTGAAACGCCAAAGCCGTTCCAAGTGCGATCGAGGCATGCATGTCATGCCCACACGCGTGCATAACGCCTGGGGTTTGCGACTGATAGGGAAGATCGTCACGACTTTCGTGAATGGGCAGCGCGTCTATGTCGCCTCGCAAGGCGATCGAACGTATTGGGCCGGGAGCCAGGCCTTCAATATCGACATAGACACCGGTATTGTGAAACGTCTTAGCTCCATCCAGTCCAAATCGCCTCAACGCTTCGATGATCCGCTTCTGCGTTTTAGTCTCCTGGTTTGATAACTCTGGTTCGCGATGCATTGCATGCCGCATTTCGATAACGGCTTCACGCTCCTCACGGGAGAGCAGATCGTTCGTGAGCACTGTCGGGCTACGGGTCATGAAATCGAATTCATTGGTTGAGACACGCGTTGCAGCCCAAGGTCCAGAGCGAACTTATCCCTGAGGTCATGCTCGCCTACGAGGTCCAGAACATGCCATGCTGTGGAATGCACGCTAGCCAACACCGGACATCCAAGCGCCCTAGTCATCTCCACCAAGTCAGATGGCTTTACCGTGAAGGCCGCGCAAGATACGAAGGCCGCGTCTACTGGCTGTGCATTCCCTAGGAGTTGGCTCAATTCTGCTTGTATCCGATTGACCGGCACGCGACCAATATCGTCGTCGGTTACCAGGTTCATAGAATGCGCGAGAGAAAGATCGGCGACGACCTCAATTCCGTAGCGAGCTAGATAGGGTGCAAAGGCATTGTGCAGAGCGGGTCCGTAGGGTGTGAGCAAGACGATCCGCTTAATATTGAACTCTTGCATCATTGCGACCGCAGCCATGCCCGGTGAAGTATATTGAAGACCGGGACGCCCTGAACTCAGGCGATGAACGAGTTCATCGTTTCCAAGTGCTATTGTCGCCGAGGTGCAGAGAAAGACGATCACATCGACCAGATCGTCAGGCGGCAAGGTAGCCAGGAGCACTGGCCAATCCGGTCTCGGTATGAAGCCGCCTTCCTCATGATTTTCCTCATCGTAGCCAGTCCGCGTGGTGAAAACGCGCAACGGAGCGCCCGCCATGGCAGCTTTGAACGCATCTTCGCCTACTGGATCGGTAGAGAGAGTAACCAAGCCAATACCTTTCATATTTTCCTCACAATCATGGGGGTCACCCGCCAGTTAATCGCCTCTTGAGCCTCAAAAAGAAATAGTCCGGCCGCCTCGTGTTGATCACCATCGCTCAAGCTCTCGGTGCTGAGCCCAGAAGTCCGACATAACGCCAAAGGTCCGATGAGACTTCGCGAGGATACTCGCGGTTGCGCTGCACTCGCGATGCCATGCAAAAGCAGACATACACAGCTTCCCTCTAAGCTTGGACATCTAACGGCGCACCCAACGGTGCTCGGGCCCTCCACCAAGTGACATAAAGGACGATCATCCACAGTATCGGCAAAAGCGTGAGCAGCGATGCAACAGCCGCAACGGTGGGATCGATCTCGTTGCGGATATTCTCCCACATTTTCAGCGGTAAAGTTCGGACCGAGTAACCACTCACTAGTGATGTAGAAACGACCTCATCAAATGAATGGATGAAGGCGAACAGGGCGCCGCCAAGGATGCCCGGCCGGATAAGCGGTAGCGTAACTCTTATGAACGTCTTCAAAGGCCGAGCGCCCATGCTCAGTGCAGCTTGCTCAAGCCGCCTGTCAAAGTTGGCAAGCGTTGCCGCCACGATGACGACCACGTAGCTAATTGCTCCGATTGCATGTGCTAGAATGATCCCAGTCTCTGTGCCGATAAGGCCAAGATTGGCTAAGCCGAAGTAGCTGGCGACGGCAACAACGATAACCGGAATGGTGATCGGCGTCAGGACAACCATGGTGATGGTGCTGCGTAAATCGGACCTTACGCGGCTAAGTCCGTAGGCTGCTAGCGTTCCGACTATCGTTGACAAGAAAGTGACCCACAGGCCGATCTTGACGCTTACCCAAGCGGCCCCGTACCAGGAAAAGTCGCTGAAGAACGATACATACCACCGCAGCGACAGCGCGGTCGGCGGAAACTGCAATGTCGCACCATCGCTGAAGGACATGACGATGACGACGATCTCCGGAAATAGCAGGAACAAAATCACGATCGTTAGGAACGCTGGTGCAGCAAAGCAGGACAAACCCAGGTCATCCGTGGCCTGATACAATTCCACGGGCCATCGCTTGGCTCTGGAGGCGACAGAGAGCTCGTTCAAATAAGTACGGATCATTTGAAGGATCCCAGCACGCTCCGGCCATCTCTTTCTGACTTTCGGTGCGGGATCTTGCCCTCCTGAGAGGTTAAGGCCAAAAATCGACAGCAGGACGATGGTGATTGCTAGAAGCACGAACGATGACGCGCTTACAGAACCCATGTTGAAGCCAGTGGCCACCTGGGACGCGATGAAGGTCGAAAGCATCGCATCGCCCAGGCCGCCCAACGCCGCCGGCGTTATGTAGAAACCGAGGCAGATGACAAACACCAGCAGCGATCCGCTGCGTACGCCAGATATGCTCAAGGGAAAGTACACCCGCCAGAACGCCGTGGACTTTCTCGCGCCCATGCTTTTTGCGGCAGCAATTAGCGATGTATTGATTCCCATCATCACGCTGACAAGTGGAAGGATCATCATTGGCAGCATGATGTGGACCATCCCGATATAGACTGCAATACGATTGTAGATGAGAGGCTTCGGGTTGGAGATAAGACCAACATCCATAAGGATACTGTTGATTAAGCCATTGTCGCCAAGAATGACGATCCAGGAGTATGTACGGGCCAGCGCGCTAGTGAGATAAGGAATGACGACCAGCACCACGAGAACTATGCGCGCCCGTTTTCCAGCCGTTGAGATGAGATAAGCCGTCGGGTAACCGATCAGAAGGCAAACGAGGGTGACGATCGCACTGATCTCCAGCGTCTGGAAAAGCACCTTGATATTGGCGTACTGTCCTAGGAAGGACGTGTAGTTCTGAAGGCTGAAGTTGGGTGCGTTAACGCTCTCTAGAAACAGCTGTATTGTCGGTATCCCAAACACCGCGAGGAGTATGACAAGAGCCGGGAATACCAAGGTGAATGGCGCTTGTACCAGTCTCTGAAGTCGTTGCATGCCTTTGACCCTCAGCTTCATTCGCCCAGCGATCGGACGTCAACGCGCAGCCAATCAAGTCGGACGGTATCGCCAAGCCGGAAAGTTTCCTGAGCAGACGCAACATGTTCCCGCACAACAAGCAGAATAGTGCCGACCCGTACCTGATATTTTCTCAGCGGACCGGCATAAATCATGTCTTCAACAGTACCGATGGCCACACATCGCTTGTCTCGATCTGAAAGCGGCGTGGCGCGCTCCGCAGCGATCCGAACGCGTTCGGGCCTAATCATTGGCACAGTCCCAGGATTGGCCTCTTTCTCGAAACCGAATTCAGGACTATCCAACATGTTCGCCTCACCGAGGAAATTCGCGACAAAGCGCGTTGCGGGGCGGTCGTAGAGCGCTTCAGGTGTATCTAATTGTTCGATCCGGCCGCCTCGCATAACGACGATCCGATCGGAGAGCGTCAGAGCTTCCTCCTGATCGTGCGTTACGCAAATTGTCGTCTTCCCAAACTCGCGATGGAGAGCTTTGATCTCGCCTTGCATCTGCTCACGAAGGTTCCTGTCAAGCGCTCCGAGCGGTTCGTCCAATAAGAGAATCGGGGCATCAGCGATCAGAGCCCGCGCCAACGCCACCCTCTGCTGCTGTCCACCGCTTAGTTGCGAAGGCATTCGTTCACCGAAAGCTTCGAGATGGACGCGCTTTAGCATCCGGTCGACACGCGACATGCGATCTCTGGCGTTAACGCCCCGCATTTCAAGCGGGAATTCCAGGTTCCGTCGTACCGTGAGGTGGGGAAAAAGCGCGTAGCTTTGAAAGACGATCCCTTGATCTCGTCGGTACGAAGGCACGGCCGCCACCGACTTCCCGGAGATTAGAATGTCACCTTTGGTCGGCGATTCAAATCCGGCCAGCATCATAAGAGCCGTGGTTTTTCCGGAACCACTGGGACCAAGAATGGTGAGAAACTCACCGCAACGAATGGAAAGTGAGAGTTGACTAACCGCAGCAATAGGACCGTACATCTTGGTGACGTCGCGAAACTCTATCTGAGCGGAACTGCTGCTTTCCAAGCTCTGATCCTCGATATTTGTGTGGTCCGCCAGCCTCAATGGAGGCGCGGCGTCCGAGCGTAATGTAGCGGGAGGTGTCATGACGCTATCCTTCTAAACGTGAGCGAGAACACGGTGGCCATAACGCAAAGGCACTTGCAGAGCCTATTGGCGACAGACTCAGCGAAGGACCCATTCGCTCCAGCGCTGTACGAGTTGCTGCATGTTCGAAAGCCCGTCGGAGCCCACCTCAGAATACCACGGACCGTTCAATAGAATCGCTTTTTGGACGTTGCTGGGATGGCTGGGAAGCGTGAGCCCGATTTCCTCTGTCAGCAACTTGAACGCGTTCTTGTTGGTCGGGCCCTCAGGGTAGAGCTTAGCGAAGTTCGCTTGATTCTCAGCGCGGGAGACAAATTCGACGAACTTCTGTGCGTTCTGCGCGTTCGCCGCATTTTTTGGGATTACCCAATAATCACATGTCAGTTTCGCTTGGCTGCGGCTCATCTCAAGCGCGGCGCCTTGGGCGATGGAATGTGCTGCCCTGCCATCGTAGGCTTGCATCAAGTCGCCAGAGCCACTGAGCATGACTTGCTGAATCTCCGACCCAGAGGTCCACCATTTGCGAACGTGAGGCTTGATCTTGTCCAAGCTGGCGAAAATGCGATCGATGTCCATGGGGTAAAGTTTGTCTGGTGAAACACCGTCTGCCAGAAGGGCTTCTTCCCAAGGGCCCTCGTTTCCATATTGTCCTGAAACCATATAGCGCACGCCCGGAAATTTCTGGACGTCCCAGAATTCCGCCCAATTGCTGGGGCGCGGCTTATCAGCAGGATATTTTTTGGTATTGTAGACCAGATTGAGCGAGTAGAAGAAGAAGCCGACGCCAAAATCCTGCTTTACAGTTGGCAGGAGCCCTTCGACATCCTCCTTTCTGAACATGGAGTAGTCAATCTTTTCAAGGTAGCCTTTTTTGTCAGCCTGAAGCGCCGCTCCACTCCCCATCGGACCCACGTCAATGCTGATACTGTTGGTCTTCTGCATCAACTCAAGCTGAGCGAGCTCAAAGTCTTGCGTAACCGGTATTACAGTGATACCCGTTTCGGCCTCGAACGGCTTTGCGTAAGCGTCGATCACAATTTTTCCAAGTTGTCCACCGTAGGTCAACACGCGGAGCTCGCCCCTTGCCTGCGCGGACGCGCTGACGGCGGGAGCAGCCAGAGCGCCGACTGCGATTGCAGAAGAAGCTTGCATAAAACGACGGCGATTGATCAGAATGTTCATTTTGTTCACCCTCTTGTGTGCTACTCGCCTCGATCGGCGGAAGCATTAAGATTTTTCTTCCACAATCTTTGAGACGTCCTGTTCAAAAAGCGTCCTGCACCTGATACCGGCTGTAATGGAACCGTGATCCGATGCCTTCGCGTTGTGGATTGCTCCCATACAAGCACGTTCCACGCGGTTGAGAAGTAGGTCTAACCGATCTGGTTACTATCTTCACCACTGCTAGCTCAATATGTAGGCGGCGTGATCGCGCTGAGAATTTCGCTCTGTCCATCATCGACGTTGCGAAAGCGGTGAGGAAGACGGCTATCGAAATAATATCCGTCGCCTGGCTTGAGCACTCGTTTTTTGTCTCCAACCGTGACTTCAACCATCCCCGATAGCACCATCCCAGCCTCCTGAGCCGCGTGTGAAAACCCCTCCCCTGTGTCTGCACCAGGCGCATAGCGCTCGTGCAACATCAGGAGCTGTCTGTTTGGGTGGTCCAGTCCGATCACGCGGTACGAAATCGTATCAACGTTTCCAATCTCAGCTAGATCAGCCGCTGTGTAGAATGGTGAATATGGCAGGGTTGATTGTAAATCAGAAAAGAAACCGGGCATTGTCGTACCCAAGGCTTCAAGCACTGCGCTGAGTGTATCGATCGAAGGGCTCATCTTGTCACGTTCGATCAGCGAAATGGTTGAATGAGAAATCCCTGAACGCGCGGCCAGCTCTCTGACACCCAAGTTACGTCGACGGCGCAGTTCGTGCAGCTTGCTCCCAATCTTGGGCATGTGACACTTGCTCCCGCAATGTTCAAAAGAGGATGATAATGACACTCCTCACGTTGAAAAGAAGCCTTAGGACCAAATAGCGACTACGTGCGGTGAATATACTGAACACCGTTTGGAGTTGCAATTGCCGGACTGGTCGGACTGCCCGATGCTGGCCTTACTCATCCCAATTTAGGAGGTTTTGATGACACCGCGTTTTGATGCGCTGAAAAGCAAGTTCATCCAGATCAAACAACCGGTCCGAGACGCCGTTTCCGATACGGCTCAGGTTGAAAACACCGTTAAGGATATTATTGCGAATGTCCGCGAGCGTGGCGATGCAGCGATCCGCGAATATTCCATCGCTTTCGACAAGGTCGATGTCACGAGCTTCGAGGTCACAGAAGAGGAGAAGCTGAAAGTTGTCGCCGATCTAGAGCCGCAGACGCGCGAAGATACCGAGTTTGCAATTGCTAACGTGCGCCGCTTTGCTAAGGCGCAGCTCGGCACCATTCTACCACTCGAAATCGAGAGCCTTCCCGGTCTCCACCTTGGTCACCGTGTGATCCCAATCGAAACGGTTGGCTGCTATGTGCCCGGCGGTCGTTACCCGCTTCTGTCGGCTCCGGTGATGACAATCGTGCCGGCTAAGGTCGCGGGCTGCGACCAAGTCATTGCGTGCCTGCCCCCCAACGCTCACCCTGCAATGATAGCGGGTTGCCATCTAGCCGGCGCCGACCGAATCTTCCGCGTTGGTGGCGCGCAAGCCATCGCCGCCATGGCATATGGCACTGAGACGATCCCAGCGGTCGACAAGATTGTCGGTCCAGGCAACGCCTTCGTCAACGAAGCGAAGCGCCAGGTATTCGGCAAGGTGGGTATCGACCAGCTCGCCGGGCCAAGCGAAATTTTTGTCGTCGCTGATGAAACGGCAAATGCATTCACGATTGCCACGGATCTGCTTGCCCAAGCCGAGCACGATGTTCGTACGCGAGTTGGTGTCGTTACTACCGACCGCAATCTCGCTGAAGGAATTCTCATCGAAGTCGAGAAACAACTGCAAAACCTGCCGACGGCTCCGGTGGCAGGCGTGGCTTGGAATCACTACGGCGAGATTACTGTCGTCGAAGACGAAGAGACAATGATCGCCTACTCTGATCACATTGCGACCGAGCATTTGCAGGTCCACACCCGTGACCCGCACGCGACCGCGAAGAAGCTTCGAAACTACGGCTCGATTTTCATTGGCGACCTTGCCAGCGTTGTCTATTCCGACAAATGCTGTGGCACGAATCACACTCTGCCGACTATGGGTGCGGGGCGCTACACGGGCGGCCTCTGGGTGGGCTCCTACGTGAAGGTAGCAACCCATCAATGGCTTGACGAACGCGGGGTCGCCGCAGTTGCTCCGGCAGCTACTCGTCAAAGTGCAACTGAAAGGCTCGAAGGACATAGGCGTGCCGCAGCACTTCGCCTCAGCCCCAACCAGTTCGCTGCAAAGTGATCTCGCCATGCGCAACTGCCTCGACTAATTCGAACGGACGTAGTCAATTACACTGCAGCAGATTGTCTAAACAGCGGTGGTGCGGTTCACACGCGCGGCTTCAATCGAGGCTGCAACGGCAAGGCCGTGTAGCGACAATGCTGGAAATGAAAAGCCAGGCGTTTGGCGCGAAACGATCCGCTCAAGCTGCCGACAGCAGATTAATTTCCGCAACCCTCGTTGCAGTTCCTTGCAATGTAGTAGGCCGTTATCGGCATCAAACGCATGACTGTGATATTCATGGTGCGTAGCCGTAGTCCACGCTCGCCTGAAAAGCCCATTGTAGGCCACACGGCGAGCTTGCAAACGATGCGAGATCACCCGTCACGATCTAGTCGCGCCTCAACGAAAATACTAGGCGGCCTCCGAGCACCTGAACAAATTCGGTAGGCAAATACGCTAACAAGGAGACACCAATACCGGTTCGAAGCTAAATCCAATTAGTCATCGCCACGGTCTTTGGGCAGAGGATCGGTTACAGAGCATGAACATCCTCTTCGTTTTCAGCCGCTTGCCATTTAGCGGAAGCTCAACCTTTCAAGCTCCTGTCACTTCAAGAATGAGCTTCATTTCGAAGCCACGTCAATGGTACTATGTTAGCCGTTAGCGACGTGCAGGCGGCTAGATTGGTCGCTCAATTGCAAGCTCGAGCTGGGGCGGCGTACCCACATGCAGCGCGACAAGCAACTGACCAACCTCCTGATCGGCGAGAGAAAGCCTGCCGTTCAGGCGAAGGTAGTCAGTCCACGTTGGAGTGCGGAACGTCTCCGTCCACTTTGACGGCTTTCGAAGATCTCGTTGAAGACTCCAGCCTCGCGCGCCTGCTCGACTCATAGAATGACGACGAATTCGCATATAGCGGAGGAAAATCTCAAGATCGGCCTCTTCGATGAAATATTCTGTTTTTGAGATTATGGGGCCGGTTCGAGGGTCCAAATTGAGATCAAGTTCAGGGGGCCGAAATTCCGAGTAACGTTGATCTCTTTCCACCACGACATGGGCCGGCATAAGATATCCAGCGGCTGCGAGCAAAAACAAGCCGGCCGCAGCCCATATGAGTGCTGAATTCAGGGACAGGCCTTCAGCAACGGTCCCCCAAATCCAACTTCCAACAGCGATACCGCCACTAAGAAGGGCATAATATATTGAGTAGGATCGCCCAAACACCCACCTCGGACTAGCCCGCTGTACCCAACCATCGAACCCGGACCAGGTAATAAGCCAACCGGCACCCCCCAAGGCCAGCGCTATCGTCCCGAGGATCATCGACGACGTGAGGGCAAGCGCGAGGCAGCACACAGCACAAGCGCCAGCGGCGAGCGTCATCAACAATTCCTGCGGCAGCATGATCCTCAGATAACGGCTGCTTGTTCCAGCGAGGCACGCGCCCGTTCCAAAGCCCGCCGAAAGAATGCCTAAGACCATAGGATCGCCAGCTGCTCGATCCTGAGCAATCACTGGCAGAAGCGAAAGGATAGAACTGGATGCCAGCCCAAACAGCGTGGCGCGTATGATCGCCGCCCTTAGATCTGGGGTTAGGGCCGTGAAGCGTAAACCGTTTTGGATTGAGGTCGCAATTCGTTCAGGAGGTAGGATGGACGAACGCGCGGGCCAGCTATTGCGCCACACCGCGCCGATTGGTGCCAAAGTGGTAACCGCGGCGAAGCCGAGGGCTGACAGCGGACATAGAAATGCCAGGATCGCCCCTGCCAAGGCTGGCGCTACGCTGCGCGATGTATTGTAGCCAACAGAGATTAGCGTCACCGCGGCTTGAATTTCGCGCTTGTGAAAGATGTCGCCCACGGAAGCATGCCAACCGGGTTCGTACAGCGCAAAGCCGCAGCCAGCCAGAAAATTCAATCCAAGAAACAACCAGGGATTGGTAAAGTCAAAGGCAGCAGATAGCGCTGTCAGAATCGAGGCTATCGCGACCACGGAAAGCCCCGCGAGCATCAACAGACGGCGGCTGAAATTATCAGCAATGGCTCCGGCGATGATCGAGACAAAAAAGGCTGGCAACGTTGTGGAAGCCAGCACAAGCGCAACTATTCGCGGAGAAGAGGAACTCGTGAGCAGCCAAGAGACAGCAAGCGTTTGCACGACCCATCCCATATCAGCGATCTGCATGGCCATCCAGATGGATCGAAACGCCGCATTGTTTAGCGGGGCGAGGGCCGTTGGGCCTGGCTCCGGAAGGTAATCATTTTCGTTCGTCATGGACTTCCCACTCGGTGCATTGCGCTTGCGACACGCACTGAGCGCGTCACGCAGGTGCGGGACCCTTGTTGGTAAGGTATGAGACCCGTTCCCAGACCGAGGCAATCAGCCGGCAGAACGAATGGTGGAGAAGCAGTTTGCACAGGCGACGGAGCTCCCGTATCGCTCATCCTGAATGTCATGGTGGTCTCACTAGGCTGCGCGACGAGGAGCTCGCATCTGCTAGACGGTCATGCGACAGGACAGGCTGACCGGATTTAGCCGTTGATAAGAGCAGCCTCAGGGTGCAAGCGAGGTGGGAGAGATCTTTCGGACAACGAACGCGGCGTCTGTAAGCTTTCGCGCCCGTGACAGTGATATGAGCTGTCATCGACGGTTCCCTTCGTTCCTAATCACATCAATGTTCGATTGAAAATCCCGTCCCATGCCCGCGCCGCTGGCGCGGGGAGATGAAGGATGTAGATTGTTGCTAATCGTTAACGGTCGGAAATGGTGTGATCGGCCAAGTGATCAAGCTAACAGCACGTCGAAGTATCGCGTCAGCCCGAGAATGGCTGGTAGAGGCAGCGATGACATGTCCGATCATGTCTCGATAATCGCCCTTCCGGATGATAAGGCTACCGGGTTCGATATAAAATCGGATATCGATAACTCCTGGCACAGCCGCCGCCAGACTGGTACCCTCGGTGTGATCCAGAATGCCGTCACGATCAGGAACTAGGAACCGCGCGGCCGCAGTGTTCGTATGCTTTGCCCGCAGATCGCATTCGTCACCGATGGCAAGCTTGATATGTTGCTCGATGATGTCGATGCCGTACGCGAGTTTAATCAAGCAAGGGGTGGTCCAGCCGGGGAGGCGTGGGTTCACTTCAATAACCACGGGGCCACGCTTTGTCCACCGGAACTCAATGTTCGCGGGCCCCCAGCCGAGCCCAAGAGCGCGCAAGCAAGTCAGCGAAATATCGGCAATAGACTTCCGTCCCTCATCAGATAGCACTGCCGGAAACACGCTCCCGCACGGGACGAAATGCGGTGAGGGGACGAAGTTGGCCGTGCCATCCGCAATGACCGCGTCTCCCATCGTCGTTGTTTCATAGAATGGGCCCTCTGCGAATTCTTCCACCAGTATCCGCGGCGAAGACCCCCATAAGGGCGTCCCGTCCAACAGA
This sequence comes from Rhizobium sp. NLR16a, assembly GCF_017948245.1. Classification (NCBI taxonomy): domain Bacteria; kingdom Pseudomonadati; phylum Pseudomonadota; class Alphaproteobacteria; order Hyphomicrobiales; family Rhizobiaceae; genus Rhizobium; species Rhizobium sp. NLR16a. The sequence goes on along the minus strand of NZ_CP072869.1, from coordinate 103,894 downwards.
TGGGCCGTATGTGTGGTCAGCTCGTTGGCATTGCGGCACAATCGGACACCGATGCTGCCACCGCCTACAGCTGGCTTAATAATCACCGGCAGCCCAATCTCGGCTGCCGCGCTCTCTACCTCCTTCGCGGTCGCTGCTAAGCGATATTCAGGCATGGGAACGCCGGCCTTTGCGAGGAGCTCGCGTTGAGTAAACTTGTTAGCACATTGTTCAATCGATGAGGGATTTGGTCCGGGTAGAGCGAAATGCTCGCGGAGCTTTGCAACAGTCACGTAAAGCGACTCGTCGACGCCAGAAAAACCAGTGATGCCAACAATGTCATAGGTCGCGCGTAGCCCGGAACATTCGCGAATCAGCGCCTCGAGATCACTTGTATCGACACGGATCGCCTCAGTGCCTTCCGCCAAAAGGTAGTCGTATTGAGCTGGATCAGCTGCCAGGGTAATTGGGTAAAGTCCATTGCGCTTGGCTTCTTGAATGTAAAGTAGCCCATTACTCCTATGACCTTCAATTAGGATAAATGCTCTTGTTGCCACTTGCATTGCCCTCTCGTTGCGGTGGGATAGCCTCAGCCTAAATCGGCGTATTCTTTTTGTACGATTCGCATATCCTCTATAGTTTCGGCAGGTGCTGCGACTTGTCATTTGTGGTTGTTGACGTCCACGCTCGTGCTCGAAAACACCCACGGCAATGGCCTTTGACGCCATGCGTGCCGTGATCTCCAAAACTCAGTTAGTGGCCATTTGCGCCACACCGATTGTTGCCGCAATCTCGGAGCATACGAGGGGCAGTTTCGCAGCCAGCTGCTTATTGTTTTTCTCGATGAATTTGAGAAACACCTCGTCGTACATGGTCACATAGTTGAGCTTCCCGACTGCTGAGCTCGACAAAACCGGGATTGATGACAGATCTATTACGGCGCGAGGCTCGAGACACAGAAGCGCATTCCGAAGAATGGTTGCGTATTCATCATTCACATCGGTGGTCGCGATCACAGCGATCGACCGCGGTCCGCGTGCGCGTCCAACTTCTGCCGGGCGGATGAGCGCGACTTCTACGTCAGTCAATCTGCGGAGACGTTTGCGAAGTTTCTTGGGATTCCGCGTTACGATTTCTGTCGAGCGGAAACGCTCTCCCACGCCACTCCTGATCAGGTCACGACCCAGCATACCCGCCCCAATCATTAAAAGGCGGTCGCGTGGCGCTCCGTCTTTGAACAGGTCATCTATGATGTCCCGGACGATTTGGTCATAGTTGAACGGTGCAATGAACCCATGTCGCGCACGCGCTCTGCGACCCACATCGATCGCGAACCGTGCTATTTGAAAAATCGGAAGGTTTGGATCAAGAAGTTCACTAGCTTTTTCGAGTTGATCGCTGACGTAGTTCTCGCCGAGGATCTGGGAACGGGCGCCGGCTGCGATTTCGGCAAGACGCTGAACAATAGGGACCGCACCTTGAATGCGTCCACATGCAAAGCCAGAAAATACCGTGCTATTGATGTCCCCGAGTGCCGACTCGTTACAATAGACCTCAACCCGTAGGCAGGTCGTAACCAGCAGAACTCCTTTTCGCGCTAGTTCGCCCGCAATCGGCTTGATCTTCGCCGAATGTTGCGCCATGGCAAGTGGCGAGGTCATCTGATGATCAACATAAATGCCAACAAGTTCGCTCATCGCTATCTCCTGAAGGACTGAAGCACAAGCGGTTTTCGACGACGTCACGAGTTGAAGCTCTTCATCGAGCCTTGCTCTGTCGCGAGACGCAGGACCGTCCTGACCCTTTGCGCTCAGTATGAGGTCCGCTACGTGTCGTCACTGCCGAACGGCATCGAGGTCCGCGAGTTCGGGTTGGAAGCCGTTCTGTGCATGCCGATGCCGTTAGCCCGGGGAAAACCTGTATAACGAGCAGACATTGCGTTGCTTTTTTCAATCTATCGATCTCCGTTTTCCGCGACATGGTCGGGTGGCTGTTCCTGCCGAATTCCTCTTTGCAAGGTTCGTGCCGAGTTCGGGCGGTGAGCCATGGACATGTATTTACGTTTTGATTCCGTCGCTTAGCTTAAAAATAGCAAACCAGTGGTTCGACAAGAATGTGGCGCGGACATTACAAACCCGACATTTGATTTCGGATGTTCGTTGTCATGTCGGGACTGCGCCGTTCGGCCCTTCGAGCGAATTAAAACCTGGATGAGTTTTGGCGGGAAGGTCATCAAAAGCTTCGGATCACACTTTTTACCGAGGTCAGACCGAAGTCTGAGTTCGCAAGTAATAGAGGGAGGTACAAATGAATCTCTGCTTGCGCGCTCCATGTGGGTTCGAGGGTGCGGCTTCCTTGTTCCATGTCGAGCATGGCGCGTCGCAGCTCTCAGGTCGCTCCGTTCATGACGCTGACCAGGGAACATTCGTGTTCGCCCTGCCGCCAGTCGCTGCTTTTTGTGGCGAGCAACTCGATCGACGCGAGATCTAGAAAGCTAGAGCCTACGATGCAGCGCCTAACCTCCGGCGACATCTTAACTCGGTTCAGGTTGCTCGTGCCGCCCTTGCCAATCCATGTTCTACAAGCCGATTAATGAACTCGCGATAACTGACGCCGCTCGCTGCCAGCACCTTCGGATACATGCTGGTACTGGTAAAGCCTGGGATGGTATTGACCTCGTTGATATAGAACTGCATGTTCGCAGTCAGGAATAAATCGACACGAGCCATGCCGTCGCAACCTAAAGCTCTGAATGCTAAGGCTGCCGCCTCCTGGATCTGCATCTCGACATCCTCCGGCAGTTCCGCGGGAACCGTCAGTGCCGCACCGTCCCTGTCGACATACTTTGCGTCATAGCTGTAGAAACCGTGGCTTTCGGATGCTTTGATCTGACCCGGGCGAGAGACAAAGAGTCCGCCTTTCGTATCCTCCAGCACGCCACATTCGATCTCAAACCCGGGGATGAATTCCTCAGCCAGCAGCTTGCAGTCATGCTTAAAACCTTGGGCAAGCGCTAGCGCGAACTCCTGCGTCCCAGAAATCTTTCTCACTCCGACTGACGAACCTTGCCGTGCCGGCTTGATGAAAATCGGCGAACCAAGTTCGCGCTGCAAAGCGGCCAGCGAAGGCGTCTTGCCCATGTGAATGGTGACTGAACGCGCAACTGGCAGCCCCGCCGACCTGAGCAACTGTTTCGCGATTTCCTTGTCCAACGACGTCGCTGAACCGAGGATGCCGCAGCCGGCGAGCGGTACTCGCGCGACATCTGCAAGCCCCTGCACGGAGCCATCTTCCCCATGGAGCCCATGCAGCACCGGGAACAGGATATCGATTGTCCCAGCGCCACTTATGCTGCCGTCTGGCATAACTGCTATCATGCGCCCACGTCCGCCGGGGACGAGGCAGACCTCTGTTCCCGCTGATGGGGTCGCGAGCGTATCATTCTCAAATTTGCTCAACAACCATCGTCCCTCCCGCGTGACGAAGACGGGAACGGCATCGTATTTGGTTGGCTCTATAGCCTGCATGATGTTTGTCGCCGAAAGCACTGAAGCATTATGTTCTGTAGATCGCCCTCCAAAGAGAACGGCGATACGAAGTCTGATTGAACGGGTAGTCATGGTGACTTCCTTAGCGCAAGGTATTGAATTAAAGCCAATGACAACCGGCCGTTTGCAAAGAACTCGAAGCTCGCGAGCGACAGTCATTCTGCGTCGAAAAGCGGACGGAAACATGTAGAGCGGCCCAGACGACGCTTGTCGTTCGAAGGTCATGTCCGTGATGTCTCCAACAGCTTCAACGTTTTAAGAAACATTAAAAGCATCATCGCTGGCTTCCGCGTCATCAAACGGTTTAATCGACCAATCGATTAGGTCGAAGGCGCGCTGAAGTATGGTCGTCGTCTGTTTCCGACAGGGCGAAGTGACGATGATGTGCCCGATACTGTCTCGGTAATCGCCTTTCCTGATGATCGGCGCCTTGGGTCCGACATGGAGCTTCACCTCAACGACACCTGGTACAGCCGCTGCCTGACTAGCGCCTCGGATCCAGTCGAGGGTGCCATCGCGATCGGGAAGTAGATTTCGAAACGCCGCAGTTTGCGAACGCGTTCGAAGCAAATCACATTTGTCGCCGATAACAAGTTTGATGTGCTCGGTAACGAGATCGACACCGTGAGCCAGCTGAACCAATTGAGGATCGCCGGCAAGACGCGGATTGACTTCAATGACGACCGGGCCACGCTCTGTCCACCGGAGTTCGATGTTAGCAGGTCCCCAGCCAAGACCGAGAGCTCGCAAGCAGCTCAGCGAAACATCGTCGATACGTTGACGCTCCTCACGAGTTAGCAACGCTGGAAAAATCGACTGACGAAAGACGAAATGCGGTGGACGATCGAAGTCGGCGGCCTCAATTCCAATGACTTCATGTCCCATCGTATGAGCGATATAATGGGGGCCTTGTGCGAATTCTTCGACCAATATTCTCGGCGACGACCGCCAAGCGTACGTCCCGCCTAACAGATAGGTTGTATGTTCGGCTATCTTATTGACGTCGCTGCATAAGCAGACGCCACTGCTGCCGTTTCCGACGGCTGGCTTCAGTATCACTGGCAGGCCGATCTCCGCTGCAGCGCCTAATACGCCTTTCACATTCGCTGCGACGCGATAAGCAGGTACGGGAACGCCGGCCTCCTCGAGCAACTGGCGCTGAGCGAATTTGTTGCAGCATTGCTCAATTGATTTGGGGTTTGGCCCCGGCAGATCGAGATGCCGGCAGACTTTGGCGGCCACCGCACATACAGCCTCCTTGGCACACGTAATGCCGGCAACGTCGTAGGTCGCACGCAGCTGGTAACATTCGCGGATCACCGCATCGAAATTGTTTGTCTCGACGCGGATTGCCTCAATCCCTGCGTCCGCAAGACAGTCGTACTGAGCTGTATCAGTCGACAGGATAACTGGATGAAGATCAAGCCGCTGCGCCGCTTGAACGTATAGCAAACCATTGCTCGCGGGATCGCCTTCAACCAAAATGAGTGCTCTTGTGACCATCGGCTGTTGACCCTTTATCGCTTGGCACGCGGTACGGACGAGGGTTGCAACGCTCAACAAAGACCAGTTTGGCCAAGACATGTGAGCTCGCTCTCGCTCATTTCGGGTTGCTGTTTTGCAATGTCGCTCCTCTTGGCCAGAACTCCCTTGGTGTTCCATCGAGATGCTCGCTCCCCTCGCCGCTGGAGTGAATCTCGACATTATTTCCGCGAACGTCCCTCAACGTGTCTTCGAAGTGAGTTCATGGCTCGCTTGGCCCCTGCATCGAAGCTCGTGCCCATAAGGGTTTGAGCGTCAAGCGCTTGCGTGGACAGACAGGTCCAGAATGTCCAGACCCCGTTGAAGCGTCTGCGCATCAATCGTCAGGGGTGGAAGAAACTTGATAACGTGGTCCTCCGCACCGCATCTCTCGACCACAAGCCCCCCCTCAAAGGCTTTGCGTTGGATTTTTTCGGCCAAGTTGCCAGTAGCGCAGTCGAGCGCCAGCATCAGGCCTCTTCCCCGGACGGATAGATTGTGTTTTTGGGTGCTTTGCGCGATCTGCCGCAGGCGCTCGCTCATGACGCTTCCCTTTTTCATGACATCGTCACACAGATTGTCATTCGCCCAGAATTTCCTCAAAGCGCTCGTCGCTGTCACGAGCGCAAGATTGTTGCCTCGGAACGTCCCGATGTGCTCTGCCGGCTGCCATACGTCGAGCTCCGGCTTGAGCAGCAAAAGGGATAGCGGCAGCCCAAGGCCACTCAGTGACTTCGACAGAACGACAATGTCGGGTGATAAACCGGCGAACTCAAAGCTGAAGAAACTGCCGGTTCTCCCACATCCTGCTTGAACGTCGTCAACGATGAGGAGAATGTCATTCTTTCTGCAAAGTCGCTCAACCGACCGCAGCCACTTCTCGCTCGCAACGTTTATGCCCCCCTCGCCCTGAACGGTCTCCAAAATGATGGCAGCTGGCAGATCAATGCCACTGCTTGCGTCAGACAGCACCTTGTCCAAGTATTCCGACGTGTCTATATCGGCTCCAAAGTAGCCGTCATAGTGCATGAATATGCCACCTGCCGGAGGAAGGCCCGCCACATCGCGGTAGTGTCGATTGCCCGTGACCGCAAGTGCGCCCAGGCTCACTCCATGAAAAGCGTTGGTAAATGATATTATATTGCGACGTCCCGTAACCTTGCGTGCGAGCTTTAGAGCAGCTTCCACGGCGTTGGTGCCAGTGGGACCGGGAAACTGAAACTTATATTTCAACCCACGTGGGTGCAAAATTGTCGCATCAAAACACTCCATAAACTCTCGTTTGGCTGACGTAGCCATGTCCAATGCATGAATGATTCCATTCGATTTCAGGTATTCCGCCACGGCGTTGAGCAAATCGGGATCGTTATGACCGTAGTTGAGAGCGCCGGCGCCTGTGAGAAAGTCGATGTATTCAAAACCTTTCTCATCCTCGAGAATGGCTCCCACGCCCTTCCTAAATACGGTGGGAAAGGATCGCGAATACGACCTAACATTCGATTCGAGGTTTTGGAATGCAGAAAGCGAGTTGGAGTTGCTGTCAATCAACACGATCTTCCTCCGCTGCGATTTCGGTCTGCTGTCACAAGCCAGGGTCCGAACGGAATGCCGGCTGGCACAGCGGTTATAACTTGGCGACCTTCGTCGTCCGGCCCATTTCTTTCAAGTTTCGTGCCAGTTAGCTTCGTTGTAGCCGACCCATATTATTCACTGCTGTGCCAGCTATTTAGGCGCTCAAATATGGGACTGAGAAATGAAGGCATGTCGCTGAACCCGCGAATTGTCGTGACAATGTCGTACATCGTGTCTCCTATGCACGGAAGACCGCTTGTGGCGTGCGGACCTCATAAGCGAGTTAGTTTATGTTTTTGCTGTGATCCCTTTGAATCGGCAGTGGAGGCGGGTGTGATCGACGCATTCAGCAGGCTGCGTGGCCTTGCGCTAGCTGCCGTCAAGCACTTTCGGCACAACGTAATCGAGGCCCGTAGGGTCGATAGCGGCGACGTTTCCGTCGCGGTCGACGATGAAAAGGGTAGGCACTTCTGTAGAATGGCTCGGCTCCATCCAGAGCCTGTATTTTTGGCCTGTTAAATCGACCCCTATTCCAAAATTCAGATTTGGGCACGTCCGGTTCAGCCATGCGTGCACATCAGCTCGAGCCTCAGCCGCCGTTGAATCGCGTTCAAGCAACACGACACCGATGACGTCAAGACCAACATCTCGGTATTTCTTCTGCAGTTGCCTGAGACGGGGCATCTCGCGCGCGCAGGCTGGGCAGGTAGTTGTCATAAACGCGATGATGTAAACTTTGCCACGTTGAAAAGCCTCAAGAGACTCGCCACGAACCCATTCCAAATCGTTGATTGAAGGTGCTAGGTCTCCTACCTTTAAGTCGGGCATGCCTGTACTCCTTAACGTGTTCAAACCAACGCGGTTATCCCGCAACGCGGATGCGGCGGCCGTTCCGCTGCCTCTCAATAGCTCTCAAGATTCGTGCCAAGCTGGCCGATCGAGCTGACAAACTATAATCCGCCGCGATTCCAGCTATGTGGGCGTAAAATACGGGATTGAGAACAAGAACGCCTGTCACGTAACCGACAAAGGTAGCGACAACGCCGTAACTCATGACGTACCCCAACTAAATAGGCCATTTGGAATTTGCCAACTTAGATCCCTGACGCGGAGAAATGGTACTCGGCGAAGGCTCGAAAATTACGAGCAGATCATTTGTTCTGAAGTTGGCAAAGGTGGTACGCTACTGAAAAGCCGAGCTTTCTGAACGATCTACGCCGGGCGGGTGCCCTTGAAGAAGCAGCTAGGCAACTTGGACCATGCCGCACGACGTGTGGTCACAAGTGGCGCCTTCTTCGTCGTCTAAGGGTCATGATTGCTGACCGTGTGTGCGGGGGCGAGAGCTTCGTTGACATCACTGCCACTATCATAATGGACAGCAGAGTAGGACGTTAACCCTATGCGGGCACCAGACGCGGCATGGCGCTTGTCATCGCCGGAGACAGCGCTTGCGGCAAGTGATCAGAATTTGTTACGGCCGGTCTGGTGATGGCTGCTCTAACAAAGTCCTAGAAGCTACGCATGGATAAATGAGACATCCTGCCGGTTGGTCAGATATTGCACAAACGGCCACCATTCATTGGCCCTCAGAGGGTGACAATCTATTTCGACATTGTCATCACCTTTGTCGGTTACTTGACAAGCGTTTGTGTTCTCAATCCCGTATTTTACGCCCACATAGCTGGAATCGCGGCGAATTATTGTTCGTCAGCTCAATCGGCCGCTTGGCACGAATCTTGAGAGCTATTGAGAGGCAGCGGAACGGCCGCCGCATCCGCGTTGCGGGTAACCAAATTGCTTCGAACACATGAAGGAACGCCAAGCATGGCAGCTCTGCGTCAGATCGCATTCTATGGAAAAGGCGGAATTGGCAAGTCCACTACGTCCCAAAACACGCTGGCCGCCCTTGTAGACCATGGGCAGAAGATCCTCATCGTCGGCTGTGACCCTAAGGCTGATTCTACGCGCCTGATCTTGAACTCGAAGGCCCAGGATACGGTTCTTGATCTCGCAGCAACGAGAGGTTCGGTTGAAGATCTTGAACTCGAAGACGTGCTCAAGGTAGGCTATAAAGGTATCAAATGCGTGGAGTCTGGCGGTCCGGAGCCAGGCGTCGGCTGCGCGGGACGCGGCGTTATCACGTCGATCAACTTTCTCGAAGAGAACGGCGCCTACAACGATGTCGACTACGTGTCTTATGACGTGCTCGGTGACGTTGTGTGCGGCGGCTTCGCGATGCCGATCCGTGAAAACAAAGCTCAGGAAATCTACATCGTCATGTCCGGCGAAATGATGGCGCTCTATGCCGCCAACAATATCGCCAGGGGCATCCTGAAATATGCTGCAGGCGGCAGCGTGCGCCTGGGTGGCCTCATTTGTAACGAGCGTCAGACCGACCGCGAACTCGACCTCGCCGAAGCGCTGGCTGCCAAACTCAATTCCAAGCTCATCCACTTCGTGCCACGCGATAACATTGTCCAACATGCCGAACTTAGAAAGATGACGGTGATCCAATATGCGCCGGACTCTCAGCAAGCGGCCGAGTACCGGACACTTGCCCAAAGAATACATGACAATTCTGGCAAAGGCACCATCCCGACCCCCATCACCATGGAAGAACTTGAGGACATGCTTCTCGATTTCGGGATCATGAAAACCGATGAGCAGATGCTTGCCGAACTTCAAGCCAGGGATGCCAAGTTGATAGCTGCCCAGTGATCACACTGACGCGCAGCGACACGCAAGGCGCCCGTCGTCCCGTGAGGGAGGTTTCGCCATGAGGCTTCATCCGGATTTTCTAAGGGGTAGTGTCAATGAGCTTCAAATACGACAATGACAGTGACTTCCATGCCAAGCTTATTGCAGACGTGCTGTCGCAATACCCGGGCAAAGCAGCGAAGCGCCGCAGTAAACACCTCAGCGTTGCAACGAGCGAAACGGACGCAAACGCGATCAGCGAATGCGAGGTAAAGTCGAACATCAAGTCTGTTCCAGGCGTGATGACGATACGCGGCTGCGCCTATGCCGGTTCAAAAGGTGTCGTCTGGGGACCAATCAAGGATATGGTTCACATTTCACACGGGCCTGTGGGTTGCGGTCAATATTCCTGGTCGCAACGTCGCAACTATTACGTCGGTCTGACAGGCATCGACACATTCGTGACGATGCAATTTACATCTGATTTTCAGGAAAAAGATATCGTTTTCGGTGGTGACAAGAAACTGGAAAAGGTCATCGATGAGATTGCTGAACTTTTCCCGCTAAGCAATGGCATCACCCTACAATCGGAATGTCCGATCGGTCTGATTGGCGACGATATTGAGGCCGTAGCGCGAAAGAAGGCCAAAGAACACGCGACGACCGTCGTGCCAGTACGCTGCGAAGGCTTCCGTGGCGTGTCGCAATCGCTTGGCCACCACATCGCCAACGACGCAATTCGAGATTGGGTCTTCGACAAGAAAGACATAAAATTCGATCCAGGTCCCTACGACGTAAATGTCATAGGCGACTATAACATTGGCGGCGACGCATGGGCCTCACGCATCCTGCTCGAGGAGATCGGATTGCGCGTGGTCGGCAACTGGTCCGGAGATGCAACTCTCGCCGAAGTGGAGCGCGCGCCGAGAGCGGCACTCAACCTCATTCACTGCTATCGGTCGATGAATTACATCTCCAGGCACATGGAGGAAAAATATGGCATCCCTTGGATGGAATATAATTTCTTTGGACACTCCCAAATCGATGCCTCGCTGCGCAACATTGCCGAACACTTCGGGCCGGAGATCCAAGAAAAAGCCGAAAAGGTCATAGCCAAATACCAACCCCTCGTTTGGGCCGTAATCGACAAATACTGGCAGCGCCTTTCCGGCAAACGGGTGATGCTCTACGTCGGGGGATTGCGTCCTCGTCACGTCGTCACCGCCTATGAGGACCTCGGGATGGAAATCGTAGGAACCGGTTACGAATTCGGTCACGGCGACGACTATCAGCGCACTGGCCATTATGTAAAAGATGGCACGCTGATCTACGACGATGTGACTGGCTATGAACTTGAGAAATTCATTGAGGGAATTCGGCCCGATCTCGTCGGGTCCGGCGTTAAAGAAAAATACCCGGTGCAGAAAATGGGCATTCCATTCCGTCAGATGCACTCCTGGGACTATTCTGGTCCGTATCACGGTTATGACGGCTTCGCAATTTTCGCTCGGGACATGGACATGGCCATCAACAATCCAGTTTGGGGTCTCTACGACGCGCCCTGGAAAAATGACCGCATTTTGGCGGCGGTTGCTGGGTGAGAACATAGCGTTCGCGCGTAAACGCGCAACGGCTTAAACGACGCATGTTTCTGGACCGCCCTTGAGCCGCGGCCAGATCGAAAGAGGTGACCCTATGCCGCAGTCAGCTGAGAAAACTCTCGACCACGCGCCCCTATTCTGCGAGCCGGAATACAGGAAGATGTTGGCCAAAAAAAAGCTGAAATTCGAGTGCCCACACCCGGATCAGGTCGTGTCGGACCAGCGCGAATTCACGAAGAGCTGGGAATACCGAGAGAAAAACTTGGCCCGCCAAGCCCTTGTCGTCAATCCAGCCAAAGCCTGCCAGCCCCTCGGTGCGGTGTTCGCAGCGGCGGGATTCGAGCGAACGATGTCGTTCGTCCATGGCAGCCAAGGTTGCGTTGCCTACTACAGATCGCACCTATCGCGCCATTTCAAGGAGCCGTCATCGGTGGTCTCGTCATCGATGACAGAAGACGCGGCTGTTTTTGGTGGCCTGAAAAATATGGTCGACGGTCTCGCCAACACGTACAAGCTCTATAACCCGAAGATGATCGCGGTGTCGACCACATGTATGGCAGAGGTCATCGGAGATGACCTGCATGGTTTTATCGAAAATGCCAAAAGTGAAGGTTCGGTCCCGCGCGATTTCGATGTCCCCTTTGCCCACACACCAGCCTTTGTCGGCAGCCATGTCGATGGCTACGACAGCATGGTAAAAGGTGTGCTGGAGAATTTCTGGAAGGGCACCGCGCGAAGTGAAGCCACCGCTTCTATTAACATCATTCCTGGATTTGATGGCTTCTGCGTTGGGAACAATCGCGAATTAAAACGCCTGCTCGACTTGATGCAAGTGACTTACATGTTCATCCAGGACGCATCAGATCAGTTCGATACCCCCTCCGATGGTAACTTTCGTATGTATGACGGGGGGACCAAAATCAATGACGTGAAGGCGGCGTTGAACGCGGAGGGGACGTTGTCCCTGCAATATTACAACACTCGCAAGACGCTGGATTACTGCAGAGCCGTTGGACAAGCGACGACCTCCTTCCGCTATCCTCTTGGCGTCGAAGCTACCGACGAACTCCTGATGGCGATATCTGACATTTCCACGAGAGAAATTCCCGAGGTGATCCGTCTGGAGCGCGGGCGACTCATCGACGCGATGGCGGACAGCCAAGCTTGGCTGTATGGAAAAAAATACGCGATCTACGGCGATCCAGATTTCGTCTATGGGATGGCGCGCTTCATCATGGAAACCGGCGGCGAGCCAACCCACTGCCTTGCCACTAACGGCACCTCAGCTTGGGAGGACGAGATGAAGGAACTCCTCGCATCCTCGCCCTTCGGGAAGAATGCACAGGTTTGGCCAGGCAAAGATCTCTGGGCACTGCGCTCGCTACTTTTCACTGAGCCCGTGGATCTCCTGATAGGCAATTCTTATGGGAAGTATCTCGAACGGGACACCGGTACCCCACTGGTTCGGCTAACCTTTCCAATTTTTGACCGGCACCATCATCATCGATTCCCCCTCATGGGCTACCAGGGCGGACTGCGTCTTTTGACCGCGATCCTCGACAAGATCTTCGACAACCTCGATCGCGAAACAATGCACGCCGGTGTGACAGACTATTCGTATGACCTCACTCGCTAAGAGCGGCGGCCGGCCAGGCGGCCTATCTCTCAAACCAGATATGAAGGCAGACGAATGTCCTCGCCCAACGCCAACATCAAAGATGCCTTCCACGAGCTAGCGAGTGAAAGGAGCGGCGGCAAGGGTCCTAAGGCGCGCCGAAAGAATTGCGCGAGGCCAATGGCCCCGGGAACGGCTGTCGGCGGTTGCGCTTTCGACGGCGCCAAGGTCGCATTGCAGCCGATTACCGATGTCGCGCATCTGATTCACGGACCGCTCGCCTGCGAGGGAAATTCCTGGGACAACCGTGGCACTGCCTCGTCAGGTCCAACACTTTGGCGCACGAGCTTCACGACTGATCTTACGGAAATCGACATCGTAATGGGCCACAGTGAACGGAAGCTCTTTAAAGCAATCCGGGAAATTAAGGAGGGGTATGCGCCCGCGGCAATCTTCGTCTATTCAACCTGCATAACGGCTATGATCGGCGACGACATCGAGGTTGTTTGCAAGCGAGCGTCGGACGAATTTGCGTTACCAGTGGTGCCGGTCAATGCGCCAGGCTTCCTCGGATCTAAGAACCTCGGCAACAAGCTAGCGGGCGAGGCGCTACTAAAGCATGTCATTGGTACCGTGGAGGCCGATGAACCAAGCGTTTGCGATATCAACATACTCGGCGAATTTAACCTCTCGGGTGAGTTCTGGCTGGTGAAGCCGCTCTTGGATAAGCTCGGCATCCGCGTCCGCGCCTGTATCCCGGGAGACGCGCGATACCTGCACGTCGCCTCCGCCCACCGCTCACGCGCAGCGATGACGGTGTGTTCGACAGCGTTCGTTGCTTTGGCACGTAAGATGCAGGAACGCTGGGACATTCCATTTTTTGAGGGCTCCTTCTATGGCATTTCCGGCACCTCGGAGGCGCTCCGGCGGATCGCCGATCTGCTTGTAAGGAAAGGTGCCGACCCCTCGCTTTTGCGTCGCACGGAAATCCTTGTAGCGGAAGAAGAGGAAAAAGTGTGGAAGAGGCTGGAAGCCTACCGACCTCGCCTTGAGGGCAAGCGCGTGCTTCTAAATACAGGCGGCGTGAAATCATGGTCGGTCGTCCATGCCTTGATGGAGATCGGCATGGAGATCGTCGGCACATCAGTCAAGAAATCGACGCTCGAAGATAGAGAGCGAGTGAAACAGACCCTGAAGGAGGAGAACCTCCTGTTCGAGTCGATGTCGCCGCGCGAACTTTTCTCGCTTCTACTCGAGAGAAAGGCTGACATCATGCTGTCGGGCGGACGCACCCAGTATATAGCGCTAAAGGCAAAACTGCCCTGGCTCGACATCAACCAGGAGCGTCATCACGCTTACGCTGGCTATGAGGGAATGGTGCAACTTGCTCGACAAATTGACCTGGCAATCCACAATCCGATGTGGCCGCAGGTGCGCGAGCCGGCGCCATGGGAGCCGGCCTTGGTCGTTTAATAACGAGCTAAAAGAGAAGCGTAAGCGCGTCGAACCAAAACCGCGAGATCACTCGCAAAAAATGTTGAGGTCGTACTATGGCACGCGTCGTATCTCAAAATAAGTCGGCGGCGGTCAACCCCCTGAAGTCGTCTCAGCCGCTTGGTGCTGCCTTCGCCTTTCTGGGCGTCGACGGCGCAATACCTCTGCTCCATGGCAGCCAGGGATGTACGAGCTTCGCGCTCGCACTGCTCGTGAGGCATTTCAATGAAGCGATCCCGCTGCAAACGACGGCGATGAACGAAACCTCGATAATCGTCGGCGGCGCGGATCGTCTCGAAGAGGCAATTCTCAGCCTCAAAGCCCGCACAAGACCACGACTGATCGGGATATGCACGACCGCATCGGTAGAGGCCCGCGACGAGGATGTCGCCGGTGACGTCGAAAACATAAAACGCAAGCGGGCGATAGAACTTGTGGGCACCGAAGTGGTACTCGCCAACACGCCGGACTTTGACGGCGCCATAGAGGAAGGTTGGTCTAAAGCTGTTACCGCCATGATCGAGGCAATAACACGACCTGAAAAGCAGTATCGAGATGCAGGCAAGATCGCGATCTTGCCTGGCTGCAACTTAACAGTTGCTGATATTGAACATTTGCGCGAGACGGCCGTAAGCTTCGGGCTCGATCCGGTTATCCTTCCCGATGTGTCGGGAGCGCTCGACGGGTCCATCCCCGAAGAATGGATGCCGACCACATATGGCGGCACGAAAGTGCAGGAAATCCGCGATCTTGGTACTGCGATGCAGTGTATCGCAATCGGTGAGCATATGCGGCGACCGGCTGAAGCGCTACAGAGACTGACCGGCGTCCCATACGTCCTGTTTAGATCGCTAACGGGCCTAGAGAACGTCGATCGCTTTATTCGCGTGCTTGCCGCTCTGTCACGGAAACAGGCGCCGCTCAACGTCCGCCGCAATCGAATGCAGCTGCAGGATGCGATGCTCGACGGACATTTCCATATGGCAGGCAAGAAGATCGCAATCGCCTCCGAGCCGGATCAGCTTTTCCAGTTCTCCAATCTTTTTACTGCCATGGGTGCGGAAATTGCGGTCGCAGTCGCCACGACCGGCACTTCGAAGGCACTCGAGATGGTACCGGCGAACACCGTCAAAGTCGGTGATCTCAGCGATCTGGAGAGTCTCGCCGCAACGGCCGATCTTATCGCCACACACTCGCACGGCCGGGAAGCTGCCAAACGCCTCGGCGTTCCGCTGATGCGGCTTGGTTTGCCAATTTTCGACCGCGTCGGCAGCCAGCAAAAGCTTACAATATTATACCGGGGAACCCGCGATGTGATCTTTGACCTCGCAAACATCATTCAGGCCAACCACCCTCCGAACCCACGGTCCAGTTGACCCAACCGACAGGCGGGAATCGCAAATGAGATCAATTCGTCGCCTCCCACTCTTCAATGGGAGACTCCAGCAACAGCGGCCGAAACTGCCGGCAGGCGCTCTGCGAATTGCGATCGTCACGCAAGATATGAAGGGACTGACAGCGCGGTTTGCATCGGTCAGACTATTTGCCACCTACGACGAGACAAGCGACACGTGGACCTTCGTGGAAGCCGCCGGGATCGAGAATATCTCCGACAAGATCGAAAGACATCGAAGCGAAGGTGAGGCTGCGCTGGGCAAAGATTGTAGACAGCTGCCAACTCGTTTTTGTCTGGCAATCGGCGGGCCTTCGGCTGTCACATTTGCCATCGGCAGAACTCGCTAAATTGGAGGAATCTATGACAAGCTCATGCGTGACTCGCGACGGATCCCAATGGATGCCGGAATATTTGAATTCGATCAACCCTGCGACCTGCATTGGCTGCGGTCGCTGCTTCAAGGTCTGCTCACGCGAGGTCATGCATCTCTACGGCATCGATGAAGCAGGCGACATGCTCGGTGCCTGCGATGGCGAGGACGACTTTAATGGTGAACTCAGTCGGGTCATCATGGTCATTGATTATCCCGGCCGCTGTATCGGCTGCGGAGCGTGCGCCCGCGTCTGTCCAAAGAACTGCCAGACTCATATCGCCGTTGCTCATCTTTCACCGCACGAATCTTGAATTCCGTTCCGAGCGCTAGAAGCCGCCGGCACCGTCCAAATTGCGAGACTATCGCATCGGTTCGAAGACGTGGAGAAGGCCGCATGGCAGCTTCCTGAAAGCAAATCCGCCGGCTGGCGACGCGAAGACCTTTCTAGGCGTCCAATCTGCCATTCGGAGGCAATTATTGCAGGAAACACCAGGTCGAAAGTCCAACGATCTGAAGAGAGGAGGCATTGAACTGTGCATCAAGCCGCGACGACAGACTTCCAGTTACATCCTTGGGCGGCCGAAGCGAGCTTCGAATATTGAAAGCAAGATCCAACCACGAGCGTCTAAATGAGGTACTCATGAGACCATTAGATATTTCTATCGTTGGAGCAACCGGGGCGGTCGGAACGGCCCTGATCAAGTTATTGGAAAAAAGTGAGATTAAGGTCAATCGACTGCGGATGTTCGCCTCCAGTTCGGGTGCGCGCCAATTCAAGTTTCGAGACCAAACATACCAGGTTGAGGCACTCCGCGACATTAGCGATATCGGTGATACCAAAACCGACATTGCATTCTTCTCTGCAGGCGGCGACGTAAGCGGCGTATGGATACCTCGGTTCGCATCCCAAGGAGCCTTGGTGATTGATAACTCGAATGCCTTTCGAATGAGGCCTGACGTACCCCTCATCGTACCACAAGTTAACGCGTGTTCACTTACGGTTCGTCCACCGTCTGGAATAGTAGCAAATCCAAATTGCTCCACGATACAGCTGGTTCGGGCACTGCGACCGTTGATAGCGACGTTCGGCATTAGCCAGGTTCTTTTGACCACCTTTCAAGCCGCCTCAGGAGTTGGCCTGCGCGGGATTAAGGAGCTGGAAGACGGTGTCAAAGCCTGGCTCGAGGGGAGCACCGGACCCGCTGCGGAGAGCTTCCCTGTCCCTCTTGCATTCAACGTCATACCGCAGATCGGACAGATTTCCCGCGAAGGCGTGGCTCTTGAGGAACGCAAGCTGGTTCAAGAGTCACGGAAGATCTTCGGTATGCCTCATCTGCAGTTAGCCGCCACCTGCGTCAGAGTGCCGGTAAAGACGGGTCATTCCGAGGCGGTATACGTCGAGTTTGACGAACATGTTCGACTAGAACAGGTCCATGAGCTCCTGGCAAATGAACCAGGTGTTCGACTTTATGCTGACGGATATCCAACGCCGCGCTATCTGGGAGATCCTGCAGATGTTCACGTCGGACGGGTCCGAGTTAATCCAGAGAACCCGCGCGGGCTGTGGATGTGGGTTGTAGCCGACAACGTTCAGGTTGGGGCCGCACTCAACGCACTCCTCATCGCACAGCTTGCGATCGCCAAAAATTTGATCGGTGAATCATGAAGACGACTATTGTCAAATTCGGGGGCTCGAGTTTTCGAGACCCTTGCCATTATGCCCGAGTTGCTCGGTATTTAGCTGAGCTGCGAGCTGAAGGAGGAAGCAAGATAGTTGCCGTGGTCAGCGCAATGTCTGGAATGACCGACGAGCTGAAATCAACCGTGCTTGGCGTCAATAGGGAAGCAACGCCATCGAATCTCGATGCGACGCTTGCTATCGGCGAGATGCTGAGTGCGTGCCTGTTGGAAGCTGCGGTCAGTCGCCTTGGGATTCCCGTAACGTCGTTGAACGGCTATGTCCTAGGGATACGCACAAATTCGGACTTCGGTCGCGCCTCAGTTGAAAGCGTCGATCCTCAGCCAATCAGGGCTGCACTTCAGGAGCATGACATTGTCGTTGTCGCGGGTGGTCAGGCAGTTGATCAGTCGGGCAGACTAACGTTTCTCGGCAGAAACAGCTCCGATCTGACAGCGGTCGTGATCGCGGCTATGTTGGGAGGGCAAGTGTGCGAAATATATTCAGATGTTAAGGGCGTCTACACGGCAGATCCTCATCTTGTACCAGGGGCACGATTAATCCCGAAGATTGGGTATGGGACAATCGCGCAGATGTCGCGACAGGGCGCAAAGGTGCTGCACCACAGGGCAGTGGATTATGCTAATAAGCACGCAGTCACCATAGTGTGCAAAGCACTGACTAATAACGGAGCGGCGACGGGCACAGTCATCACAGGCCACGAATACTCCAGATCCGTGACAGTAGCACGCGACACAGCAGTATTAGCTGTCGCGAGTGTTGCAGAACGCGATGCTCTCTGTGTCTTTCTTGATCAACACGATATTAGCTCGATATGCTTTGAAGAGGACGGCAGGCCCTGCCTTTGCATCATAACCGACATCGATTTCGCGATGCGCCTCGTCGGAACGGCAGGCACGCGCGCCGTCGCCATCGGATCAAAGGTCGTGGTGACCGAGCTTAATGGCGCGATGTCGCGCGTCCACCTTCACGTTGACTACGAGAGCGCCATGGCACATGCGCAAAACATCCACGAACAAATGCATCCTGCAGCCATTGGCGATCTTGTGATAGAGAACGACTAAACAGCGCCACAAGCGACGCCCGAATGGAGGCGGCGGCGAAATCGCTTGATCTGGCCATCGGCCCAGGGACGCGTCGACTTGGTAGCCATTTGATCGCTGGCGGCGATCGCCTGTTCCACCGCTCTGATAACCCGGCACATCGTCGAGTTCAACATGCAGTCTTCATCGCACAGACAGGGCGCGGACAGACCCGACCGGTGAATACGGATAGGGTTGTAGGTTCCGGATCGACGCTTTCCCGTTATTGAAGACGAGGCAGTCCAATGCGGCTGAAGTTGATAGCCTTCGACTCCGGTGCGCCAGCATATCGTTGTCTGACTCAGGCTCGATCATGAAGTGCTTGCTGGTAGGCCAGAACCCATCGCAAGGTATTGAGCTCGCATTCGCGGGCATTGATGCGGCTGGCGGCAGTCCGCGCCGCGGTGGCATATGACTAGCGCCTCCATTTGATGGCATTGCGTTTGGTCTTCGGCGCACCTTCCAGCCGCCGGACGACTCGCGCAGCCCTGTACGAGGAGAACGCTCCCTGCGGAACGCTCTGATCGAATCGGAGACTTCCACCTATCTTGGCGAACCAGATGTTGGACGGCCCCCTTTTTGGTAGCCATCCGAGGTGGGCCGCAGGACTTAATGGGGCTCGCGTGGTAACGTCGGGTTCATGGAGATCGATGAGGACAAGATCGACGATGCCGTTTTGGCGCTGTTGTGGCTAACGCTGCATAACGAGCGTTGTGCCTGGAAGGGCTTTGACTGGGCAACGACGGATCGCTTGCATCAGAAGGGCATGATCGGCGACCCGGTGAACAAGTCGAAGTCGCTGGTGCTGACGGACGAGGGTCTGCGGCGGTCGGAGGAGCTGTTTCGGACGCTGTTTACGCGGCAACCGATATCGCCACCGCCTTGATCCTCTTCCATTCCCAAGGCAAGAGCTCACGCAGGCGGGAGAAGGGAAGATCTGCGATGCGCGTCAGCACATCTGCGAGCCAAGCCTTCGGGTCGATGTCATTGAGGCGGGCCGTCGTGATAAGGGTCAGCATGATGGCCGCCCGGTCGGCGCCCCGCTCGGATCCGGCGAAGCTCCAGTTCTTTCTTCCACATGCAACCCCGCGCAGGGCTCTTTCCGCCGCGTTATTCGTCATGCAGATCCTGCCGTCGTCGGCGTATCTGGCAAAGTCGGTCCAGCGCGACAGCATATAGTTGATGGGTTCAATCACCGGTGAGGATCGCGACAGGCCTTCGAGTTCCAGCCTGAACCAAGCCTCCAGTTCGTCGAGCAGCGGCTTGCTCTTTTCCTGGCGCACGGCAAGGCGCTCTTCGGCACTCCGACCGTTGATCTCGCGCTCGATGGCGAACAACGCGTCGATGCGTTTAACCGCCTCCAACGCCGTTGCCGAGACAGGCCGTGCGCCTTTACCTCGGCGCGCACTGCGAGAGACGTCGGCCAACTCGAAGAACTTTCGCCGCGCATGGGCAAAACAGAAGGCTGGCGTTACCGGGATTTGTTTCCTGCTCCGGTCGAAGAGCGGATTGAAGCCATTGTAGCAATCGGCCTGCAGGATGCCGGTGAACTCGGCCAAATGTCGTTGCGGATGTTCGCCACGCCGGTCGCTGGAGGCGTAGAAGACGGCAGCCGGCGGCGCGAGCCCTCCAAATGGCCGGTCGTCGCAAACGTAAGTCCATATGCGGCCGGTAATGCACTGCCCCTTGGCCAGGACCGGGATGGTGGTGTCGTCGCCGTGGAGGCGCTCGGCCGCAAACACGTGGGTTTCGATCATGTCGAAGAGTGGCTTGACGGCGGCGCTGACGTAGCCAACCTGGTCGGCGAGCGTCTGGGTTGACAGATCAATCCCCTCGCTGCGGAACCGGCGACTTTGGCGGTTCAGGGGCTGATGCTCGGAGAATTTGTCGAAGACGATGGTGGAAAGAAGGTTGGGGCCAAGGAAGCCGCGCGACGTGGCATGGAAAGGCGCCGGCGCCTGGCTGATGCAGCCACAGTCCCGGCAGGTAAATTTCTCCCGGACGGTTTCGACGATCTTGAAGCGGCGCGGGACCTCCTCCAGCGTCTCGGTAGTATCCTCACCGAGCTTCGACAGACGCTCGCTGCCACAATGGGTGCAGGCGGTCGGCGCGTCGACGACGAGAAGTTCGCGCTCAATATTTTCTGGCCAGGGTTTGCGCACCGGGCGCTTGCGGGTGAAGGCACGAACGGTCTGTGTTTTCGCTGAGGCCGCCTCTGACGCAAGCTCATCTTCGGTCGCATCAGCGACCAGTTCCTCAAGCTGCAATTCCATCTGGTCGATCAGCCGCTGGGTGCGCTCCCGGCTCGGACCGTGTTTGTCGCGTTCCAACTTGGCGATCAGCAATTGCAGATGGGCGTTGAGCGCCTCAATGCCAGAAAGTTTTGCTTTTGCACTGCTCGCTTCAGCCTCAGCGCGTATCCGCGCCTCGCGTTCCGCCAGCAACGCGGCGTGGGCGCTGGTTAGATCGTCCGGCAGTGAGAGAGGCGGTAACGACATGCTGTCATAGAAGCATATTTATCCAACAAATTCAATGCAAAAGACGTTCAAACCCGCGTCGGGCGCCAGGTTTCCTGAGGGGCTCTCCAGTCAATTCCGGACAGCAAATAAGAAAGCTGCGCCGGCGTGATTGCCACCGCGCCGCCCTCTACATTCGGCCAGATAAACCGGCCGCGTTCCAATTTTTTCGTGAACAGGCATGCGCCCTGGCCATCATGCCAGATCAATTTTACCAGATCACCTCGGCGGCCCCGGAAGCAGAACAGATGACCGCCCACCGGGTCATGCTTCAACACTTCCTGCACCCGAAGGGCTAGCGAAGGAAAGCCGCACCGCATGTCTGTATGTCCGGTCGACAACCAAACCTTGACACCCGTTCCCATCGGAAACGGGTTCATCGCAACGTCTCCAGACCCCGCATAATCCGCAGCAGGACGTCCACGTCGACATCCCGACCGACGATCACACGCCGGTCGTTCGCACTCACCACCTCCATGCGACCCTGGTCGCTGACAGGCGGCGGCACAGCGACAGTCGCCGCAGATGGCGTCTTCGCAACAGCCGGCTCGGCAACAACGATCGCTGGAACAAACCCGTTCGTCGAGCGGTGGACAAGCCGTCCTTCCCGGACGGCCCTGCGCCAGGCATTCAACTGCCAGCGCGTGATCCCATGACGCTGCGCCGTGGCCGTCACCTGCCGCGGGCCGTTATAACTCTCAGCCACAATCGCCAGCTTCGCTTCATCCGTGAAACGCCGGCGACGCCCGCTATCGACAATCTCCATCCGGCTAAAATGCCCGGTGAGATCATTCATCAAGTCCATGTGTGAAGCACCGTCTATATTGCCGTCTATATAGACAGAGCATCCACACTCTCACTCACTCCACAATGCGGCCCAACTCGGATGCCTACCCTTTTTGACCAGACAACCAACATAGAGAGGAACAATAATGCCGCTCACCCGTAGCGGCGTTTCTGACACGATCGAGCGAAGCGCGCAGCTTGCTTCCAATCGGCTCGTGTTTCATTGATTTTACGCCGGGCTTGCACGCCGTCGACAAGTTGCCGCTCGAAACATGTATCCCAGCCGATGTTAGCAACGATTTCCTAAGCCCTCCTTCTGGACATCTCACCTCAAGGGTGCAGCGCCCTAAATTCGGCGTTTCCTACGGCATGTCGGCCAAAAACATATTTTTTCTTCCGGCCACCTTCCTCAGGTTGATCCTATAGCGCGTCAGCAAACTCTGACATTGTTTGATGGGCTGCATCTGTCGTCCTGCGCTCGTCTATAACACCTGGCCCATAACGCGTTCCGCCAATCCGGGAGAACTGATCCACCACAAAAACGTGATCTAACACACCCAGCGTGATGTCAGGACAGTTGCAATGTGCCGAACGACTAAACGACCCATTGTATTATAATCGTAGCGCAGTCCCGTCTTCCCGGCCTCTCGTTGACGCAGATCAAGGCGCAATTCGCGGCTTCATGACAGTCCTGGCGAGAAAGACGGCCGCGACGCGGTCGTCGGCGTACTGGGGACGACATCATGAATTACACAACGGAAACGATGGTGATCGCGGTCGCGGCGTTTCTAGCGCTGCTACTAGCCGCATTCGCGCATAATCATCTCTTTGCGGTTCATATGGGCATACTTTGCCTCTGCCTCGTTATGGGGGCTGTGCTGATGGTCAGCAAGGTTGAATTTTCGCCGGCAGGCCAACAGCGTAACGCCGATAAGTCCGGCTACTTCGACGAGGTGATACGGTATGGCTTGATTGCCACGGTATTCTGGGGCGTGGTCGGCTTCCTGGTTGGCGTGATCATCGCGCTGCAACTTGCCTATCCCGACCTCAACATCGCCCCTTATCTCAATTTCGGGAGGCTGCGGCCCGTTCATACGTCGGCGGTCATCTTCGCCTTCGGCGGCAACGCGCTCATCATGACATCGTTCTACGTGGTGCAACGCACCTGTCGCGCACGTCTTTTCGGCGGTAGCCTGGCTTGGTACGTATTCTGGGGCTACCAGCTTTTTATTGTGATGGCTGCGACCGGATACGTTCTCGGAATCACCCAAGGCCGTGAATATGCCGAACCTGAGTGGTACGTCGACCTCTGGCTGACCATCGTTTGGGTGGCCTACCTAGCAGTGTATTTTGGGACGATCCTGAAGCGCAAAGAGCCGCACATTTATGTAGCAAACTGGTTCTACCTTGCCTTCATCATCACCATCGCCATGCTGCACGTGGTCAACAACCTGGCGGTTCCCACCTCGTTCCTTGGCTCCAAGAGCTATTCTGTCTCCTCGGGTGTCCAGGACGCGCTGACCCAATGGTGGTACGGCCATAACGCCGTCGGCTTCTTCCTCACCGCCGGCTTCCTTGGAATGATGTATTATTTCGTGCCGAAGCAGGCCAACCGACCCGTCTATTCATACCGGCTTTCGATCATCCACTTCTGGGCGCTGATCTTCATGTACATCTGGGCCGGCCCGCATCATCTGCACTACACGGCACTGCCCGACTGGGCCCAGACGCTCGGCATGGTCTTCTCGATCATGCTCTGGATGCCCTCCTGGGGCGGCATGATCAACGGCCTGATGACCCTTTCGGGCGCCTGGGACAAGATCCGCACCGACCCGATCATCCGTATGATGGTCGTCGCCATTGCCTTTTATGGCATGTCGACCTTCGAAGGTCCGATGATGTCGGTGAAAACCGTCAATTCGCTCAGCCACTATACCGAATGGACGATCGGCCACGTGCATTCCGGCGCCCTCGGCTGGGTGGGTATGATCACCTTCGGGGCGATCTACTATCTGACGCCGAAGCTATGGGGACGCGAGCGTCTCTACAGCCTGCGGATGGTCAACTGGCACTTCTGGCTCGCAACCCTCGGGATCGTCGTCTACGCCGCCGTGCTTTGGGTTGCCGGCATCCAGCAGGGGCTGATGTGGCGCGAGTACAATTCTCAGGGCTTCCTCGTCTATTCCTTCGCGGAGACGGTCGCGGCCATGTTCCCCTACTACGTGCTGCGCGCGGTGGGCGGAACGCTTTACCTGGCGGGTGGTCTCGTCATGGCCTGGAACGTGTTCATGACGATCCGCGGCCGCGTGCGCGACGAAGCTGCGATCCCAACCACTTTCGTGCCCCAAGCACAGCCTGCCGAGTGAGGTGAGACATGGCATCGATACTTGATAAACATAAGATCCTCGAGAAGAACGCGACGCTTCTTCTCGTCGGCTCGCTGCTCGTCGTGAGCATCGGCGGCATCGTCGAAATCGCACCGCTGTTCTACCTGCAGAACACGATCGAGAAAGTGGAAGGCATGCGGCCTTACACGCCGCTGGAGCTCGCCGGGCGGAACATCTACATCCGTGAAGGCTGCTATCTCTGCCACAGCCAGATGATCCGGCCGTTCCGCGATGAAGTCGAACGGTACGGCCATTACTCGCTGGCTGCGGAATCGATGTACGACCATCCTTTCCAGTGGGGATCCAAGCGAACTGGACCGGATCTGGCCCGCGTGGGCGGACGCTACTCGAACGAATGGCACGTCCAGCATCTCGCAAATCCGCGCGCCGTGGTGCCTGAATCCATCATGCCGAGCTACGCCTTCCTCAAGGAGCAGGAGGTGACGGTCAAGGGTGTCGGAATGGACCTCAAGGCCAATGAGGACGTGGGCGTGCCTTACAGCGACGAGATGCTGGCGAATGCCGAGACCGACATGCGTGCTCAGGCGGATCCGAATGCGGACACGACGGCCTTGCTTGCACGCTATCCGAAGGCGAAGGTCGGCGATTTCGATGGCGACCCGGCCAGGCTGACTGAAATGGACGCCCTGGTGTCCTATCTGCAGATGCTCGGTACGCTTGTCGATTTCTCGACCTATGACGACGCGACCGGCTACCGGTGAGGGGATCCATGGAAACCTATACTGCAATGAGACACTTCGCCGACAGCTGGGGCCTCCTGGCGATGGCAGCATTCTTCGTCGGCGCGGTCGTGTTCACCCTTCGCCCAGGCAGCAAGCAGGCGGCGAAAGAAGCCGCCGATATTCCCTTGAAGGATGATTGAGATGTCGGAAAAACATATCGATGAATTAAGCGGCGTCGAAACGACCGGGCATGAATGGGACGGCATCCGCGAACTCAACAATCCGATGCCCCGATGGTGGGTGTGGACCTTCTACGCCACCATCGTCTGGGCGTTGGGCTATGCGATCGCATATCCCGCGATCCCGATGATTACCGACGCTACGAAGGGCATGCTCGGTTTTTCCAGCCGCGCCGAACTGCAGCAGAACCTGGACCAGGCCAAGGCATCGCAAATGCAATTTCATGATCTGATCGCCGCCAAGACGGTACAGGAAATCGATTCCGATTCTGCCCTTCGCGAATTCGCAATCGCCGGCGGCGCGTCAGCATTCAAGGTGAATTGTGCGCCATGCCACGGCTCGGGAGCAAGCGGCGGTCCTGGATTTCCGAACCTCAACGACGACGATTGGCTGTGGGGCGGAGACCTGGATGCCATCCAGACGACGATCGCGCATGGGATTCGCTTCGACGGGGATACGGACACTCATGCTTCCGAGATGCCGCCCTTTGTCGATGTTCTGGATCCCATCCAGACAAGGCAGGTCGCGGCTTACGTCTGGGGGCTGACCAATACACCGTCGGACCCCGGTCTCGCAGAGGCGGGAAAACAGGTCTTCGTCGACAACTGTGCCGCATGTCACGGCGACGACGCCAAAGGAAAGGTCGAAATGGGCGCGCCTGACCTCGCCGATGCGATCTGGCTGAAGGCCCGCGGCGAGGATGCGATCATCCGTCAGGTGGCCGCTCCCAAGCACGGCGTCATGCCTGCGTGGGCAGGGCGTCTCGGCGATACGACGGTCAAGGAACTTACGATTTTCGTCCATTCGCTCGGCGGCGGGACGTGAGGAGAAAACCATGACAGCTCACGGCCACAACCCGATCCTCGATCTCTATGGCACGCCGCGCGCCACGATACGATCACGCGGCACGACGCGGCAAGGTCACGCCGCCCCCTTCCAATCAGGAAGATCCGGCAAAGATCGGCAGGTCGATCATCAGTTGGACCTGCCTCAAAGACCAAGAGCAGACAAGCCGGTTGCAATAGCCTTGTCGAGGACGTTCCAGCGTGGTTGCTTGTTCCCCCGCAGCCCCCCAAAGCCACGCCCTCTCTCCATGGCGTTTTCCTTTCGCGGGAACGCCTTGTCTCTTGATCTGCATCAAGGGCAGATGCGCAGCAGATGGGACAACGGCAGATGAAGTCCGCTAGGCCCCATGAACCTCCGCACCGCACCAGATCCCGATACATCAAAAGGCTCAGTGGCGAGCCAGTCAACGCCCGTCGCAACCGGCAGCTTCTCTACGCTCCTCGGAAGAAGGTCTTTCCCCAGCGTGCAGAGGGACGATTCCGTCGGTTCAAGTGGATCGTCATGCTGGTTACGCTCGGCATCTACTATCTCGCGCCATGGATTCGCTGGGATCGCGGGCCTTACGCGCCTGACCAGGCAATCCTCATTGACCTTTCCTCACGGCGCTTCTTCTTTTTCTTCATCGAAATCTGGCCTCAGGAATTTTACTATGTAGCGGGTCTCCTCGTCATGGCGAGCCTCGGCCTGTTTCTCGTCACTTCCGCGGTTGGCCGCGCATGGTGCGGCTACGCTTGTCCGCAGACGGTCTGGGTTGATCTTTTTCTCGTCGTCGAGCGTGCGATCGAAGGCGATCGAAACGCGCGAATAAAGCTTGACGCTAGGCAAATGAGCTTTGCCAAGCTGAGAAAGCGCGTCGTCAAGCATTCGATCTGGCTGCTGATAGGCGTAGTCACGGGGGTAGCGTGGATCTTTTATTTTGCCGACGCGCCGAGCCTGCTTGTTTCGCTGTTCACCGGCCACGCTCCTGCAGCCGCCTACACGACCGTCGCCATCCTTACCGCAACCACCTATGTGCTAGGCGGTCTCATGCGAGAGCAGGTGTGCACCTATATGTGCCCTTGGCCACGCATCCAGGGTGCGATGCTCGACGAAAATTCTCTCGTCGTCACCTACAATGCCTGGAGGGGCGAGCAGCGGTCGCGGTATCCCAAGAGCGCGCGAGCCAGGGGCATCCCGGTCGGGGATTGCGTCGATTGCAATGCCTGCGTGGCCGTGTGTCCGATGGGAATTGACATTCGCAACGGGCAGCAGATGGAGTGCATCACATGCGCGCTTTGCATCGACGCCTGCGACGGTCGTATGGAGAAGCGCGGGAAGCCTCGCGGCCTGATAGCCTACGCCACCCTGAGCGAATACTCGAGCAACATGTCGCTTGCCACCAGGGTAGGGAGAACAGCCGTCCAGCCGTCGAGGGTTCGAAACGATGATGGGACTTTCGTTCCGGCGATCCGGCACTTCAACTGGCGCATCGTCTTTCGTCCGATAACCGTGTTTTACGCAGTCGCCTGGGCGTCGGTCGGCGTGGCCATGCTCGTCCATCTCACCTTTCGGGAGCGCCTTGAACTCAACGTCGTTCACGACCGAAACCCCCAGTATGTTCTGGAAAGCGACGGCTCGCTGCGGAATGGTTACACGCTTCGTATCCTGAACATGGTGCCGAAGCCCAGGGATGTGAACATAAGCCTGGTCGGGCTGGAGGGGGCGACGATGCGTATTCCCGAGTTCGGCAAGGAAGACGCTCGCAGCTTTACAGTCTATGCCGAACCCGACGCGGCCACGACGCTCAAGGTCTTCGTTACGCGCAAGCCTACCGGAGCCCCGATCAATGAATTTCTGTTCGTTATCGAAGATACCGATCATGCCGATCGGGCAGCCTACCGCGCGGCGTTCAATGCACCGGGAGACACCAAATGAAGACCTCCGCTCAAGGCTTTACAGGCCTGCACTTGCTGCTTTCGACCTCGGTATTCTTTGGCGTGGTGATCGCGGTGAACGTCACCATGGCCTTCTATGCCTCTTCCAGCTGGAGCGGTCTAGTCGTGGAAAACACCTATGTCGCCAGTCAGGAGTTCAACCGCAAGGCGGCGGCGATGAAGGCAATGGCCGCTTCCGGCATCGAGGGCAGACTCTCCATAACCGGGCACGAGATCCGCTACGATATTCATGACAAGAGCGGATCGCCTGCGATCGTCGACGACGTCATTCTGAATTTCAAACGTCCGGTCGGAGACCACGAGGACTTCCTCCTTACGCTCAGGAAGACAGCCGCGGGGCGGTTCGAGGCGGAGCATGATCTAGCCGACGGTGACTGGATCGTCGAGGCCATCTCGCGAAACGGCGGCGTGGTCGTCATGCATGAGGCCAAACGCATCGATACCAAGGAGTTGGACCGATGACCTGCTGTACCATGAACGCGGAAAGCGTGCTTGCGCTCAGCACGACGTCATTCAGTGCCGAAGAGATCCGCCTTGCCAGCCAGCCGCTCGGCGAAGGATTGCGCCAGCTGGACCTGAGCGTTCCCGACGTCCACTGCGGCGGCTGCATTTCGACAATCGAAAGGGCGTTGTCGACGCTTCCCTTCGTCAAGACAGCACGAGTCAATCTCACGGCTCGAAGGGTGAGCTGCGTCTACCAGGAGGAGATCGAGACGGGCGCAACCGATCCGTCCAAGATCCTCGCAGCGATCAACTCGGCCGGATATCGCGCGCATCTCTTCACGCCCTCAGCTCCCGAGAACGACAAGACCAGAAATCAACTTCTCCTCGCGATCGGCGTGTCCGGTTTTGCGGCCGCCAACATCATGTTGCTCTCGGTATCGGTCTGGTCGGGTGCAGATGCTGCGACGCGCGACATGTTTCATTGGATCTCGGCGATGATAGCAGCGCCCGCGCTGGTCTATGCGGGGCGCTTCTTCTTCAAATCGGCCTGGAATGCGCTCCGCCACGGACGCACCAACATGGACGTTCCGATCTCGCTCGCCGTGACGCTCTCCTATGCCGTTTCACTGTGGGAGACCATCCATCACGGTGAACATGCATGGTTCGACGCGTCGGTTTCGCTGCTCTTCTTCCTGCTGATCGGCAGGACCCTCGATCATATCATGCGGGAAAAGGCTCGGGCGGCGATCAACGGACTTGCAAGGCTGGCGCCGCGCGGGGCCTTGCTGATCAATCCGGACGGGTCCCGACGCTACATTGCGGTAGAAGAGATCGCGGTGGGAGATGAAATCTCGATAGCGGCAGGCGAAAGGGTTCCCGTCGATGGCGTAGTGGTCAGCGGAGCAAGCGACGTGGACCTCTCCATCGTCACCGGCGAGAGCAGCCCCGTCGCCGTCGCCGGCAACAGTGAGGTGAGTTCGGGCGCGATGAACCTGACCGGCTCGCTCGTCCTGCGCGCGACGCGCATTGCCAAGAATTCGCTTCTTTCGGAGATCATCGGCCTCATGGAAGCCGCCGAGGGCGGAAGAGCTCGCTATCGCAGGATCGCCGATCGCGCTGCGGCGCTCTATTCCCCGGCCGTGCATCTGTTGGCGCTGGTCTCCTTTCTTGCCTGGGGCCTCCTCGGCGGAGACTGGAAACAGGCAATGCTGGTCGCGGTAGCGGTCCTGATCATTACCTGCCCATGCGCATTGGGCCTTGCCGTGCCCGTGGTCCAGGTCGTCGCTGCGGGGGAGCTTTTCCGCAAGGGCATCATGGTGAAGGACGGTTCGGCACTCGAAAGGCTGGCCGAGACCGACACTGTGGCCTTTGACAAAACGGGCACCTTGACGATGGGCAGGCCGCGCCTTGTCAGAGTGGACGCCATGGAAGAGAACGCCACAGCAGTCGCCCGCGGATTGGCCGTGCATTCACGGCATCCTCTTTCTCGGGCTCTGGTACGGGGCTCCGAAACCGCCCCCATGTCCTTCGACAGCGTCACGGAAATCCCTGGCGGGGGGCTGGAAGCCAGGAAGGGCGCGGACGTCTATCGACTGGGCAACACGGCATTTGCCTGCGGAACCGGCTTCGTGCCCCGCATCGCCGATAGTCCGCTCTCGGAAGTGGTCTTGTCGAAGAATGGCGTCGCCCTTGCCCGCTTCTTCTTCGATGACACGCTTCGCCCGGGCGCTCGCGAGGCCATCGGCCAGCTCGACGCAGCCGGTCTTGAAACGCTGATCGTGTCCGGCGACAGGCAGACCGTGGTCGACCATACGGCGCATGCTCTGGGCATCGACAGGGCTTTAGGCTCGCTGACGCCGAAACGGAAGGTCGATGAATGCCAGAGGCTGAATGGCGAAGGTCGCCGCGTGCTCATGGTTGGCGACGGGATCAACGACGCCCCTGCCCTTGCCGCGGCCCATGTCTCGATGGCGCCGGCCACGGCTTCCGATATCGGCAGACAGGCCGCCGACCTCGTTTTCTTCAACGATCGCCTCGACGCCGTGCCGGAAGCGATCGCCATTGCGAGAAGATCTGCCACGCTGATCCGGCAGAACTTTGTTCTGGCGATTGGTTATAATGTGCTGGCGGTGCCGATTGCCATCGCCGGATTGGCGACACCGCTGATAGCGGCGGTGGCAATGTCGACATCTTCGATCATCGTCGTGACGAACGCACTGCGCCTGAACGCCTTCAGCAAGCGTCCGGATATGCACATTCGAGGGCGGATCGGCAGGATCGCGGAGGTCAAAGCCGCATGAACATGTTGATCTATCTCATACCGATCGCGCTGCTGATGGGAGGAATAGGACTCCTGGCATTCCTTTGGTCGCTGAAGAGCGGCCAGTACGACGACCTTGAAGGCGCCGCCTGGCGAATCCTCGCCGAGGACGAAACCGATCAACGAAAACCCTGACCAAACACTGGGTCCAAAAAGGAAATGTAGATACAGAATTGCGACAATCTGCACTGTCGTCGTTTGTCGGCTCCGCGACAAACGCCCTTTCCTAACCGAGTTCACGGCTCGCCAAAATAACTAAAACTTAAGAATATTCTTTTCGGGATTCACTCGATGATTTGGAGGGCTTTCTTGAAAGCTACTAAGCGACGGGGCGCCCAAGTTGCCCCAATTTGGTTCATGATGCCAAGCACGTGCCACGTGACGGCATCGATCTCGTGCCCTGAGGTCATGATCGGGCATGGATCCAAGAATTAAGTGGAAATTATCATGAAACCTTCCGCCAATCTTATCCAGCGCCAGACCCAGTCCCTGGTGATGTCACCGCAACAGATGCAATCCATCCGGTTGCTGCAAATGAATCATTTCGAACTCAGCCAGTTTATCGCTCAAGAAGTGGAACAGAATCCGCTGCTCGAATTTCAGGACGACAACGTGGCGGGTGGCGAATGCGGCGAAACCCAAGATGGTGAGTATGCTCATCAATCGGAGGATGCCGGCGGGGACGATGGTTATGACAATCGTGACCAGGCGCTCTCCACCGACTGGTGCGACAATGGCGGCAGCGCCAGCACCAGCCGGCTGAACGACGAACTCGACGCCAATTACACCAATGTCTTTCCTGACGACGCGGCCCCGCAGCGCCTCGACGCGCCGGAGCTCGTCAGCCAGTGGAAGTCGATGCCGGGCAGCGGCGATGGCGTCGACTACGATATCGACGATTTCGTCGCCGGCCAGGTGTCGCTACGCGATCATCTCGCCCAGCAGATCCCCTTCGTCCTGCCTGACATGGCCGACCGGCTGATCGCGCAGAATTTCGTCGACCAGCTCGACGAGCGAGGTCATCTGCAGGCCGATATTGTCGAGGCAAGCGAGGGGCTGGGCACGAGCCTCGCACAGGCCGAGCGCGTGCTTGCCACCCTGCAGAGCCTTGATCCGCCAGGTGTTTTTGCCCGCAGCCTCGCCGAATGCCTGGCGATCCAGCTCAGGCAGAAGGACCGGTACGACCCGGCCATGCAGGCTCTGGTCGAAAACCTCGAACTGCTGGCCCGGCGCGACTTTGCCACGCTGAAGCGGCTCTGCGGCGTCGACGAGGAAGATCTTCTCGACATGCTCCGCGAGATCCGTCAGCTCAATCCCAAGCCCGGCAGCGATTTCGAGGCAGCTGTTTCCGAAGCGATCATACCCGATGTGGTCGTCAGAGCCTCCTCGGATGGCGGCTGGCTGATCGAGCTCAATCCGGATGCGATGCCGCGCCCGCTGGTCAACAAGTCCTATTCTTCCCTGGTGAAAAAGAACGACGAAGCTCGCGCCTTCCTTGCCGGTTGCCAGGAGAAGGTCAGTTGGCTGAAGCGCAGCCTCGACGAGCGGGAAAAAACCATCATGAAGGTGGTAATCGAAATCGTCCGCCAGCAGGACGCCTTCCTGTTGCACGGCGTCGATTACCTGCGCCCGCTGAACCAGAAGACGGTCGCCGAGGCGATCGAGATGGATGAATCCACCGTCAGCCGCGTCACGTCGAACAAATATATCCTGACGCCGCGCGGCCTCTTCGAACTCAAATATTTCTTCACCGCCTCGATCAGCGCCGTCGCGGGCGGTGACAGCCATTCGGCTGAGGCCGTGCGTCACAGGATCCGTGCGCTGATCATGCAGGAGAGCCCGGAGGCGGTGCTTTCCGATGGCGATATCGTCCAGATGCTGAAGAAGGGCGGCGTCGATCTTGCCCGCCGCACGGTTGCGAAATACCGGGAAGCGATGAACATCGCCTCTTCGGTCCAGCGCCGCCGCGAGAAGCGCGCACTCGCCAAGGTCGCGGGCTTCTGAGGCTGTCTTCAACCCGGATCGAATTATCCTGCTCTAATCGGCGGCGCGGGTTTCCGTGTTCGGCTGCGCTCAGGTTACGATAGAACCAACCCTTGATCGAGGAGAAGGCATTGCCGGATATGCCTACCCGAGCCGGTTAGGCGCGGCCTGGGCGACACCCTGATTGCGGAGGACTATGACCCAATTGCGCTCGATCATTTTCGCTTTGCCGGACGATGAGCTTGCGCTGGCGTAGAAAGCGGGACAGTTTCTACGTAACGCATTCGGCTATTCGGCCGACACTTGCACAACCGTGATCGGGTT
The DNA here is from genome assembly GCF_017948245.1 of Rhizobium sp. NLR16a. Lineage (NCBI taxonomy): Bacteria > Pseudomonadati > Pseudomonadota > Alphaproteobacteria > Hyphomicrobiales > Rhizobiaceae > Rhizobium > Rhizobium sp. NLR16a. The sequence goes on along the minus strand of NZ_CP072869.1, from coordinate 70,854 downwards.
CGGCGCGTCAGCTATTGGTCGTCTATGCGATGGTTACGCGCAAAACGAACTACCGCAATGTTTGTATAGCCGGAACATCGGATCAGGCCGTGTTGCCACGTCGAAGGGCTATCCTCTCACCAGCGAAGATCGGCTCGCAATCATCGAGCGGCGCCAACGGAACGATATCATAGCAGTTGCTTGTTTTCGATTCGCCAGTGAGCCAATATTCAAAAAATATAGACCGGATGGATTGCAGTCGCTATCTGAAAGGCTTGCGATGCTGAAGACGTCGCCGCCGAATCAGACACCCGAGGCTTCTTTAAGATGAAAAAAGTCCAACGCAGCTTTGCCGTCGAGTACAAATCAGGTCGCCGGAAACTCAATTTCAAACCGAACTCAATCTGGGGAGACACCGATCTCAAGTCCGTTGCTCAAGATCTGCAGAACGAGGCAATGGCATTTCTGTCATTAACTCCTCAGGCAAAAAGCAGCGAGATGCTTGTATCCGGAGAAGAACAGCCTGGGTCGTTATTGACACTGCCGATCGAGCAGGAGACAAATGCATCGGCTTTACAGGAGACCACAATGGCCGACGAAAACGATACGATGATCAATGCTGAAACGCCGGCCGCGATCGCGTCCGATGTATCGAAGAAAGTGCGCAAACCTCGCGCCAAGAAGGCAGTGCCTGAAACGGCCCCAGCCCCGGTTTCTGTGCAACCAGCATTGGCTTCGAATGCCACCGCCGGAAAGCAGAAGAGAGGACGCAAAGCAAAGTCTGACGAAGGTGCGACAAACGCCAGACGTGCGCCTATCAAGCGTGCTCCGAGGGCGGTTCAGGCAGCGACGGCACCGTCGGTAGCTGCAGTTGACGAGTTTGCGGATCTTCTGCAGCTGGAAGAGGAAAATCAAAGACTGCGGAAGCTGCTGGCCGAGAAGCTACGTGCTGAAAATGCCGATCTGCGAAAGCGGCTCAACCTCGGTTAATCGACAGCCGTCGGCCAAGCGTTGGCCGCATTCTCATGCTTATTGATGCGAATAGTCTGGCGGCGGTTAGTCATGCCGCCAACGCTTTTGCACGTAGTTTGCGCACGGGGTAGAATTCGAGGTCGAATAAAATGGCGTCCCCATGGAAGCTTCTTGCCCGATTGGTGTCCCCGCGACGGCAGCAGAGGCAAGAACAAGGCTCGACCGATGCCGTGAAGTCGGACGTATTGGCCATTGCCAAGCCGACAGCCAACAACGAGTTAGGCGCCGCAGACCGTCCGGCCGACGAAAAGTCAGTTCTCCAGGGTCATTCCGCGGCGGTGCCAGTCGACCCGGGTCATGCCGAAGAGGCGGCAAGCGCTGTTGATGGTCCCACAGATATCGACGGCGCGGGACCGGAGGAAGGAGCTGATCCAGCTTTGTTCGATGAAGTCGACATAGCTGCGCATGCCGCGGGTGAAGGTCAAACGCGAAAGCGCAGCACGCGGGGCAAGAAGTCGAAAACTATTGCGGTCGTTCTCCCACGGCCTCCAAGCGTTTCCACTGCTTCTGACGATGCAATCAATCTCAATGAAGAGATCAGGCTCCTCCGGCACCAACTGGCGAGCAAGCTTCGAATGCAAAATGCACAACTGAAGCATATGCTGGAGCGGTTCGAGCACTAAACGTGTCCAAGTCCGATCCACCGGCCGCGGGCTTGAGCAGCGTGTCAACGCATTTTATGCTAAGACGATAGCCGTACCGCACACGCTTCTCGCAGATCTCACGAAGACGACGTTCCAGACAGGCCTGATCGGCGCGGAAAGCCGGCATACTTCTTCTTCCATTTGAAGTAGGTCGCCTGATTTATGCCCGCTTGCGCCACTTCAGAACCGTCTTCGGATTGATCCCGTAGCTCCGGCTCAGCTCCGCGGCCGAAGCTTGCGATCGCTGTATTGCAGCTCGAATTGCGTGCGTGGTCGTGGCGCTGCCGTGACGTATTGGCCCATAGTGCTTCCTTCCATTCGGCGGAAAAGATCGCACCATCAATTCCCCGGATCAAACACCTAGTACGGGAAAAATCGGTTCTCACGCAGCAGGTTGAGAAAATGCGCCAGCTCGGCCTTAACCGTTTCGGTGAGGAGGCGGACCGGGCCGATGGTGGATCCGGACGAGATCAGAGCTTTGAGGTCAATGGCAAGATCGCTGCTAGCGCGAACATTGGCTCTAACCGCCATGAGATTTTTCGCAACACCTCATTATCCAGGGTGAGGATCTCCTGATCTTGCGCAACCCGGCCGTCGTCCAGGATGCGAGAAGCGCGCCCGGGGAAGGGCGCGACCAGGGGGGATGGGTACCCACGGTATGGGGATTGTCCAAATCTACCCGCTCGTAGCGCAGCCTTCATGACTTATCCGATTTGAAGCCTGTCGGAGCGCCTCTTCAACGCGGTAGTGATCGGGGCTGCTTCCGACAACGCATGTCGGAAGCCCTACAAACCCTGCGAATAGCGACAACAGCACATGTGCAATCTCAAAGGCTTATCGGCGCAACCTGACTGGCACGAGTAGTGCTCAGAGTAAGTCGGGTCGCTACTGACCTGTTCCGATTTTGGGAGATCAAGTGACTATGCACACTGTGCCTTTTATCAAACGGGTGCCGGACAATCAGGCGCCTGATCGTCGTTCCGGAAAGCGGACGATTGATGGAGACCCGGCTCCGGTCGGATCCGCAATTGCAAGGAGGCTGAACCTCCGGCGCCTGACTTACAGGCGTCCCTTGCACGACCCGCGGCGTCCAACGCGGAGAAGCATAGGTGTTCATGACTAATGGGAATTCCAATGACCTCCATCTTCATCGAGGCTCGGTGTCTTCCTCGCGACGGAGAGATCGCCACCCTCCCAAAAGAAGGACACCATCGCAATGGCCGCCCGCATCCGCAGACGCCATTTTAGAAGACGAGATCACAAGCGTGGGTCCAACAGACGGAACATGCGCCGCGTTTCGAAATCGAAGCAACTCGACCTGATACTTCACACGCTCATTCCTGGCGCACGAAGCTCCGGATAACTACTGGTGGAGAATGAAAATGACCTCCAGCTTGAATAGCGGCTCTCCAGCCCCGTCTATCAAAGTGCAGCACTGGCTGCGCGGCGATCCGCTTCCCAACTTCAAGCTCGGCAAGATATACATCCCTGCGTTCGTTTCGACTACCTGCAGTGGTTGCGGGCCGGCGCTGGCCCGCCTGGCTCAGTTGCATGAGCAATATCGGGACATCGGCATTGAGGTCATCGGCATTGTAGCAAATAATCGGACTGCAATGGTTGACGAGGCCCTAGCTGAGGTGGACGCATGGGTGACCAAATGGCTCCCGAATGCGAACATACGGATCGGGTTCGACTACTCAGGCGAAATGGATGAGGATTGGCTCAAAGCCAGTCTATCTTCCGCCGTTCCACGGGCGTTCGTTGTCGACCTAGACGGTAGGATCGCCTTTATCGGCGATCTGGTTAAGCTCGAGGACGTTCTGCCAAAAGTGATTGACGGCAGCTGGCGCGCCAGCGCCGAAGCAAAAAGTGCCGAAGAGGAGCGGATTGCTGAAGCCGAGATCCATGCTCCGGCGCGCGCGTTGCTTCGTCGAATCCGGGCGGCGACCGATATTGAGGATTGGAAGACGGCGCTCTCTGCCATTGAAGAGGGCATCATCCTTTTCCCGGACAACATCAAGTTCCACCAGAAGCATGTCGAGATATTGATTGGAGTAATGCGCGACATGGAGGCGGGCTGGATAGCATTAGTCCAATTTGCTCGCACTGCAATTGAACGAAACTCTGAAGATTGGCTCTCGCGGCGTTGCGAACCAACGCCAGGTCTGCTCGTGCTGCCGTTTGCCCGCGAATTTCGCAAAGCTTCGCCGCTATGTGCGGGGGATTACAGTTCGTTAACATTGCGCATCGCCCGCGCGGACTCGCGTTGCAGCCTTTCCAACAGATGCAATGCTCGATCAGCTAGGCCCGTCGGAACAAAGATGTGGTCGTGGTGATATGCGGCCACCATGTTGCACGGTATCCCGGCTTCTGCGAGAGAGGCGGCGACGCCCGCCGTAAGGCCGACGCCATCGAGCGCAGAATTCACATCGAGGGTGATCTGGCGCATCGCAAGTGACGTTTCGAACCCCGCTTCGTGCGCCTCTCCTTTCTCAAGGATGACTGTCAAACCTTCTTTTTCGTGAAATGTCGCGATCGGATTCAGATTGTGGGCTTTGCTCCCTTCATTGGGAATCGAGCAGAATACATACTCACCCTCTTTGAGCGAGGGCGTCATATTCGACAGCATTTCGAATTTGTCTCGCAACACAATAGCCATTGCCCGCGGTCTCCTCTGCGTATCACACGATGTCTTGGCCATGTCTAAGACGGGAACTGGGCGCGAACAAATGAGATTTCCTTAACTGGCATAAGGCAGATTGACGATGTTGGATCGTTTCAACTTAAGCGCAGTCCTTCGCAACGCAAGCCCGTGAGCGGGTGACCAAAGTACTTCGGGTTACGCCTTTGGCGGTCTCGCAGCATACTAGAGCGCTTGAAGAAAAGGTTGGCTGTCTTCATAGCCCGCGATCAACCGTCCGGCCTACTCAATTGGAGTGAGGATATTCCGTTACGCCGCACGGTACTCCCACGACAACGCAGACTCCTTCCTAGAGGCCTCCCCATTCCCGAAGTAATAGCATGTCACCTCGTCTCGGGAGGCATTGATTTCTTGCTCGAGATAGCGGTGAAGCGCGACCCGTGAGTTGCGGCACCAATCTTCCTGGAAGAGGTGCAGCGTGGAAGAAGCTGCTCAAAGAAGTCAGCGCGGCGCATCACATATCTTTTTTAGAATCCCTAGAGCGGATGCGGTCCTTCGGATCCTCGACGCGTCGAAATCCGCGTCATTCTCCAGAGCTGTCACCTCTGTCACAGTCAGACCAGTGGTTTCTGCGACGTCGTCAAGCGAATAGCCGCGAGCCAGACGAGCTTCTGCAAGCAGAGCACCAACGGACGGGGCAACTGGGAATTTCGCAATCTTCGAGACCATGTTCATGTCGTTTAAGGCTCCTTTTGGCGGCCAGAAAACGTGCGCCCGTTTTCTAGTTCCACCGCTGCCGACCGCGTCCGGCAACGGACAGTTTCTTCGAAATCCGCGAGCGCTCTTTCTATCAGTTTGTGCGACGGAGTATAGGTCTGACGCGATGAAGGATGGACAACCCTTGCATGGCAAACGACGAGAGGTGACCAGCTCCGAACTGCGGCGCAAACTCGCGACGGCCGACAAACAGCTTCCTATCTGGCGGGAGCGTTCGCGCCGGTGGAAAGCTCGTGGGGAGTAATGCACTGATTGTTCCCAAGCGGGGAGTGATGGACAAACAATTCGGGCCCCTCGTGGGCCGCAGGTTCGGCCAAGAGCTTGTGAGAAATCTCCCGGGCTCTGTTGATCGGCGTCCGGTTGAATAAATCGCCGGAAAACGGCGCGTCAAGGTCAAGCGCGGCCTGAGTTCAAGGACCCTTCATCGTCTTGGCACTCTAAGGGTTTTGTGAGACTTGGAGCGCCCAAAAAGAGGATGCAAGCAAACCTGCATTGTGTCGCATTCGCGCTTCAGCTCTTGATGACGGAGTCCTTGAGGCGTGACGAGCTGAAACGGAATGTAGCCCTTCTTTTCGACCTTAGCAGGCTTGAGTGCGGTGTCGAGTGAGCCTTGCCCTGGCCGGCGGCATCCTGGAACACGGTAAGGTCGAGATCGCGCGCCTGCATGGCGGCAAGCACGTCCTGTGTGGCGTCGACGACGGCGCCGACTCGGCCGTGGTCATATTCATATTCCTTGCCTCTTTGAAACGTCTGATCACACCGTGTCTGCATGGCGGCAGACGGCTTTCGGGCGTGCCCGTCAAGCATGCGGTCGAGAACGGAGAAACCGATGGCGAGTTCGGTCTGCCGACCAGGCCGCGACCTGGCTCCCAGACGCCGCCCTATGATGGCCTTGTATCGCCCGACTACCGTTTTTACCAGCAAGAGTTTGCCGTAGCGGTAGAGACCTGCCATTTCACCTAGGCGCCGTGAAGTGCGATATATGTAATAATATATGACTGACATACTTTATAACTCGCAGGTTTCTCACAATAATAGGTAAAGTCTGCCAAACTGGAAATGATATACGATAATATATACTCAACACATCTGTTGCGTTGTTTATCATTTTCATCGAGTGTCCCGTCATGAGGAGCTACGGTAGCACAGGAAATTCTTTCCCTATGAATGCTGAAATCTTTCCGGCGACAGCATCGTCTGGAGGCTTGCACAAGGAGCACATGACATGGATCATCAAAAGCAATCAGACAAGCGCCTTGGCTGCTCGCATCTGCAGTTGGCAACCATCGACGGCGTGTCGCTGTCTGGTCTGCAGTTGTCACTCGAGCGGCAGGAGGGTTCTGGGTCGACGAAGAAGACCTTTTTCCAACAATTGCTCCTGGATTTTGCTTTCGGCTGCGAGCTATTTTATCCGATCCAGCTATATGAACATCTCGCAACGAGCGAGGGCGACGACAAGGGCGCTAAACCATTAGGTGAGAGTTACGAGTATGGAACTGGGAGAGTTCGGACCGGCCGCCACGTCCCTCATTTGAAATCCACGTCTCTCGGGTTTCCATATTCCAGAATGGAAGCGCCTGCTCAGTCGCCAACTCTTGCAAACTACAACAACAGGTCGGCGAGCGGATGGAGGACATCATGGACGACATGGATGCAACGCAAGCAAAGGACGGCTCGGGCACACGGGTTTCAAAACGTGCGAACCAGCACCGCAGGAACATCGAAAGATGGTAAGAAAGTCTTCAGGAACCTGACCGTTACACGGTACGCGCAAGCCCTAGTTCAAATCCTGCTGCCGCTATCATATACACTGACAACGCTCACTTGTCGGCAAAATTCAAGGGTATTTGGCCCGCAAGGTTCGCCCAATTATACTTCCGAAAGGATTTCATTCTCTATGTCATTATGTTCTGCGAAATGCATTCGCATCGCCGCGCTTGCAGCGGCTGCCATCGTGCTGGGCACCCAGTTCGCAATTGCGCAAGAACCGTCTATAGGGGCTCAGTGGCTGAACACGCCGGTATCTCGGGTGGAAGCGCTTGCGGTCCTCCAGACCCTGAATGCCAATCTCCTGAGTAACGCCAGTGCTACGTTGACCCTTGACCGTTGGTGCGCCGCGCATAAGCTCGCACCGGAAGGTTTCAAGATCGTAGCTCAGCGTGTGGGCGGGCAAGGCAAACCGGCCGATGAGGACATCCGTGATCTTCTAACCGTCGGACCGGGTGAGTTGATCGCCTATCGCCGCGTCCGACTGGTCTGCGGCGACCGCGTCTTGTCCGAAGCCGACAACTGGTATGTACCTGCAAAATTAACTGCGGAGATGAATCAGGCGTTGAATACCAGCGATATCGCGTTTGGCAGAGCCGTTCAGGCTCTCAATTTCACTCGCACAAACCTGTCTGCCAAGTTGCTCTGGTCCCCTCTATCCGAAGGCTGGGACATGGACGGCTTAACAGCGCATGAAACAAGTTCCCTCGGCCTGCCGGCGTTCCTGCTCGAACATCGTGCCGTACTCAAACTTCCAGACGGCACGCCGTTTAGCGCCCTGGTCGAAAGCTACACGGACAAAGTACTAGACTTTCCAGTTCCGCGCCTGCTTTCTCAATAGCGCTTCTGTATCTCGGTAGATTTGGCGAACTACTCAGAATAAATCGACTGCCTATGCGACAAGGGCGCTTGTCTTGCGGAAGCGTGCCGGCCGGACGATTGCCCTTGTCCATCGCTTAATCGCGGCGACACGCACGATAGCCTGTGTGTAACCTGACCCCGTGCCATCGCAGATTGTCGCTTGACAGTCCCCTCGGCAAGCCTCTACCCTTTTCGCATTCACCAGGGGGGTCCCGGCAAGGGGCTGAGATACTGCTGGACAATACGGCTTTGCCGATTGTGGCGCAGTGACCCGTTGAACCTGATCCAGTTCATACTGGCGTAGGGACGGTGCAAGCGCTCAAAGGCAGTGGATTCACGCTTGGAATCCGTGCCGGCGTCTTTTCATCATTCCGGCTGATGACTGGGTCTCCAATCGAAAACTTGGAGCCTCAAACCATGAATATCGCCGCCACCCCAACCGTCACCACCGGCCCCTTGCCGGCATCCAGGAAGATCTACATTCGGGGGGACGTCCATCCCGACATTTGCGTGCCGATGCGCGAAATCAGCCTGCACCCGACATCGGGCGAGCCGCCCGTTGTCGTCTACGACTCCTCCGGCCCCTATACGCTCGAGGGCGCCGAGATCCGTATCGAACAAGGGCTTCCCTCACTGCGACGCGACTGGGTTCTCGCCCGCGGCGACGTCGAGGCCTATCAGGGCCGCCATATCCGCCCCGAAGACAACGGCTTTGCCAGCGGCGAAAGGCTGACGCCCGAATTCCCCACGCTACGCCATCCGTTGCGCGCAAAGGAGGGCAAGGCCGTCACCCAGCTCGCCTATGCGCGCGCCGGCATCATCACGCCCGAGATGGAATTCATAGCCATCCGCGAAAACCTTGGTCGCAAGGCGCAGGCGGATGCCATGGTCCGCGACGGCGAAAGCTTCGGCGCCCATATTCCGGACCATGTGACGGCGGAATTCGTCCGGCAGGAAGTGGCGGCGGGTCGGGCGATCATCCCCGCCAACATCAATCATCCGGAATCCGAGCCGATGATCATCGGCCGGAATTTCCTGGTGAAGATCAACGCCAATATTGGCAATTCTGCTGTCACCTCGTCCATGACGGAAGAGGTCGAGAAAATGGTCTGGGCGGCCCGCTGGGGCGCCGACACGGTCATGGATCTCTCCACCGGCCGCAATATCCACAATATCCGCGAATGGATCATCCGCAATTCGCCGGTGCCGATCGGTACCGTGCCGCTCTATCAGGCGCTGGAGAAGGTCGAGGGCATTGCCAAAGACCTGTCCTGGGAGGTCTATCGTGACACGCTGATCGAACAGGCGGAACAGGGCGTCGACTATTTCACCATCCACGCCGGCGTGCGGCTTCACTACATCCCGCTCACCGTCAACCGCGTCACCGGCATCGTCTCGCGCGGCGGTTCGATCATGGCGAAGTGGTGTCTCCATCATCATCGCGAAAGCTTCCTATACGAACATTTCGAGGAGATCTGCGACATCTGCCGCGCCTATGACGTTTCCTTCTCGCTCGGCGACGGCCTGCGCCCTGGCTCCATCGCCGATGCCAACGATGCAGCGCAATTCGCCGAACTGGAAACACTGGGAGAGCTGACCAATATCGCCTGGGCGAAGGATTGCCAGGTGATGATCGAAGGTCCCGGTCATGTGCCGATGCACAAGATCAAGGAGAACATGGACAAGCAGCTCGAGGTCTGCGGCGAGGCACCCTTTTCTACACGCTCGGGCCGCTGACGACGGATATCGCACCCGGCTACGACCATATCACCTCTGGGATTGGCGCTGCCACGATCGGGTGGTTCGGCACGGCAATGCTTTGCTACGTCACGCCGAAGGAGCATCTGGGTCTTCCGGATCGGAACGACGTCAAGACCGGCGTCATCACCTACAAGGTCGCCGCCCACGCCGCCGATCTCGCCAAGGGGCATCCGGCCGCACAACTGCGCGACGACGCGCTCTCCCGCGCCCGTTTCGAATTCCGCTGGGAGGATCAGTTCAACCTCTCGCTAGACCCCGAAACCGCCCGCAGCTTCCACGACGAGACGTTGCCGAAGGAAGCCAATAAGGTGGCGCATTTCTGCTCCATGTGCGGCCCAAAATTCTGCTCCATGCGCATCTCGCACGATATCCGCGCCGAAGCACAGAAGGAAGGTCTGGATGCGATGGCAGCGCGTTATCGTGAGGACGGCGGCCTCTATATGCCGATAGAAGCCCAACAGCAATCGGGCGAATGAGATGCGTGTGCTTGTCAAAGGCGCCGGCGTTGCCGGCCTGACGGTGGCGCATGAACTGCGCGCTCGAGATGCCGAGGTCACCGTGCTCGATCCATATGGCAGTTTCCTCGGCGCTGCATCGTGGCTCGCGGGCGGAATGTTGGCGCCCTGGTGCGAGCAGGAGAGTGCTGATGGCGCCGTGCTGATGCGCGGCCTCACCGCCGCCGACAAATGGGAGGCAATGGTGCCTGGAGAGGTGCGACGAAACGGAACGCTCGTGGTCGCGTCGGCCCGCGATCTTGGTGAACTGAGACGCTTTGCCTGCCGCACGACCGGTTATGAATGGCTGGAAGAGCCGGCGATCGCGTCGCTGGAACCCTCTCTTGCCGGGCGATTCCGGCATGGGCTGTTCTTTCGCCGCGAAGCCCATCTCGATCCTCGGCGAGTGTTGTGTCTGCTGCGCACCAAGCTGACGGTTCAGGGGGTCACCTTCGTGGGCGAGAGCCCGCACGAGGAGAGCTTTGACGGTGTCGTCGATTGCACGGGCGCAGCGCAGATCGGCGAGGCGAAGGAGTTGCGCGGCGTTCGCGGCGAAATGCTCTACCTTAGAAGCTTTGACGTGGATCTCTCCCGGCCGGTCCGCTTGCTCCATCCGCGTTTCCCCGTCTACATCGTCCCGCGTGGAGACGGTCTGTTCATGGTCGGCGCGACGATGATCGAGACGGAATTCGACGGGCCTATAGTCGCCCGTTCACTGATGGAACTGCTCAACGCTGCATACACGCTAAATCCGGCCTTTGCCGATGCAACCATAATCGAAACGGGTGTCGGAATCCGCCCAGCCTTTCCGGACAATCTTCCACGTGCAAGCCATCAGGGGAAGGTGATCTCGCTCAACGGCCTCTACCGCCACGGCTTTCTGCTCGCGCCAGCCATGGCCGCCGAGGCCGCTGAACTTGTCTTCAACCAACACACTACGGGAAGGAACGCCCCTTGAAATTAATCGTAAATGGCGAGGCTCTGGATGTCGCGGCTGAGACGCTGTCGGAGCTTTTAGTCTTGATGGAATACGAGGGTGATTGGCTGGCGACAGCCGTCAACGGTGAGCTTGTCCATCGCGAAGACCGGTTCGATCGATCGCTCAACGACAATGACAGAATCGAAATCCTGTCGCCGATGCAGGGAGGTTGACTGATGCTGACGCTTTATGGGTCCGAAATTACCTCCCGTCTGCTGCTTGGCACAGCGCGATACCCCTCTCCTGCCGTCCTCGCCGAGGCTGTAAGGCAATCGGCGACGGAAATCGTCACCGTCTCGCTTCGTCGTGAAATGTCTGGCGGCCGCAGTGGGGGCACCTTCTTCGAAATGGTCCGCGCGCTCGGCGTTCGTATCCTACCCAACACCGCAGGTTGCCACAGCGTCGCGGAAGCGGTGCTGACGGCAAGGATGGCACGCGAGCTGTTCTCCACCGACTGGATCAAGCTCGAGGTTATCGGCAACCATGATACGTTACAGCCGGATGTCTTCGGTCTCGTCGAGGCGGCTCGCATTCTCGTCGGTGAAGGTTTTGAAGTCTTCCCGTACACGACGGACGATCTGGTTGTGGCCGAACGACTGCTGGACGCCGGCTGCAAGGTGCTCATGCCTTGGTGCGCACCGATCGGCAGTGCCGCCGGGCCGCTCAATCCCACGGCGCTCAGAGCAATGCGGGCCCATTTCCCTGACGTGTCGCTGATCGTCGATGCCGGCATCGGTCGGCCGTCGCACGCAACTGCGGTCATGGAGCTCGGTTTCGATGCGGTTCTGCTCAACACCGCCGTTGCCGGCGCGGCAGATCCCGCCGCGATGGCAGCCGCCTTTGCCGCGGCAATCGCCGCCGGCAATCAAGCCTTTAACGCCGGACTGATGGAGCCGCGCGACATGGCCGTACCCTCCACGCCGGTGATCGGAAAGGCGGTGTTCACTTGAAGCGCGACCCGTTCTACCTGATCGTCGACAGCGCCGAGTGGATTGCCCGACTGGTACCCTCTCGGCATCAAGCTGGTACAGTTGCGCATCAAGGATCGTCCGGAGGCTGAACTATGTACCGAGATTAGTCGCGCAGTAGCAGTCTGCGCTAAATCGATGTGAGCTGATCGTCAACGACCACTGGCGGCTTGCGATCGAGGAAGGTTGCGGCTTCGTCCATCTCGGCCAGGAGGAACTTTGCGAGAGCGGACCTCGGCGCGATCCGAGCCCTGAAACTTGGCCTCTCATCGCACGACGAACGCGAGCTGGAAACCGCACTGGCGGCAAGCCAGGTCCTTTCTTCCGAGCCGGTGAGCCTTTCGCCGCAAGTGTCGCCGCCAGCTCCCACGGCCGTCGCAAGCCGAAGTGGGAGCAATAGCGGAGATAGTTCCGGTTACCTGGTCGTCGTATTCCTCATTATAGTGGCCTTCCTTATAGTGGCCTTCCTTTCTTCCGGAGAAAATCAAGGAAAAGTAGCGTTGAGCCGGTTCGATCCAAGGCAGCGATTGCATAGGCAGATAGCCGTATTGGAGCGGAGCCGCTAAGCGAGCAGGAATTGGGTGGAGGCCGGATGATGTCGATAACGCACGCCCTTGCCCGTCATTGGACGCTCAACTTCGATCGTTCAAGCTAACACTACATCTCTCGCCGTGCCGATCAGGCCGGCTTGGAACGGCGTATTCGCGAGATCTGCGACAGTGCGCTACGGCTACCGTCGGGTGCATGTGCTCTTAGAGCGTGAGGGTTGGGGCATGGCCATGGACCTCGTTCACGACCAGCTGGCGACCGGAAAGAAGTTGCGGGTTCTGACGGTGGTCGACACCTTCTCGCGCTATGTGCCGGTGCTTGATCCGTGTCACATAAGCATTCCGACTGCGGCAATGCCCTGTCGCGTCGCGATACCGAACTCCGCCAAGTGCCCCGGACATTCACCAGCATTGTACGCTGCCACGCGGGGTTGCATCCTGTTTGACGTTCGAGTTCCACCATCCTTAAGGCGTCAAGACTATGAGCTCAGGCCGCGCCGTTCTTCGGCCGATTCCTTCAAGACGACGGCCGCTCAACGGCCTCCGCAGGTTTCTCGAACGCCCTGGCCCAACCTGCGGGCCATGAGCGTATCACGCCGAGGCAATTCTCGAATGTTTGTCCGTCGCTCTCCGCTTGGGAATGATCAGTGCATCACTCCCTAGGAGCTTCCCTACCGGCTGAACGCTCCTGCCAGATTCGGAAGCTGATTGTGGGCCGTCGCGAGTTTGCACCGCAGTTGGGCAGCTGGCGGCGACCCGATGGTGAAAAGATGCCGATCCTTTGCCGCGACGGGCCTGAAAACTTCTCGTCGCTAGCGAACCACCACAATAACGTTACGCATCATGCGAACGCCGTTTGGCAGAGGCCAATTCCTGGAAGTGCGAAACAACCCTTCCTTCGCGGCTAGCATCCTCCGCTTCCCAACCGAACTTCCACGCGTCGTGCCGCGCAAGCCGATCTCCGAGAGCGCTGCCATCACCAGTAGGCGTCCTGTGGGCGGCGAGGTATGGGTTCTCGTGAGCCTTCAGGCCGAGCACCCGCGCTCTTGAACCTGCTTCCTGTATATCGATCAGCTCTTCAATTGTCATACGCGATCCCCCCAGGTTGTCGGCGAACGGTATCATCGCAGTCTGCGCATGCAAGCGAATGCTAAATAGTGCGGCAATTCGGGACAGTTGTTCGTGGAGAGTGCCTCCGGTCGGATGCTGGCTTGCGGCGTGACCGATGAGGTCCGTCTGGCGCTGGTTCGTGGCCGTAGATCGCGCACGCACCTCACAGATATGGGCGGCACCGCATCGTTACATCGACTCGGCTCTTCGGACTTTCCCGCATATTTCGTGAAGCGGGCTCGCGGCTTTCCGAATTCACCAGTGGGGTCGGTATCTTGTTGCCGATCGCACTATGTGGCCAAAAATCCTCATACGCTTGAACCACCATCCCGCCTTGCATCTCTGCGCCGATGGCGGAGCCGACGCTGTCGAACACCGTGATCTGGTCGGCGCTTCCACGGCCGTCCACTCGACCAGTCATCAAAGTTCGATAGAGGATGCTGGACCGGCAACTGCTGGATCTGGCCTTCGATGCGGGTCTGTGGCGGATACTCCAAAAAGATGTCCGAGCGCAGGAGGATATCCTTGCTAAGTTCCGTCTCGCCAGGCATCCCCACCACCGCGTTCATGTGGATGCCAGGCTGACATGGTTGTCCGACAGGATGGTCGCGCACTGTTGCCGTTACCGTGGTGACGATATCAGCTTCCTCAACGGCTCCGTTGACCGACGAGCACTGCTCGATCGTGAAGCCGAGACCAGCGAGATGCGGATGCATTTCCGCGTCGCCGAGGCGTCGATATCTTAAAGCCGGAGCTTATCTGTCATAAAAATGGAACAACGCGCTGCTAAGGGCTGCGGGAGAGGGCGTGAACAAGGTCCGAAGCTGCGACTTGCGCTGTCGACCGGCTGCCACTCTCTTTGAACGTTACGGACAAAATATCCGGAACCCTCACTCCCTGGCGTAACGTGGCTGCGGCATGTGTCTTGTTCGGAACCTTGGCTTCTCGCGTTACCTCGTGATGATGCAACTCGATTTTGGTGCGGCTAAGCCTTCGAGATTGCACATGTTTCGTTGTCGCTATGTTTTGTAGGGTTGCCGACATGTCTTGCAATCCGCCCCGATCACCACCGCTAATGGAGGGCGGTCTCGATAGCTCCTGCGCATTTCAAGAAGGTTGCGATCCCGCTGGTGTCCATGAATCACCAGAGCACCGGAAACTCCTCGAACCCACCAGTGATAATCTCTTTGCGCAACTTTAGTTCTTCGGGCGCCACGGCCAGGCGTAGAGCAGGAAAGCGCTGGAAGATCGAACCTAACACCACTTTGAGTTCCACTCTGGCCAGCCCCACGCCGATGCAGTAGTGCGGCCCGTATGAGAAAGCCAAGTGCGGCTTTCTGTCGCGTCCGATGTCGAAGATTTCTGGGTCGTCGAAATGGCGTGGGTCGAATGACGTCGCCGGCAAGCCGACCAGCACCTTGCTCTCCGCGGGAATATGCACGCCCGCGATCGTCACGTCGGTCCTCGGATAACGCATGATGCCGTCCCAGCCCGAGCCCGGCGGGTACATTCGCAGGATTTCCTCCACCGCCTTGTCAACCAGGGATGGATCGCCGCCGAGACGTTCGCGCTGTTGCGGATGGCGGAACATGGCCAGCAGGCCGAATTCGATCTGCGCGACGGTTGTCTCGTGCCCGGCCACCAGCATGCCGGCCGCCAGGCCGACCGCCTCTTCCTCGCTCGCCTTGCCCTGGTCAACCGCTGTGAGCAGATCCGTCAGTAGGTTGTCACCCGGATCCTGACGCTTGTCTCGTATCTTGCCGCGAATGTAGCTGCGCAATTCTTCCCAGGCCGAGCGCGCCGCGTTACGCGGGCCGCTTTCATGTTGGTGCGTCATCACCTCGTCGGACAGCCTGGCGAAAAAGGCGTGATCCTCATAGGGCACGCCCATCAGCGCGCTGATGACCATGGCCGGAAGCGGAAACGAGAGATGACGGCGCAGGTCGGCGGGCTGGGGCTGGGCCGCCAGCGTCTCGAACAACTGTGCGGCGATCGCCTCGACCTGCTGCGCGAGCAGCTTCAGCCTTCCGCTGCTGAAGGCCGGCGCCACGATCGTGCGTAAGCGGGCATGCTCGATGCCCTCGTGCGAGCCCAGCCACCCAGGGGAACCGAGAATAACCGTGGCCGGGGTGAATGCCGCCGGAGGCATTCCCGAGGGCCGAAAGGCCGCATCGGACAGGACCGCCTTAGCCTCGTCGTAGCCTGTTACCCACCAGCCTTCGTGCCCCGAGGGGAAGCGCACGCGGTGGATCGGACCGTTGGCGCATAGCGTCAACATTTCGGGTGAGGGCTCGATGTTATCGACGCGCCACATCGGCAGCGTCGGCAATGATTGTCCAGACATGATGACACTTCTATGCGGTGAAAGGGCGAAAGGTGACCGGCGGGCGCTGCCGGCAGCGAATGACTTAAGAGGCATGTAGAAGACGTCTCAGCGGCGATTGTCAGCCCGCAATACTTTACCGCACGAACAGCGGGGGAAGGTGCCGGCATGAAGCACTGGACGTCTTGCAAGCGTCAGCAGCAACGGGAATCGTTGATCTATCGAAGCGTATAGGAGCGTCGCCCTGCGGTCAGGCCGTCCGCATCTGACATTTTGGCTAACAGTCCCACGACCTTCAGGGCGCACTCCAATAATGGCTAGGTTCTCTCGCGAAGACTTGGGACCGGTCCACAGCCACGACCCATTGCGGAAGCTCGCGCAAGAAGCGAGCGATCAGGTTGGATCTGCATGCGTTTTGCTCCAATGTTCGTCAGAATTCCTGTTGGAGCTGCCTGAGCAGCGCCAACAGGTTGCTATTTTCAAGGCTACTTCGGCGGAGGCATGCATATTCCCCCGTAAAAAGCCGCCTCGCCCTTGTATTCCGTCAGGACTCGCAGCAAATGCGCCAGCCATTCCTGCTTATCTTCGTCTGGAAGTGGCCCTCCGTCTACCAAATTCAAAGCAAGCTCGATCAACCCCACCGCCAGGCCGTAATCGCCGCTCTCATTGTAGTGTTGAGCAATCGTTTCGTAAGACTCAGCCCGTGAGAGGGCATCTTGCTGTGCACACAGTATCAGGCAACGTTCGGAGAGCTCCTTGCCCAGCGACAAGCGTTCTGCAAATGGAAGCTCCGAGTAATCATAGTGTGGACCGAAGAGTTCTTCCATCGCCGCGAAACGCCAATCTTCAGAGTTTCGTTCAATTGCATCGCGAGCGAATTGCGCTAATGCTATCCAGCCCGCCTCCATGTCGCGCATTTCTCCGATCAACATCGAGACTTGCGACTGGCGCAAAGAGATCCTGTCCGGGAAAAGGTTGATGCCCTCTTCAATTACCGAGAGCGCCGACTTCCAATCCTCAATGTCTGTCGCCGCCCGAATTCGACGACGCAACGCGTTCTCCGTTGCATCGATCTCGCCTTCAGCAATCCGCTCCTTTTCGGCATTTTTTGCTTCCGCGCTGGCGCGCCAGCTTCCGTCAGTCACTTTTGGCAAAACGTCCTCGAGCGAGTCCGGGTGGCCGATAAACGCGATGCTGCCGTCTTGGTCGACAACGAACGCCCGTGGAACGGCGAAAGATAGACTGGCTTTGAGCCAATCCTCATCCATTTCGCCTGAGTAGTCGAACGCGATCCGTATGTTCGCATTCGGGAGCCATTTGGTCACCCATGCGTCCACCTCAGCTAGGGCCTCGTCAACCGTTGCAGTCCGCTTATTTGCTACAATGCCGATGACCTCAATTCCGATGTACCGGTATTGCTCTTGCAACTGAGCCAGGCGGACCAGCGCCGGCCCGCAACCACTGCAGGTAATCGAAACGAACACAGGGATGTATATTTTGCCCAGCTTGAAGTTGGAAAGCGGATCGCCGCGCACCCAGTGCTGCACTTTGATAGACGGGGCTGGAGAGCCGCTATTTAAACTAGAAGTCATTTCTTGTTCTCCACAGTCTTTCAGCCAGCGCTCCGTGCTCGAGGAATGAGCCCTTCCTGCCAAGTATCTGCTCGAGTTGCTCCGATATCGAAAGGCGGCGCTCGTTCCATCGGTTGGACAACAAACGCTGGTGATCTCGTCTTCTGAAGAAGTCTCTGCGGTACGGGCTGCCATTGCGACGTGTCCATTTTGACGGATGATTATCGCAATGACGGTGTAATGCCGTCATGTGGAGCTCATATCGACTATTTTATGCAATGTCGAGGTCCAATATGGTGCCGCGGCTAACATCGGCTCATTTTCACTCCGCGAGGGCGCAGCGAGCTCGACGATCCGCTCCGGTCAGGTGTAGACCCGTCTTCGGCCAGGAGGAACGATCCCCCATGTCGGTGTGGCCTCGCACGGGAAGAAGCAATCGACAACGCGCCACGACCTTCGCCATTGGCTCGTATGCTCGAGGCCCTAAGGATCAGCTCAAGCGGTCCGCAAGGCGACTGAGTTGCCGGAAAGGGTATGCTAGCCTCCGGGATCTCGATGGTACCGTCGCTCCTGCAGACAAAGGGACATCGTCGGTGAAAGCCTTGTCCTCGGCGATTGTCAGGATCTGCGCCGTCGCGCCGTCCACACGCAAGTTCCGACGCGCAATTAGCCGAAGCGATCCGGCAACTCCCGAAATCGATACCAAAGGCTTCGACGGACAGACCGAAGATCTCGTTTATCCCACATTCAACGATTGGCATTAAAGGCAGGGAGCACTGTCTCCCACAGAGCACGGCATCACAACCGAACCTCCTAGTGCGCACGAGAAGGCTGACGTGCCTGTGGGCGACGTTATCGCTAGCTCTTCGCGACCTGGATCTGTGCGCTGCTGCGCTGCGGTCATCGACCGCCCGGAAGCCGGCGGGTCACCGCACCTGACATCTGCTAAAGCGGCGATGTGCTGTTGCCGTGACCTAACGCGCGGCGGAACTTGATGCGCTCGCCCTTTAGGCCGCGCGTCCATGATCGCTCCATCGAACCTCCACGCGACTTGAACTTACTAAGCTCATACAGACGGCAACAAGGAGACACCGATGATGACTATCATGGCCTTTTGCTGCCGAGACCAACTAAAGGGACGTTCCGCAATGATTGATCAGTGAACAGAAAAAATTCGATTGCAGTCGCCCGCGGTGCACTCATGTGTCACCGAATCCACTCTCCCCCAAGATGAGTTTTTCTGATGCTTAACGGAAAACGGGAAGCAAATGCCTGTCCTCCCCATATAACTGGGTTAAAGAAGCCACTTGGAGTGATAGGAGGAATGGAAAGCCTAGCAACTGCCAAATTTCTGCAGGCTTTGGCTCACAAGAGTGGCGGGGAGACAGATCGAGAGCACGTCCCATTTATTGCTCTATCACTTCCCAACATTTCTGATCGATCACACGCAATATCTATCGCCAGCGACACGCCTTTGCGGCAAATCCTGGAACGCGCGCAATGGCTCGAGAAAGTTGGATGTGGAGCTATAGCCATTCCCTGCAATACGGCACATTTTTGGTCGTCCGATATTGCAAATGCTCTAACAATAAATTTCATTAGTATGGTTGAGGTTACCCGCGACTTTATACATCAGCATAACGACACGGATATGGATAACCTGCGAACAATTGTCTTAGGAATGGAAGCAAATATTCAACGCAAATTATATGGATATTCAGCTGCAGGCTGGGGGGGCGCCGTCCCTGACGTCGACTCAATCCAACAAGACGCAACAAGGGTCATTGATGACGTCAAGAGCGGAAATATAAGTCGCGCCAGATTTAAAATGGCATTACTGGTAGCGCGAACACGAAGCCTCAAGCCTGACGCTATTATACTTGGATGCAGTGAGCTGTCTAGCGCGTCGCGAGACATATTCAAAGGTACTGATGTTATAGATCCGGTAGATGTTCTTGTAGACGCGTGTATTTCGTGGTTTCGCAATTCATAAACGTCATGATCTTAAGATCAAAATGGTAGAAAATCTCGAAACTTGTACGTGGAAATGTTGAGGCTGACCAATTCGCATACTCCAGCGGTGTGGTGCATACCGATGGCTATGGGGGTTACAAGAAGCTCTACGGCAATCAGATTTTGAGGCCGCCTGCATAGCGCAAGTGCGCCACTGTTCCACAATGTGATCAAGCTCAAACTATCACCGACCGCTGACGAAGTTCTGATCTGAACCCTTCAAACTAGACCAGTTTTGGTTAGAGTTTTCCGGTGCATTTTCCTCGCAGGGAAAGGAAGGGAAGACGATGAAGGCATCGCAATTTTCGGACGCGCAGAAGGCGTTCATTCTGAAGCAAGGTGATGAAGGTGTCTTGGTTGCTGAGATCTGCCGCAAGGAGGGCATCAGCCAGGCCACCTATTTCAATTAGAAGAAGATTCTCTAAATCGTGATGATAGAATCAAGATAGTCGAGATAGGGAATCATGCGAGCGATTACACCGGTCGAAAGACCACGCAGATTGCCTAATAGCACGGTCGAGGACGTTCGGACTTCATGCGCAATCGCTGAGTTCCAGTATCTGAGGTCTGCTTTAAACTCCTCCAGGCGCTCGGCCATCGCGTTAATATTGGCGGTAAAAGCATAGGCATCCTCGAACGGGTTCGGGGGCGGTGTGACACGCACGGAATAATCACCGGCGGCTATCGAATGGGTGGCAGAGCACTCACGATGTCTTGGGCTAGGCCGACGGCCGACAACGGCGGCGGGAATAAGACCGATTATTGCTATTAAACTGAGTGCGGCGACAACAGTCCAGGACGACTCGGAGGCGTCCGGAGACAGTTCATCCAGTATCGTGATGAAGATTGTAGCTTTTGCACACGAGCGCGAACGATCATTGTTTGCAAATTTTCTAGCTTTAATTTAACCATCTGTATTGTCCATTCGGTATCCAATGCCCCTGACGGAGACCAGCATGCCGCGCACGCCTGCGGCACCGAGTTTGTATCTCAGATTGCACATATGAGTATCTATGGTCCGGTCGAGCGGTACATTGTCTGGAAAACATTCGTCAATCAGTTCACCACGCTCGAACACGCGGCCGGGGGAACGAGCCAGACGAGCGATAAGCTTGAACTCCGTTTGGGTCAGCTGCAGGTCTTTTCGTCCGGTCGGTTGATCTACCCATGCGGCGCGTGCTGACTGGTCGACAGTCAGTTTTCCAAGGCGGATTGGCAGATTGGCGATGCGACCACCGGCCCTCCGTAGCACCGCTGTGGTACGGGCTACCACTACGTCCGGTTCGAACGGTTTGACAATGTAATCATCTGCTCCGCATCGATAGCCCTGCAGTTCGTCAATAGGCTTGTCCCGGCACGTCACCACAATCACCAACGTGTCGCCGCGACGCCTTATTTCAGCCAATACCTCAAAGCCGTTCCGGCGGGGTAACGAGACTTCGAGCATGACGAGATCGGGTTTCAGCTTCATATGGTGCGCAAGGCCTATTTCTCCATCGGAAGCCTCCACTGTTCGATAACCTTCTCTCTCAAGGTAAAATTTTAGTAGAGCACGCGTTTCCCGATCGTCATCGATGATGAGGATCAATTCATTACACATGGCGTGCCTCCTAAAAGCAGTGGATTCCAGAGAGGCATCGCCACCCGTCGCGTCAGCATCGCTGCACCTTTGTTGAGCATGTAGCTTTTGTGCCCGCCCACAAAGTGGACACCAACCCAGGGAAGAAGGTCAGCGGCGACAACATCGCCTTCCGGCAAATGTACTTTGCGAGAAGCGATCGCTAATATTTGGGAATGTCTGTTACATTGATCATTAACTCGGCTGGGTCATTGGCATCAACTACCAGCCGGTCGCTTCATGGCGAGTTAACCTGACATCACCCCTGCTCACCCTTATACTCCGCCAGGGTCTGCAGCACGGGCATGTCCGGATCACCGATGAAGGCGATGCTGCCGTCTCGGCCAACAATGAACGCCTGTGGAAGATGGAAAGACAGGCTGGCTAACAGCCAATGCTTAGCCATTTCGCCTGAGTGGTCGAACCCGATCCGAATTTTCGTATTCGGGAGCCATTTGGTTACCCATTTGTCCACCTGAGCTAGGGCCTCGTTAGCCGTTTCAGCTTCCTCATTTGCTGCGACCCCGATGAGTTCAACTCCCATGTCGCTGAATTCCTCCTGCATCTGCGCCAAGTGGGACAGCACCGGCGCGCAATATCCGCAGGTAGTCGAAAAGAAATCGAGGATGTAGATCTTGCCGAGCTGGAAGTTGGAAAGCGGATCGCCGCGGAGCCAGTGCTGCACGTTGATCGACGGGGCTGGCGAGCCAATACTTATATTAGAGGTCATGTTTTATTCTCCAAGGTTCAGGAATGAGTGTGTTCAGGAATGAGTGTGTTGAGGATCAGCTCGAGTTGCTTCGAGTCCAAAACGTGGCGCGCGTTCCATCTGTGGGACAATAAACGCCGGTGATCTCGTCTTCTGAAATGGCTTCTGCGGGTACGGACCATCGTGACAGTATCCTTCTTTTGAGAGAGTGCCGGTGTCCTCATCGTGACAGGAAGGCGCCGACTTGATGCAGATGGAGCAGGAGCGACGACGTCGAGGGCTTCCTCGCCGGGGACGCCAAAGATGTACTCGACCCCCTCATTCAATCGCCGAGACAAGGGAGTTGGACCCCTTGAAGCGCGGATTCTCGAAATGAGCAACATTAGAATCCTGACGGATTTATATATGTATTTTGTTTTTAATCCGTCGGAACGATATAGAATCGTTATATGCTCGTCAACAGCCAAAAAGCTGCCGCGCCAGCAAACTTCCGGCTCCATCGAAAGGCCTTTCTAATTGAATTTTCTCTTAGTGAGGGCACAGCGAGACAATTTCCGCAGCGAGCTCCGCGGTCCGGCGTGGGCTCGCCTTCGGCCGGGAGGAACGATCGCCAGGATGTCGGTTGCGGAGATCCGCCGCAAAGCGGAGATCAGCCATACATCTGCAATACACCGCCCATTTGTCACGGTCGACGACGTAGGTGCCCGTCCAATCGCAATCTAGATACAACACAGATCGGCGGCGAACATTTCACCGCCTTTCGCACTACGCCGTCGAAGTCGCGGCTGCCGGCGACATTGGCGCAAGTACCGGCCTATCGTAAGAGCGGCATGTCACGGGTGAGACGCGCATACGCCTTCTACGGATGCTCCTTGCAAATGTGAGCGCGGCATCGCGCTCTCAATCGTCTGTCTAGATTGGGACGGGGCAGGAACGAACTGTTGCCCGAATGGGCCAATACCCGCTGGCGGGTGGACCAGCACACGATTCGGCACGAGCGACCGCAACCTGTTGCGAGATGCGCCCGTCCAAGCGCTAAACGTACACACTAAGTATGTACAAGTTGGAAAGCCTAGGATATAGTACATCCACGTACACACAAGGTTGATGACATGCACACCACTAAAGCTTTCAAGAATGGAAATTCCCAGGCGGTTCGCATACCGGCGGAACTGGCGTTTGAGCGAACCGATGTTGAGTTGGAAATCGAGCGCATCGGCGACGAGCTTCGCATCCGTCCTGTGCATCGCTCCCTGGCCGGCGTTCTGGATGTATTCGCCCGCTTCTCTCCGGATTTCATGCGCGACGGAAGAGAGTCCCATGAGCAAGAGGAGCGGGATAAGATCTGATGGCGCGTTACATGCTCGATACGAACATGTGTATCTACCTGATGAAAAACCAGCCGGAGCAGGTCGCTCGCCGCTTTGCCAGTTGCTATGTGGGGGACGTGGTGATGTCCGCCATCACCTTCGCGGAACTCGAGTACGGTGTTTCCGCATCCGATGATCCGGCACGAGAACTTGATAATCTCACCGCCCTGGCCGAGCTGATCACGGTAGAGCCGTTTGGGATCGCAGCAGCGCGTGCCTACGGTCCGGTTCGAATGGCGACGAGAGACCGGAAGAAAGATCATCTCGACAAACTGATCGCATCGCATGCGATCGCTCTGGACACGGTATTGGTGACCAACAACACGCGGGACTTCCTGGCGTATCCCGGACTGAAGCTCGAAAACTGGCTGGACGCGGAACGCAGAGAAACCAATTAAACCCGTCCCAGCGGCTATGCCGTGAGAGGCGGGCAGGGAGTGGACCTTGACGGGGGTCGTGCTAAGAGTGCCAACGACCAAGGTGCGATCGGCGAAAAGGGCGGTGTCAAATTAACTTCTCTAGGTGCGTTTGCGGTATGATGCG
Organism: Rhizobium sp. NLR16a; assembly: GCF_017948245.1. Classification (NCBI taxonomy): domain Bacteria; kingdom Pseudomonadati; phylum Pseudomonadota; class Alphaproteobacteria; order Hyphomicrobiales; family Rhizobiaceae; genus Rhizobium; species Rhizobium sp. NLR16a. The sequence goes on along the minus strand of NZ_CP072869.1, from coordinate 47,146 downwards.
GGCTCAGGCCGTCACTGCAGTAGCCATTTTCCGTTGGGCGAACGCATCGAGACGATGCAGGTGAACCGCGATGGCGGAACGCGTTGAGTGTGAAGGGACGACGAGATTTCGCACGGCCGAGAAGATGTTGGTGAAGCGTTGCAACGCACCCGTTGAGCGAAATCGTTGCATCATCCGCTGACGTTTTCGCAGCGGCAAATGCGAATTCTCGGCACGATTGTTCGGGCCCCTTGTGCGATCGATGGTCGAGTAGGCACGACCTGCCGCAGTGCCGCTCCATAGGAGCGGAGCTTGTCGGTGACGATGCGCTTCGGCAGGTATCCTTGCTTCCAGCAGGCGTTTGGCCGCCTTGGTCTTGCGTAATTCTGACCTACGCTGTTCCGTCCTATTCCCTTCGTTGGTTTGAGGAACTGCTTCCGGCGGACACGTGGCGGCGATCGATCGTCAACAGCCTGATGATTGGTGGCGGGACTACGTTGTTAGCCACCTTACTTGAAATGGCGGCTTCTTTGGGCCTTCGAGCTCGAACCCTTTTGTTGCGCGGAACAACACACTTTTCCGTCTGCCAATGGTGGTGCCTGCGGTGGTGCTTGGTGTTCGGATGCAGGTGCTTCTCGCTCGACTCGGCCTGACGAATACCTACTTAAGGTCATCATCGCTCATACAGTTGTTGCCGTTCCATTCGTTGTCATCAGTATTGGCGGAGCACTTTCCGGAATCGACGGCAAACGGAGCTTGCATCGCAAAGCCTCGGCGCCTCGCCGTGGATTGTTTTTCGCCGCGTAACGTTTGCCACTTGCAATGCCGGGAATTCTATCCGGTGCTGCGAAGCCGAAATGGCTCCGCACCGCAACCCGCCGCTACCGAACCAACAACAGCAACCAAAAACCGCTGGAGCGAACTCAAAACTGGGTAAAACTTGGGGGCAAGGTCAAAACCTGTAATCACAGCTTCAGGCACTTGTCGAAGTCCTTCGCAAAGCAAGCTTTGAGCGACGGAATCGATCCAACATCGACAATCTGCCTTATGTCAGTTAAGGAAATCTCATTTGTTCGCTCCCGGTTTCCGTCCTACACAATGACCGACCATCTTAAGACACGATGATTATCGACAGCGGGACCGCTAAAATGACTACTGTGTTGCGAGACAAGTTCGAGATGCTGTCGAATATGAAGCCCTCGCTCGAAGACGGCGAGTATGTGTTCTGCTCGTTACCCAATGAAGGGAGCAAAGTGCCGCCGCGAATGCGGCAGATTTCCTTGGTTTCCAGCGTGCCGGATTCCAGCTCGTTGGAAGCACGTAAACCAGCGAAATGCCGGCATCGGCCGCGAGCTTCGACATCGCCGTGGTCGCATCGGTATCGACAGGGTTGACGATGATTGCATCGACCTTGGAGGCGATGAAATTCTGGATCTGGCTCTGCTGCTTAGAAACGTCGTTCTGCGCGTCTTCGATCTGTAGCGTCACGCCGCTCAGTCTCTTTGCATAATAGGTCATGCCGTTGCGCAGAACCGCCAGCGCGCTGGATCGATTGCTTCACCTGCAAAGGCCCCCGCGATGGAGGAACATACTTCCGCTCGAAGACTGACCCACGCCCGAGCCCGAAGCGGGTCGCCGAGGAAATGCTTCGCTGCGCTCTCACGAAGAGGAGCAATACAACTACATCAGATGAGGCTGACGAAAGGCCGTCTCGATAGAGCGATGAGGCGAAGCATATTGACTGCTGCCTACCTAATATCGTAATAGAACCGTCATTCATTACAAAACCCGTCACGAGGTTATTTATGCCACAATCCGAGAAACCAGACGATGAAGAGCGTATAGTGGATCGCGTTCGGCGCCATAGCGATAGTATTTGGGCTTCCATAAAGGCGCAGGGCGTGGCCGCCAGAGCACCACTTCCAGACCTCAGGACGTTGCGCTCGTTCTCGTTGGGCGAGGTCGCTGAGATTCTCGGTGTGTCGGGTAGCTATCTGCGCCAGTTGTCAATTGATGGGCAAGGCCCGACACCCGAGCTTGGGACCGCAGGACGACGCTCCTATACACTTGAACAGATCAACGAACTCCGTAATCATCTCGCTTCAGCCCGTCCAAAAGAGGCTTTGAAGTTTCGCCCGCGGCGACGCGAGGGTGATAAGCTGCAGATCATCTCGGTAGTCGCCGGTCCCGCAAGCACCACCACATCGTTTTATCTGGCTCAAGGCCTTGCACTTCAAGGTTTCCGCGTCCTCGCTATAGATCTCGATTCGCACGGCTCGTTATCTAAGATGTTCGGTTTTTACTACTTTGGTTATCCAGTCCACAATGCGAGCATCTATGCGGCGATACGCTTTGACGAGCATCAGGAAAGTATGCGGTCAGCAATCCAACCCACCCTTTTTGATGGTCTTGATCTCGTTCCGGGCTCTGCCGAACTCTCTTTTTTTGAAGAGGAGTGTGGCCGGCGCTTCCGTAGCGAGAAATTGAGGTACCCGGACGCTAGCGCCAGGATGGTGTCTGCGCTTAAGGAAGTTGAGGCGGATTATGATGTGATCGTTCTCGCCTGCGGAGATGGAGACTTTCTGACCGCGGGTGCATATGAAGCAGCAACCGGCGTTCTTGTGACGGTCCGCCCTGAGATGCCTGAGATCGTGTCAATGACCTCGTCCCTCTACTCTTTCACGCATTCCGTCGCACTGATCGAAAGGGCTGGGAGGACCGTAAATCATGATTTCTTCAAATATCTGGTGACAAGGCACGATCCGCGTGACGTCTCACAGCAGAAGTCAATCGCAATGTTGCGCGAATCCCTGGGGGATGATCTGTTGACAGCAACCGTCTGGGAGTCGGACGCGATCCGGCAAGCGCGGGACAAAGGCCGATCATTGTATGAGCTCTCAAGCGGAGCGGTAGGCCGATCGTCGTACGAGCAAGCGATGAAATCGCTGAATTGCGCCAATGCAGAGATAATGGACATCATGTTCGAGGTTTGGGGCCGCGCCCCGTTCTATGTCTCGCTGGCTTCGCGCTCGACGACTGCAGGAAAGGCGAGTTCCGAATCCAGAGGCTAAGCAAGTGAACTCACGTATTTTGCGCATCCACGTGCGCTCGACGGATAAGGACCTCAGCAAGAAGATCACATCGGCAGAGGAAAACTAGCAAATGAGGTGTTGCAAGAACATCCCGCATTTGCGTGAGGTTGAACCGCACCGGATTTACTCGGGACGATTTCGTTCAAGTTATGCGGCCATGGCTGCTTCCGCTTAATACCGCTCTTCAGCATTGGTTGATGGTATATTCCCGCGGGATATCGCGCTTACCGTGTTCGACGGCCTGGTCACCTACCCGCCATCGCATGTCATCGGAGCGGCGGCTGAACTTTCCCGCCAGCGCGGCATCGAAGCTGTCCTATCGATCGGCGGCGGCAGCGCGCCGCATACGGCAAAGCTCGTCGTCTATCTCTCGAAATCCCCGGGTTGGCTTGATGATATCTATGGTATCTACCTTGCCACCGGCGAGCGGCTGCCGCTTTTGCGGGTGCCGGCCACGGCGGCCACCGGATCGCAAGTGAAGCCTGTCGCCATCGTAGCGACACTATCGCCGAAAAGAAAGTCGTGATCTCGCCGCCCCTCATTCAGGAGTAGGCGATCCTCGATTCCGAACTAACGCTCAGCATGCCGCCGCACCTCGCCGCCCACGGCATTGACGCTATGGTGCATGCAATCCAAGCCTACTCCGGTCGGCTACGGCGCGTCGCTGCTTGGTCTGCGCTTGCCACTCGACCGGCAGGAGGTCTCTGTGGGATGGAGGAACGTTCGTCCCGCTCGAGGAGTGGCCCGCGCCCCGGCGCGAGTCGCCGAGGAATTCCTCGCTGCCACTAGATGAGTGAAAACGCAATCAGGCTAACGAAATGCCTCCTCCATGGAGTGGCGAGTTATGTTGTCGCGGCAATATACGCGCACTGATGACCTATGACGTTGACACTTGCGTCATGACGGTTTAGACCCGCAATGAATCTTATATCTCGTCACGGAGACTCTAATGGCACATTTCGGCAGCGAACGGTTTGAAAAGAAGGCAACGTGCATTCGTCGCGATCCCGGGGACGGCTTGCAAGCGGATCGGGTTTGGGTAGCCCCCCAGTTGGAGGTGGCACATCCCGATCCGTCGCGGGGCCGCCGACACGCCGCAGCCGAAACAACTGCGGGATCAATCAAACTTACAAATCATGTGAGAGACCGCAGACCCCGGGGAGCTACGTTGATCAGTCACATTTCTTTTGATGTCTGGCACACTCTCGTAACAGCGAACCCAAGTTATGCGCCGATGAGAACGGGTTACTGCGGAGGACGACACTCATGAAAACGTTCATCCCGAATGGCGGGCAACTGGAAGATCATAAATCTGTAGATGAAAGCCGTCTTTCGCGGCGCAAACTTCTGCTGGGTGGCGGAGGAATCGCAGGAGGTTTGATGCTGGCGCGACGAGCGGATGCAGCCCCAGACCCGGTACGTGAGACCATAAACGATGATTCGAACAGACGCCCGCCACGGCTTCTCGTTGCCGATCTTCGCGGCCCCCAAGGTCCAGATATGCGAAGGGGGCCTGGTGCCAACCCCGCGGCACCGCAATCCATCGTGGTGCAACCAGGGTCGGGCGAGAATGTTGCGACGCCGTATCCCTTCAACGGCAAACACTTGAGCGGCTTTCTCGTCAGCAATCTTTACAGTTTCGACACAGGAACGCTCTTTTCTGCGCGTGACATCAGCAGTATCATTTTGACCAACCTTGGTTCGCAGCCCGTCTTTGTGTCGGCAGACGCGGATGACGATAAGTCGCCGGCCGTTGCTTCTCCCCTCAAGCATACTGTACAGCCGCTGCAAAGCGCAATCGTCCGTTCGGGTGTCCAGATCTCGACCGCGTACGCATCAGCCGACGGTCTTGTGTCGCTTGTTCACGTCCGCGAGCCAAAAAATCACACGTCGGACGTTTTCGCTGAGGCGGATTCCTGGACGCGCTACCAATACCCGGAGGGATTTCCGTCCCTTCCGCTGTGGATTTCAAGTCAATTGCAGCTCGACCACCTCGTCAAGATCGACCCTTGGAAAATGGCAGGCCAGTCATCTCCTCCTGGAAGTGAGCCTCTCGGTTACAACGTTTACGCCAATCTTTGGTGGTTGCCGGCCGGGTCCGATGCAGGTGTCCACGACGTCCATTACCACAATTTTTTGGAGATCCACACACAACTCGTGGGGTTTGGTCGCATGCAAAAATTCAGGGACCTGAAAACTGCGCAACAGGCAGTGAACATAGAGCCCGCAAACGTGGCCTTGAGCGACTATTCTTTTCCGTTCGATGCATCGGCGTCCTTCGCGGGTCTTTATGAGGAGCATCGGCTTGCTCCCGGTGCGACACATTCACCGATGCCTATCGTCACAACTTACAACGCCTGGGGTGGGCATTCCGATGTCGCGCGTTCAGCAAGCGCCGAAAATCCGTGCTTCTATTACCCGCCCCATCAATATTATTCCGATACAGATTGCATCTGGATCGCCTTCGAGTTCCACCGTGCTTCCTAAGCGCCCTATCCAGTTTATTGAGAGGCATGAACAATGTCTGACAGAAAGCTACCGGCTTCTTGGAAGCCGTACAATACCTATGATTATGTTCCCGCGGACGAATGGACCGTCGGCGACGATGTCGTTCTCTATTCCGTTTTTTGGGACGGAGCACCCAGATCGACAGGGGGATTCGACCAAGATTGGACAATTCACATTGACGCCCAGGCAAAGAGCGATTCCGAAAGCGAAGACGCACATGCGATCACGATAGTCTTGCAGGTTACGTCATGTCAGAAAAACGCCTTTAGGATTCGGTTTGCACCATATGCGAACTCACTTTCAGCCTTTCCCGAGAAGGTCTATGGCCCTATTGTTTCATCCAGGCTGAGACAAATCAGGCAGCATGAAACAACGCTGGGGTACTCCCCTGTTCTGAGCTGGAATAGCAATGGTGCCTCTATCTTGCTTCGCTCAGTCAGCATCGAATTCATCCGAGCTGAGAGTGGTCTCCTGTCGATTCAGCTCCGGAGGCTGAGTGACGGAGGTATTATCGACGTGTCCTCCGGCCCGCTAATGCATGCGGGAAAAGACACTGGTACCGTTGCCAATATGGTGCGTAGAGCAACGGAAGCCACCCACTACTTCGGCCTTGGCGGAATACTCGACTACAATCTCACGTCGAATGCCGATCCGGACGAAGGAGCAAGCGGTTATTCCCATAGTGGACGCTCCGGTCTGGATCGCAACGGGCAGGAAATTACTTGCTACAATTACGATAACCTCTGGTACAATCAACCGGAGGTCTTCCCCAACAGCGTGTCGTACAAGGATACGTTCAAGGCGAACTATTACGTCCCACAATACCTGAACGCGCCCTTTTACATCGAGCGATCCGTCATCAATGAAAAGCCAGCTTTTCTCGGCGCCTTTCTTGATAATACCGGCCAAACATTTTTTTCGCTCAAAGGTGTGGCTCGCGACTCGCAGACTGTTATCGCCGGCGCGCAGCATGGCGAATTTGACTGCCATTACATGTTCGGCGAAACCGCAAGCAATATCTTGGACACATATACCTATCTGATGGGACGAGGGACTCTTTCTCCTGATGCGCCCGCCGGGCTCCTGAATCGACGCGCAGTCATGCCGCCTAAGTATATCTTCGGCTATTATCAGGCCAAATACGGTTGCCTTGGCCTGCTTCGTCCGCAAGGCGATACCGATCAGATACATGTCTATGTTGAGGATATCGTTGAGGGATATCGCGGTTTCGGTGTGCCGATTGAGGGTCTCGGTATCGATATAGACGTCCAGGAAGACAAAAAGGTGTTCTCGATTAAGAGCAGCTTCTGGTCCGGGGGCGCTGTCGGAATCGGCAAATCGGTATTTGACTGGGCGGCAGATTACGGTCTGCAATGCCAGACAAACATCACTCCATTCATTCGCGCTGACAAGATTGCGTACGATCCAAACGATCTTGCAAAGACCCAGTATGAGACCGCCAAGGGTTTGATCGAAAACTCTTACTACGTACGAAATGAGGGCGAAGGCAACATCACAAAATTCCGCGGTCCGCGAAGCGAAGCAGCCTATCCAGGTCTCACCTACACCCCGCTGGCGGGCGTCCGCTACCCCGATCAGAACGTTTTGGTGCTGGATTATGGCGTAAACGCCCAGACCGGAGAACGGGATACCATCGGCGCGGTGGTGACTGACTACGGCAGAACCGAAGCTGCGCGTTTTTGGGGAAAACAATATGCCAACCTCCTGCGAAACGGGCTAGGCTTCGTCTGGCAGGACATGGCAGTCCCCGACCCTATGCCACATGTGGAGGATGGCAAGAATTTTGCTGACACATCTTCTCCTCGCAATCAGTTCGGCTGGTCGCTTACTGGCGAGTCTCCTACGGATGATCACCGTCGATCCAATATGTTCAATTGGCGCAGTTATCACGGACAGTTGCTGTTGACTGATCCACGCTTCGGCGATGGCCGTAAAACTCCGTTCGTGGAGCTGCGGAATTTGCATGCATATATGGTGGCGCGCTCCACATACGAATTTGGTCTCGAGGCTCACGCGGATTTGCTGAAGGACTTCAAGCGCAGCTACGTGATTTGCCGAAGCGGTTACCCCGGCCTGCAACATTATTCCGGACATTGGACCGGTGACAACGCATCCACTTGGCATCACTTGCAGGTGTGTATACCGCAGATTCTCAATCTCGGGATGTCCGGCTTTCCTATCGTAGGGGCAGATCTGGGAGGCTTCGCGCCGGGTGAAGATCCGACAAACCCAGCTAATACATTTTATGGTGAGCAAAAAAATCGCAGCCACAATCCTGCAGTCTACGATCGCCTCGTGCTTGGTCCGGAAGATATCGACATCGGCGCCATCAGCGAACCTGAACTAATCACGCGCTGGACACAGGCTGCCGCACTACAGCCATGGGTCCGCAATCACTATGACGCCATGAAACAATATCAGGAAGTCTACAACTACACTGACCCTGCGACGGCCGATGGATCGAAGAACTTCGGTCAGATCATGGCGGAATTCGTGTGCTTCAGAGTCCGCTGGCATCATCTGCTGTACGATGCAATGTATGAAAACACGCAAACGGGCGCGCCGATTAACAGGGCCATGTGCCTTTGGGACGGTGACGCGGGAATCTTCACTGAAGAAAATCGGGATATTCTGGGAACGCAATTCTTCCTTGCCAAATCGGTCCTTGTCGCACCAATTTTAACGAAGAGCGCCGCTGGCCAAGCCGGATCGTATTTGGCTGAAACCGAGGTCTACTTTCCTCGCACCGGCGAGGGGCGGTCTACGAAGTGGTTCCAGTACGACGTCGTACGTGATTTGATCGATGGCACGAATCCAATTACCGGCGGGCAGCGTCTTTCGATGGCCGCGGAGATCGATTCTCTTCCGATATTCGTGAGGGAAGGAGCGATTATCCCAGAGCGTCATCATGTTTCAAACCTGGATGTTCCTTTCAAGAATATCCAGGCTCTAGACAAATACGATCAGCCTCTCGTGCTGTCGCTTTATCCCCCCGTGCCTGGGGAAGACAACGATGAGCAGTACTCGTACGACCTCTATTGGGATGACGGCGGCGTAAGTCGTGACGCGGAGTTAAAGGGCAGATTCTCGGTCATCGAAGTCAAGCAATCAGGACAATGGGATGCGAATAGCTCACTTGAGAGAACAATACTTCTCACGCCAAAACGATACGAATATGCGCTACCGCAATTCCTATATCTTCGACTGCGGTCGCATGACCTCCGTGAGCGGGTAGCAGTTGTATCCGGTCGGTCAGTGAAGGACGTGCTGTCATCGCGAGATGAGCTTTTCGAATATGCTGGAGAGGGGATGCTCATTGAGCAACAGACAAAGAGTGTTTGGTTCAAAGTGAGCACCTCTGATTTGAACGGGGAAAAAAATGTCACCATCAAAATTAACGAATGATACTTCAGCGGGCTCCTGCGCAGGCGGCCTCAATTGGGAATTCTTTCACGCACACCAGTTTAGCCTGGTGTCAGCCAGAAAGATCGTTCAACAGGATCATCGGCGCGCCGGCCGACATCGATAATGCAGGGCGAAGTTTCTTCGTCCATGTCATACGCAAACAAGTACGGGCGCCCGATTTATTTCAATCGTCGGGCCACCGTCCTTCCGCCAGAGAATGTTAATCCGACGAAAGGAAGTCGAATGTCAGGGCAAACTACCCTCAAACCGGGCAGAAGCAAGGTCTACAGCACGCGCCCGGTCGGCCTTGGAACCACCCTGTTCGCGCAGTGCAGCGATAGGGGCGATTCAGTTCTGGGCTGGCACATCGAGCTTTGCTGCAAGCCTCTCAACAAGCAGCCGCTTGAGGCCGGCCAACCGTGGCAGACATCGATCAGTGAAGGTCGTGGCGCGCTGGTTACAGTCAGCAACCAAGGCTTCAACGACATCAAGGTTTGGACCGATTACTGATCCGCATCGCAACTAACGCGTCAAGAACTGAAGGAACTCGCCATGAACGATCCGTTGGACGACCTCCTTGAAGAACATCCCGCAGTGACTGCCGCGGCTGCCTGGGCGCAGGGCGAGCGCGCGGCCGACTGGAAGACGGTGGCGCGCTGCGGCGATGCCGTGGTTCACGGCATGCTGAAGTTGAACGTTCCGCGTCGCCATGCGATCCGCTCCAACCTGCTCACTGCAGCAGGGCGCGCGGCACCCGCTGCCCTCCAATCCGATGACGAAACGGCGCCCACGGTGCTTGCGGCTGGCTTGGTGCAGGACATCCGCAATGTGTTCGAAGCTGCTGGCAAATTGTCGCCAGCGGTCCACGCTTTTCTTGCTAACCTCACCGCAGACGCGGACGGCGTGGCCGCGTTTCGTGCGTGGGGGCAGGGGATTGGCTTCTCGGGTGCGGAGATCACGTGGCTACTCAAAGAAGTCGCGAAGCTCGATCACGAGCCGATTAACGTGATCAATGTAGCCGGTGGTCTCGAGCTGCTCCTTGCGCATGCCCACACTGGTGCCGATCATTCCCGGATGGGCTTTCTAAAGGTCGATGGACCGCAGATCCCACCGGAAGTGCAGGAGCTCGTCCATGCCTTCGCACGCCGCAGTGTAACGCCGTCTATCTTCCTGCTGCTACCAGCGGTCGCCGGACTGACATGGTTGGCCGGCACCACGGAAGGCGCCGCGCCGGAAAACGAGGTCCACGTGGCAACCCTCGAAACGATGATCGGCGCAAAAAAAGACCGGGCACGCCATCGAATAGGACCGTCCAGGCTTCCTGAGGCAAAGCCATAGCTGGTTGGACGGCCAGATCAACCTCGAATCCAAACACCTCGTGTCGTTACCGGATCAATGTTCCCCAAATATGCCGTTTGAATCTTCCCCAGTTTGGGTGTGCCGCCGGTCTTCCGGGGTGCGCCTCCTCGATACTCCTTCCGATGTCCGGAAGGAAGGAGGGAATTGGTGATCAAGCTGAGGGAGACGATAATGATTCTGGATTTGCATCGGCAGTGCCTGTCAGTATCGGCGATCGCCAGGCAGGTTGGCATTCGCGAACGGTACCTTGGTCGCCCTTCATCCGATCCCCGGGGGGCCAAAGCAGCGACGCGTGCATCGCGACCATCGACGAAGCATGACGTCTCATCGCTCATGGCCGAAGGCAGGCGACCGCGGCGTCACCCTTCAGAATGCCGGCGCCAAGGTCCTTCAACGATCCCTTGCTTTCTACGACCCCGTCGGTCAGGCCATGGCACAGGAGGACCGCCCATGAGCGCCATCCTCGGGCCATGCCGTCCATGATCGATCGCATCCGTCATGATCTCGTCGGGCTGAAGATGCCGCGTGCACTCGAAGCGCTCGACTATGTCGTCCGCCGCCTTGAACAAGGAGAATTGTCGACGCTGGATGCGATCGACATCCTGCTGTCGGAAGAGCTGACGCTGCACGAGAACAGCGATATCAAGCCCGCGCTGAAGATGGGCAGCCTGGCTACCATCATGACGCTCGCGGGTTTCGACTTCGCCTTCCAGCCGTCCCTCGGCAGGGATCGTATCTTCACGCTGGCCCAGCTCGGGTTCGTCCAGCGGTGCGAATCCGTCCACTTCCTTGGACCGCCTGGAACCGGCAAGAGCCATCTGGCAACCGCCCTCGGTGCTGAAGCCGTCAAAGCGGGCAGAGGCGTCTACTTCTGCACCCTGGCTGGCCTGATCGCCGTGCTCGCACGCGCCGAACGTGAAGGCAAGCTACAGGAGCGCATCCGCTTCTTCTGCACGCCCAGCCTGCAAATCGTCGACGAGATCGGGTACCTGCAGCGCCGGGCGTGGTGAACTGGATTCCGTAGCATGGGGAAGCTTGCTCTGCCGTGGCCGACGGCGCGCGAAGCCTTGCGTAGCGTAGCGTGCCGTCATGGTGGTCATGGCCGCCAACGCTGCAATCCGCGATAGCTTTCGCGCCCATGATCGCACGGTCCAGCCCTGCCTCGACGGCGTCGGGTGGGTGGTTTGCGGTCCGAAAAGCAAGTACAATTTTAATTCGCGCGTGCACTGGCATCGTTGTTTGGCGCCGTGCTTGGCCCCATCTCAAAAGGCTGCACGTAAGGCGTGCCGATGCGCGACACGACCCTGTTCATGAACGCGCCGGACGCGATCACTTCACTGTCAGCCTGCTGCTGTGTGACCCGATAGAGTAAAACGTCGTTGCAGATTTGCCAGTAAAGATACTGCGTATCCGCTTCGAACGTCGTCTCTGTTGATTGTATTTCTGTCTCGTGGTACGTCACTTCGTCACTTTTCGTAAACTCGAGCGTGCGTGAAAAATCATAACTGAATCTCGCGCTCATACTCGAATCGCTCAACGGATTCGCGCCACTTCCGCCAGCGAGGAGAAGCGCACCAAAAATGTTAGCATCAAGATTAAGACCGAGATCAACCCCGAAGCGGGATGTCGTTGATTGATGCTGCGCTTCTTTATGGGAATAAGTTGTACCCCGTTCATAGGAGACCTTAGCGACCGTCTTCGCTCCATACATGCGCCGGTCGAATAGCGCCCAGTACTGATTCCGGATCACCAAGTAGTGATCAACTTCGCGCTTCTGCGCCGCCTGCAGATCTTTCCTGCGCTGCCATTGGCTCGGTGAATCGTGCCGCATTTCGGGCCACGGGTATTGCTGATCATGAACGCCGAAGAAGTCCTTCTGCTGGATCCTGAAAGGTTGGCCGATCCGAGCCGACGCACTACGCTCCGGAGGGAAAACGTCCGGGTTGGTCATAAATGGAGGATGTGCTTTGTTGAAGGCTGGATAGGATCCAGCCCCTTTTTCCCCGGTGATCGTGTTCACCGTCGTTTCCGTTGGGTGCTTCATGATATCGTCCCCAATGCGCCGACGACCGTGTTGCAGCCGTCTTTCGCGCAATGACTGTCATGAAGCCGCGAACTGCTCCATGATCTACATCAACGAGAGGACAGCAAAAGGGGGCGAACCGCCGTGGTTACAAACCTTCACGGTCAGCAATGTCCGATCATTCCGCTGTGATGTAAGCGTTCCAGTGCGCCCCTGACAGCGAGGACAGGACGATGCTGATGCAGAAAAACCACGTGTTCGAACATGCCGAAATGACGAACGAGGCCGCAGCACCCAAGGTCATCATCCCGCGTGATCCAATCAACGACAAACATCACAACCGCATCGGAACGTGCGTCAATCGCGCGAAACACTTTCGACGCTTTAACACCCGCTACAAGCGTGGAACTATTCGCTTCACAGGACCCATCCATCATGATCTGGATACATGAATTTCGATCGGCCGTAGTGGTGAACAGTCCGGGCTCGGAAACGAATTCCTGACGTTATCTAAAACTCAGCAAAGCGATTGGAGTACGACATGCACAATATGGTCCTCCCAATGCGCGAGCGTGCCAGCGTCCTCGAGGTCTTTGTCGAAGATCGTCGAGAGCGTGTATCGATTGGATAGATAGAAGAAACACAGCGAGAAAATTGTCAGAAAGACATATAGCGAACTGACATCAGCGGGAAACCGAGCCTCGCTCCTGCCACGCTCGATTAATTTGCTCAGCTTCTCGATAAGCTGATGATTTACCAGGTGCCCGTTCGCCGATGCACGAAGGTACCTTGCCCTTTGCAGGTTTTCTGTTTCGAGTAGACTAATAATCTCCGGGTTTTGGAGGAAGTAACGCCAGACGAAATGAACGATGACCTTGACGCCCTCAACGGGAGAACAATCGTCCAACCGAAGAGCTCCTTCCGCTAATCGCATCTTGTCGAGAGCGTGATCCAGTACCTCGACGTACAAGCCTTCCTTGTCGCCAAAATAATGATAGATCATTCGCTTGTTCGAACCCGAGCGTTCGGCAATCTTGTCAATCCGCGCGCCTCCAAGGCCGTGAGCGACAATCTCTCCCATGGCGGCCTGCAGGATGGCCTCCCTTGTCCGTTCCGGGTCTCTCCGCACGCCGGTTAAATCATCATTCACATGTATAGGCTCCCGCCCCCTCACATATTCGGATAGACCGGCCCCTCGCCGCCCTGCGGCGGCACCCAGTTGATGTTCTGGTTGGGGTCCTTGATGTCGCAGGTCTTGCAGTGCACGCAGTTCTGGGCGTTGATGACGAAGACCTCTTCGCCGTCCTTTTCCACCCATTCGTAGACGCCGGCCGGACAGTAACGTGTCGACGGACCGGCATAGATGTCGTGTTCCGAACGCTTCTGCAGCGTCATGTCCTTGACCTGCAGATGCACCGGCTGGTCCTCCTCGTGATTGGTGTTCGACAGGAACACCGAGGAGAGGCGATCGAAGGTCAAGATGCCATCGGGTTTGGGATAGGCGATCGGCTTGTGCTGCGACGCCGGCTCCAGGCTCTCAGCATCGGTCTTGCCATGCTTCAGCGTGCCGAAGACGGAGAAGCCGAACAGCTGGTTGGTCCACATGTCGAAGCCGCCGAGCGCCACGCCGAGTGCGGTGCCGAACTTCGACCATAGCGGCTTGACGTTGCGCACCCGCTTCAAATCTTTGCCGATGTCGCCCTTGCGCCATTCATTCTCGATCTCGGCCACCTCGTCATGGCTGCGGCCGGTCGCGATCGCGGCGACGATCTTCTCGGCGGCCAGCATGCCCGACAGCACCGCATTGTGGCTGCCCTTGATGCGCGGCACGTTGACGAGACCGGCCGAACAGCCGATCAGCGCCCCGCCGGGAAAGGCCAGCTTCGGCACCGACTGATAGCCGCCCTCGGTGATGGCGCGGGCGCCATAGGACAGGCGCTTGCCGCCCTCGAACGTGGTGCGGATGGCCGGATGCGTCTTGAAGCGCTGGAATTCCTCGAAGGGATAGAGATAGGGGTTCTTGTAATTGAGGTGGACGACGAAGCCGACGGCCACCAGATTGTCTTCCAGGTGATAGAGGAAGGAGCCGCCGCCGGTCTTCATGCCGAGCGGCCAGCCGAAGGAGTGCTGCACCAAACCCGGCCTGTGGTTTTCCGGCTTGACCTGCCAGAGTTCCTTGAGGCCGATGCCGAATTTCTGCGGTTCACGATCCTTCTGCAGATCGAACTTGGCGATCAACTGCTTGGCGAGCGAGCCACGCACGCCCTCGCCGATCAGGGTATATTTGCCGAGCAGTTCCATGCCGCGGGTATAGTTCGGGCCAGGCTCGCCATTCTTCTCGATGCCCATATCGCCGGTGGCGACCCCGATGACCGCACCCTGGTCATTGTAGAGCACTTCGGTGGCGGCAAAGCCCGGATAGATCTCGACGCCGAGCTCTTCGGCCTTGGTCGCCAGCCAGCGACAGACGTTTCCGAGCGAGACGATGTAGTTGCCGTGATTGTTCATCAATGGCGGCATCAGCACATTCGGCAGGCGAATGGAGCCGGCCGGACCGAGCAGCAGGAAGTGATCGGCCGTGACCTTAGTCTTGAACGGTTGGTCGGCCTCGTCGCGCCAGCCGGGCAGCAGCCGGTCGATGCCGATCGGATCGACCACGGCGCCCGACAGAATATGCGCGCCAACTTCCGCGCCCTTCTCCAGCACGACGACGGAGAGTTCCGGATTGACTTGTTTCAGACGGATCGCCGCCGCAAGACCAGCCGGACCGGCGCCGACGATCACAACGTCGAATTCCATGCTTTCGCGTTCGGGCAGCTCAGTCGTCTCGGTCATCAAACCAACTTTTGCAATTCCGGCAGGGCGTCGAAGAGATCGGCGACCAATCCGTAGTCGGCGACCTGGAAGATCGGCGCCTCCTCGTCCTTGTTGATGGCGACGATGACCTTCGAATCCTTCATGCCGGCCAGATGCTGGATGGCACCCGATATGCCGCAGGCAATGTAGAGCTGCGGCGCAACCACCTTGCCGGTCTGGCCGACCTGCCAGTCGTTCGGCGCATAACCGGCATCGACGGCGGCTCTAGATGCGCCGACGGCGGCACCCAGCTTGTCGGCGAGCGGCAGGATGACTTCCTTGAACTTCTCGGCTGAACCGAGTGCCCGGCCGCCGGAGATGATGATCTTGGCAGACGTCAGTTCCGGCCGGTCGGAGGCCGACAGCGCATCGCCGACGAAGGTCGAAAGCCCCGGATCGGAAACCGCCGGAATTGCCTCGACGGTGGCCGAACCACCCTCCGGTGCAGAGGCGAAGGATGCGGTGCGCACGGTGATGACCTTCTTGGCATCGCTCGCCTGCACCGTCTGGATGGCATTGCCGGCATAGATCGGCCGCTTGAAGGTGTCGGACGAGATCACCTCGATGATCTCCGAGACCTGGGCGACATCGAGAAGAGCTGCGACGCGCGGCAGAACGTTCTTACCAACCGAGGTGGCGGCAGAGATGATCGTGTCGTAGCTGGCGGAGAGCGACACGATCAGGTCGGCCAACGGTTCGGCCAGATTGTTGGCGAGTTCGTCGCTTTCGGCCAGCAGAACCTTGGAGACGCCGGCAAGTTTTGCCGCTTGTTCGGCAGCAGGCTTTGCGCCTTTGCCGGCGACGAGGATATGAATATCGCCGCCGATCTTTGCGGCTGCCGTCAGCGCCTTGGCGGTCTGGTCGGACAGGCTGGCATTGTCGTGGTCAGCCAGAAGAAGAATGGTCATGATGATGGCTCCTGTTCCAAGCTGATTACAGCACGCCGGCTTCGTTTTTGAGCTTGTCGATCAGTTCGGCGACCGACTTGACCTTGACGCCGGCCTTGCGGCCGGACGGCTCCTCGGTCTTCAACACCTTGAGACGTGGCGTGGTCGAGATGCCGAAGTCGCTCGGCGCCTTCTTGTCGAGCGGCTTCTTCTTCGCCTTCATGATATTCGGCAGCGAGGCATAACGCGGTTCGTTCAAGCGCAGATCCGTGGTGACGACCGCCGGCAGCTTGATCTCGATCGTCTGCAGGCCGCCATCGACTTCTCGGGTGACGGTTGCTTTGCCATCGCCGATCTCGATCTTCGAGGCGAAGGTCGCCTGGGCAACTCCCATCAGCGCCGCCAGCATCTGGCCGGTCTGGTTGCTATCGTCATCGATCGCCTGCTTGCCAACGATGATCAGCCCCGGCTGTTCGGCATCGGCGACAGCCTTCAAGATCTTGGCGACAATGAGCGGCTCGATCTGATCGTCGGTCTCGACCAGGATCGCCCGGTCGGCACCCATGGCAAGGGCGGTCCTCAGCGTCTCCTCGGCCTTGGCCGGGCCGATCGAGACGACCACCACTTCCTCGCACTTGCCGGCTTCCTTCAGCCGCAGCGCCTCTTCCACCGAGATCTCGTCGAACGGGTTCATCGACATCTTCACATTGGCAAGCTCGACACCCGTGCCATCCGGCTTCACCCGGATCTTCACGTTGTAGTCGACAACCCGTTTGACTGGCACGAGTATCTTCATGGGTGTGCTCCTAAACTAGCAAACGCTGCGGAAGCGTTCGACAAGGACGTCTAGGACCTCGTTAGGGTCTCGCTTCCACCAGTTGTCTTTAGAAAAGATTTCGACTTCGCAGACGCCGTCGTAGCCCGAGTTCTCGACAGCCTTTCTGATGCCGCGAATGTCTGCGACGCCGTCGCCCATCATACCACGGTCGAGAAGGACGTCCTTCGTGTCGGCAAGCCAGTCGCAGAGGTGAAAGCCGTAGATCCTTCGGGCTCCAGCACGGCTTAACTGCGCTGGCAGGTCCGTATCCCACCAGACGTGATAGACATCGACTGCGATCCCGAGGTTGTCCGCTCCGATCGTGTCGCAAAGATCGACAGCGTCACGTACCGTAACGAGGCATGAGCGGTCGCCGCCGTAGACGGGATTCAGAGGCTCCAGCGCGAGCTTCACTCCTGCCCGCGCGGCATATTCGCACGCTACGGACACCCGGTCGGCAACGATCTTCAGGCTTTCCGACATCCCCTTCGTCCCGGGCTCCACCCCTCCCACGACGATCGTGAGGACGGGCGCGGTCAGCGCCGCAGCCATGTCAATCGACGACCGGAACTCGTCGAGGACCGCTTCCCTGCCCCTGGGTGACAGGGGGCCGACGAGAAATGGTGATCGGCACAATCCGGCGATCTTCAAACCAGCGGACCTTGCCCATTGGCCGATTGCGGCGGCATTCGCACCGATCTCTCTGCGCCAGAATACGACACCGCCGTATCCCCGCGCCGCGCATCCATCGATCACCTGCTCGGCCGACCATCCTGCCCCGAACCCGTCGACATTGTGACCCAACGTCGCGGTGTTGAGGGCGAGCGCGGAGTGGTCTCTGGAGAAATCACGCACTGCCGTCGACCCCGTAGACGGCAAGAAGGCGCTTGAAGCGATCCACAGCAAGTTCGGGATCGCGAAGAATGCCGCACTGGTCGGCGAGGCGGAAGACCTCCGAGAAGTAAGGGAGCGGTCTCATCCCTTGGTGACCGTTCAACATAACGAAGTGATCCTGAAAGCCGTTGAGCCACGCGAGGAACACGACGCCGGTTTTGTAGTACTGCGTCGGACTACGGAAAATCGTCCGGGCAAGCGGAACGGTTGGATCGAGAACCCGATGGAACCCTTCCGTGTCGCCACTTGCCAGGCGGGACATCGCAAAAGCCGCCGCACCTGCAAGTGGATCAAAGATGCCTAGCAATGCGTGCGAAAAGCCGACGTCGTCGCCCGCTATAAGTTCGGGATAATTGAAGTCGTCGCCAGTGTACATTTTCACGCCCGACGGCAGACGTCGTCGCATGCGGATCTCCTTCTCCTTGTCCAGAAGTGAGATCTTGATGCCGTCGACCTTGCTCTCGTTCTCGGAGATGATCTCAAGGCAAGTCTGCATCGCCGTGTCGAAGTCTCGTCCGCCCCAGTATCCGGCAAGCGCGGGATCGAACATGTCTCCCAGCCAGTGGAGAATGACCGGACCGTCGCAGAGCGCCAAGGCCTTGCGATACGCCGAAACATAGTCCTCCGGAGACTTGGCGACGGCGGAAAGAGCGCGGCTGGCCATGAGAATGACATCACTGCCGGTCCCCTGCACTGCCTCGAGCTGGCTTGCATAGGCGCGATCAACGTCGTCGAGTGAACGTGTATCCTTCGGATCCAGATGATCGGTTCCGGCGCCGCTGAAGACAAGGGCGTCTGGCAGTTCAGCCTTCGTCCGTCGTACAAGTTCATGCGCACCCTTCCAGTCGAGCCCCATTCCTCGCTGCGCTGTATCCATCGCCTCAGCGATGCCGAGGCCAAGGCCGTGCAGGTGCCGACGGAACGCGAGCGTGGCGTCCCAATCCACCGCAGCCGCCCTGCCCGGGTTCGCATCGGCGAAAGGATCTGCAACTACGTGCGCTGCGGAGAAGACGCGACGATTGAATGAGCGCGGGAAGCTGCCTTCTGACAAAGGCTTGGCGACGAGATCGTAAGTCTCTGTGCGACCGGATTCGCTTGGTATGGCGATGCGCATTGACGAACCTTTCAAAATCTCGGGACGAGCATGCCGGCGTCCGCCGACAGGACTTGGCCCGTCATGTATGGAAGTGCCCCCGTGACGAGTGCACGCACGATCGTGCCGATCTCGTCAGGTTGGCCGAGACGTGGGAACAGTGTAAGGCCCTCCTCCGCGCGACGCTGATAAATATCCTTCACCGCTGCCGTCATCTCCGTCTCAATAAGGCCCGGCTGCACGTCGAAGACAGCTATTCCTTCCCCGCCGAGCCTCGCGGCAAAGACCTTTGAAATCATCGCCGCCGCGGCCTTGGAAGCGCAGTACTCGCCCCTGTTGACGGACACGGCGACAGCGTTCGAGGATGTCACGTTCACGATCGAATAGAAGAGTCCGGGCAGCCGCGCGGCACCAATGACACGCTTCGCGAAGCACTGCGTGAGGAAGAAGTGGGCTTTGGTGTTCACGGCCATGCAGCGGTCGTAGCTTTCCTCCGTGGCCTCAAGGAGATCGCCCCGCGACAACACTCCGACGCCCGCGTTGTTCACGAGTGTTGTGAGCGGTCCAAGAGCATCCTCGGCCGAACGCAGCAAATCCGCGTGGCCCTTCAGATCCGAGACGTCGCCCGGCACGGCAACGGCTCGGACACCCTCGCCCCGGAGCGCGTCGACGGCTTCCGCAAGCCCGCCGTCGCGCCCCAGATCGTTGAGGGCGACGGAAAATCCAGCCCCACCGAGCGACTTGGCGATCGCCAGTCCAATCCCTCTGCCCGCTCCTGTGACGAGCGCGACCTGCCCGGAGCCGTCCATCACTGCGCGCCGTTCTTGATAAGCTGGCGTGCGATGATCATGCGCTGGATCTGGTTCGTACCCTCGTAGATCTGGGTGATCTTCGCGTCGCGATACAGGCGTTCAACTTCGAACCCGCGGATGTACCCGCTGCCCCCGAAGATCTGCACGGCGTCGGCCGTCCTCGCCACCGCCATGTCGCCCGCAAAGCATTTCGCCATTGAGCAGGCTTTGGTGGCGTCCTCGCCGAGATCGATCTTGCTTGCCGCGCTGCGGACCAGGAGACGTGCGGCTTCGACGTCTTTCGCTATGTCCGCGAGAAGCCACTGGACGCCCTGGAACTCGGCGATAGCGGAGTTGAACTGTTTGCGCTGAACAGCGTAGTCGAGCGCCGCCTCGAGGCCTGCCTGCCCGATACCGACTGCGAGGGATCCGATGCCGACACGGCCCTTGTCGAGAACGCTCATCATCATGTGAAAGCCGCGGCCTTCCTCGCCGAGCAGGGCGTCGGCCGGAAGCGATACATTGTCGAACGTAAGCGCCCCCACCTGACTCGCACGCTGCCCCATCTTGTGTTCCTTCGGGCCACGCTCGACGCCCTTCTGTTTCAGGTCAACGATGAAAATGCTCATGCCGCGATGTCCGGCGTTTTTGTCCGTGCGGGCGAGGACGAAGCCGATATCTGCGACCGGAGCATTGTGGATCCAGATCTTCCCGCCGTTCAGCCTCCAGCCGGTACCGTCGCGCTCCGCAGATGTCCGCAAGCCCGACAGGTCGCTTCCCGCTTCCGGCTCTGTCAGGCAGTAGGCAACCTTGGTCCGCATCGTCATGACATCGGCAAGTAGCCACTCGCGCTGCTCTTTCGTGCCGTGACGGACAAGCAAGGTGGTGATGAGTTCTACCAGACCACACTGGTCAGCGATCGAGGCATAGCCGCGGGAAAG
Source organism: Rhizobium sp. NLR16a (assembly GCF_017948245.1). Taxonomy (NCBI): domain Bacteria; kingdom Pseudomonadati; phylum Pseudomonadota; class Alphaproteobacteria; order Hyphomicrobiales; family Rhizobiaceae; genus Rhizobium; species Rhizobium sp. NLR16a. Next base: position 26,480 of record NZ_CP072869.1, on the reverse strand, counting down.
CTCTTCCATGACGACCGAATACGCCAGCGTGTCGAATCCGGGACCACCCATTTCCTCCGGCACGCCGATTCCAAACAAGCCCAGTTGGCCCATCTGTTCGTAAATCTCCGCAGGAAACCTCTCCTCCTCGTCCAACTTGTGGGCGACCGGTCGAATGACATCGTCGGCGAACTGGCGAGCGGTCTCGCGAACCTGTTCATGGATCTCGGTGAGCAGCATATTTACACCTATAATTATGTAACTGGTTAGTTACCGCATAACAAAGAAAGCAAATTCCGTCAACAGCTTGTCAGACGCAGGTCGTGAATTTCGATCCCTAGTGCCAGGCGAAGACGACGAATGGCTCATCAAATTTACGAGCCTTCAAGTCCCCGTAGACAACCCCCGGATCATCAGGGGATACGGTCCGGACGAGGTCGTTGGTAACGATACGACCGTCGGCCATCCACTTCAGGATCTTCGTAAATCCGGAGAATACGCTCTGGGCCTGGTTGTTGTAGCCTTCAAGCAGTTCCTCCCACTTGAAGTTTCGCGAAAGGATCGGCACCTCCCACTCCCAACCACTTCGAAGGTGGACAAAATTATTGAACACGGCGTGGAGTACGTCGTAGGCATGAATTTCGGTGAGGCGCCGCCATGGCACCCCTACCAACACAACCTCGCCATGCGGCCGCGCCATGCGGCAGCCGTCGAGGACGGCACCCTCGTGACCGGAGCAGTCAACGACGAGAGCGGCGTTCCCTGCCAGACGCCGATCGTCGAAAGGCATCGATGCGTAGACGTGCTCGACCCCTACTGAACTGACCTGACCACGACGGACAGGATCGGGATCCACTACCGAGACGTCGTATCCGGCGAGGCGGAATAGCTGTGCGGCAAGCAAGCCAACGGGACCGGCTCCGGTTATGACGACGACATCGCCGGGCCTGGCCCTGGTCGTCATCAAGGTGGTCATGGAAACGCCCGCAAGACGCGCCAGCACAGCGGTGGTGCTCTGCAGAGTGTCGGGAACGTGCAGCACATATTTTTGATCGATCTGCTGCTCACTCCTATGCGGGCCCATGCAAAACAGGCGTTCGCCAAGGGATATGCCGACCACCCCGGCGCCGATTTCCTCTGCCTCGAAGACCGCCGCATAGCCGGGTCGGAGAGGGAAGGAATCCCCCGAAAGCCACGCGAACTCGGTTCCGGGGCTGACAAGCGTTGCGAGTGTCCGCCCCCTGATTTCAGTCGCGCCGAGCGGCGGCAGTTCGACATCCTCCAGATCTGCTTTGTTCTTCGCTGAAAACACGATGCCCTTAGCCATTGGCATGCTCCTTGTTCGCATTGAGCGAGTTGCCCGTTTCAGTGTCGAAGAGATGCAGGCCGGGATTTTCGAAGGTCAATCCGATCGAGCTGTCGACGGCAGGTCTCATGCCAGCCGGGATCTGTGCGATGAATTCCTGAGGTCCGCATCGCAAGTCGATCAGCGCCTCGACGCCGAGATACTCGACCACCTCAACCTTCGCATTGATCAGCGGCTGCTCACCGGCAGCAACCAGCCGGATGTCGCTCGGCCGCACACCGAGGGTAACCGCCTGCCCCTCCCGGACGAGACCTTCGAACCTCGCGGGAAGCGGGACAGAGAAATCCTGGCATACGATCGCCGACCCGCCCGGAGCGACCTTCGCTGTCATCTTGAAGAGATTCATTGACGGAGTACCAATGAAGGTCGCGACAAAAAGGTTGCGCGGCCCCAGGAAGACTTCTTCGGGCTTGCCGATCTGTTCGATGCGTCCGTCCCGCATGATAACGATCTTATCTGCGAGCGTCATCGCTTCGACCTGATCATGGGTGACGTAAATCACGGTAGTGCCCAGCTGCTTGTGAAGCTTGGCGATCTCCATGCGCACCTGCGTCCTGAGTTTCGCGTCCAGGTTCGAAAGCGGCTCGTCGAACAGGAACACCTCCGGTGTCCGCACCATTGCACGACCCATTGCGACGCGCTGCCTCTGTCCGCCAGACAACTGCGCTGGGCGGCGAGCAAGAAGCGGATCGAGGCCGAGCATCCCGGAGATCTTCGCTATCTTCGCTTCGGCCTCGGGCTTGGGCAGTTTCTGCGGACGAAGCGCGAACTCCATGTTCTGTCGGACGGTCATGTGCGGGTAGAGCGCGTAATTCTGGAAGACCATCGCGATCTTGCGGTCTTTCGGCGGCTTGTCGCTGACGATCTGCCCGCCGATGCTGATGGCACCGCCGGAGATATCCTCCAGCCCGGCGACCATTCGCAGCGTCGTGGTCTTTCCACAACCGGAGGGGCCGAGAAGAACGACGAACTCGCCGTCATCGATGTCGAGATCGACTCCGTGGACGACCGTCAGAGACCCATAGGACTTGACGACGTTGGAGATGCTTACGGATGCCATGGTGTTCCTCCCCGGCCTGCTTACTTGACGGATCCGAGAGTCAGTCCCTTCACCAGCCAGCGTTGGCAGGTGAGAACAAAGACGACGCCTGGAATGAGAATTATGAAGGAGCCAGCCATGATACGCCCCCACTGGACGGCGTCGCTGCTCCAGAACGACATCACGGCGACCGTAGCGGTCTGGGTGTTGGATCCAGTCAGCATCAAAGCGAACAGGAACTCATTCCACGAGAAGATGAAGCAGAAGACCGCGCTCACGGCGAGGCCGGGCGCGGCCAGCGGCAGCGTGATGCGCCAGAAGATCTCGGCCACGCCGTAGCCATCTACCTGTGCCGCCTCTTCGAGCGCTTCCGGAATTTCGTCGAAGAACCCCTTCATGAGCCAGACGGTCAGGGGGACGTTCGCCGTAGAATAGACGACGATCAACGCCAGCGGGGTGTCGAGCAGACCGAGCGCCTTGAAGATGATGTAATAGGGCACCACCACCGCGATTGGCGGAAACATGCGCATAGACAGGATCCAGAAGGCGACGTCCGCGATCCGAGGATGTCGAATTCTCGCAAGGGCGTACGCGCCGAGAGTGCCGAAGAAGACGCTGAAGGCCGTCGAACCAAGCGTCACGATCAGGCTGTTTATCAAGTTGCGGTGGAACGGCCTCAAGGTGAAAAGGTCCACGTAGTGCTGCAGCGTGGGCGTGAAGAAGATCGCCGGTGGCCTCGAGAACATCTCGGCGGCAGGCTTCAATGAGGATGCCACGATGAGGTAGATCGGGATCATGAAGATCACCAGCAAGATGCCGATCAGGAGATAGGTCACCACGGACTGGCGGAGGGAGAGCTTCGTCATTTTGAAAGGCTCCGGTTCTATCGGCTTGCCGCGCTCTTCTGCATCGAGCGGAAGAACAGGGTGATCAGCACGGATATGACGATGAGTGAGACGAAGGAGGCCGCCGCACCGACGCCCATGCGCCAGAAGGTGAAGCTCTGCCTGTAGATGTAGAGAGCGATGGTCTCCGTGGCGTCCGCCGGGCCGCCCTTGGTCAGGACGAAGATGATGTCATAGATCTTGAAGGCGTCGATCGCACGTAGGAACATCAGGCTGATGAGCACGGGTTTCAGCTGGGGAAGCGTGACGTGGAGAAACACGTCGATGGTGGAGTTCCCGTCAATGCGGGCCGCTTCGTAGGGCTCCGGCGAAAGGCTCTGAAGCGCCGCGGCGGTTCCCATCATGATGAAGGGCGTCCATTGCCAGATGTCGGCGATCGCGATTGCAGTCAGCGCCCATTGCGTGCTCGTGATCCACGGTATCGGATTGAGGCCAACCATGGACAGGAAGTAGTTGAGGTAGCCAAGCTCCGGAAAGTAGAGGAACAGCCATACGAGGCCGACGATCACCGGGGAGATCATCATCGGGATCAGCAGCAGCGTGCGTATGAAGACCATGCCCGGCAGCCGCTGGGTGACAAGTATCGCCATTCCGACGCCGAGGACGAACTGGACGTTCAGGGTCACCGCCATGAGCTTGAACGTGACGACGAGCGAATGAAGGAACGCGTCCGAAGTCAGGACCTCGCGATAGTTCTTCAGCCCGACGAAAATACGAGGGATGAAGGGCTTGGCCAGATCGTAGTTGCGTAGGCTCAGCCAGAGCGCATACAGCATTGGATAAATCGTCGTCAGGAACAGGACGGCCGCCGTGGGCAGCAGAAATGTGCCTGCGAGCCGACGATTGCGGCTTCGAACGTAGGTCATCGAATTTTCCGGTGGGTTGGTTGATGCCGGTCCGTCCATTCGACGGACCGGCAGGAGCAATCACTTCGCGAGGACTGCGACAGGTTCGTCGTTAATCCACCGCAGACGCGTTTCCAGCGGAATGGATTCGAGCTGTTCGTTGACGGCGTCGCAGGCGGTCTTCAATGCCTCCTCGGCTGTCTGGGTCTCACCAGCCATGTACTTGCTCAGTTCGACACCAAAATTCTCTTCCACGTTGGCGTAGAAGGGATGGAAGATGCGCCTGCGCGCATTGTTCTGGGTGTCGAGAAGCACCTTGTAGTAGGGATACTTCGCCTGCAGCGCAGGGTCAGAGAGAATCGACTTGCGAAACTGGCTGATGCCCCAGCCCTCGTCGGCAAGACGGCGCATGATTTTCTCGCTGGTTCCCCACTTGATGAACGCCCAGGCGGCCTCCTTCTCCTTGTCCGGGATCTTTGAGTTGATCGCGAAGGAGAGCGAACCGGTATAGGTCGGTTCTGGCTTTCCATCGACGGTTGGGCTTGCGGAGAAGCCAGCCTTGCCGATAGTCGGCAGTTTAGCTTCGGCAGGATTTGTCAGGCGTACGGTTCGAACACTCCAGTAGCCTGCGATTGCTGTCTCGCCGCGCTCCATATATCCAGATTGGATGTCCCACATCAAACCCAAGTAATCCGGTGGATTGAATGGAACGAGGGACTTCATGAACTCCGCGGCCTTGACGTGCGGCTCGCCAGTCATCGTGCACAGGCCGGTCTTCGGATCCCAGTAATCGCCGCCAAAGGCACGCATGATTGGAAAATAGTCATGCGTGATCGCGCCCTGGACACGGCTGTAGGACTGCGCTGTTCCATAGAAGTCGGAAGCAAGCACCTTGCCTGCAAGCTTTTCGCCCTTCTTACGCGTGAAGAACTCCGCGATGTCGTGGTACTGCGCGAACGTCGTTGGCGGCGCGAGATCGTAATTGTACTTCGCCTTGAACGCGGTCTTCTCGTCTTGGTTTTCGAAGAGATCCTGACGGTAGTTCACGTGCCAGATCATCCCCGAAGCGGGGAATGCAAGCAGCCGGCCCTGCCAGCTGTTCTCCTGAAGCTGGACCGGGATTATGTCGTCGAGGCCAATCTCCTTGGCGTCGCGCTTGGCGAAATCCGTCAGATCCTGCAGAGAACCCGCCTCGCCGAGGACGCCGATCCAAGGGCTGTCGACCCACAGCAACTGATAGGTGGGATTGTCGGAACTGGTTTCGATGGTGATCTTATCTATGAGCCCCGGATATGGAAGCATGTCGATCTGCACCTTCGCTCCCGTCATCTCCTCAAACTCGCCGGTGATCTTCGCAAGCCGCGTCACCGAGGTGTCGCCGATCCCAAGCATCTTCAGCGTGATTCCGCTGAAGGGCTTGTCCTGTGCGATCGCGCCGGTGGCCGCGCTCAGCGCGAGCACCATGCCCAATACATGTCTTCTCCATCCACTCATTGAATGCCTCCTCACATCCGGTTGAAAGTGTACTCTCGGCCAGAACGGCCTATTCAGCGGCTCGGCTATTCACCGGAGCCGCGGACCTGCTTAGTCCAGCGGCGACCAGAGCCTGGGGCCGCCGTCCTTGGCGTAACCTATTGGTCCATCCATGCTGACAATCTCAAGGAACTGCCCCCACGGGGCGCGCAGGTAGAGCCAGGTCAGCCCAGCCATGGGACCGCTCTCGACAAAGGTGGGTCCGTCGAGGACGTCAATGCCCCTCGAGCGCAACCTGCCCGCCGCCGCATTCGCATCATCGACTTGGAACGCCATATGGAAGCCGCCCGGCTGGCTGTTGCGCTTCAACACAGCGTCACCGTCATCGCCGGAATACTCGAAAATCTCCAGATTGCTGCCGTTGCCAACCCGGAGGACTTTGATGTTCTCGATCCTGCAATGACCCGGGACTCCCAGGCGGCGCTTCATGTATTCGTCGTCGGCATCGACTCTCCCAGTTTCCAGGGCAGTCACTGCGCCGAACACCGTTTCGAAGAACTCGACTGCCTCCTCGAGGTTGGGCACCGTGAAGCCGAAATGCTCCACTCCATAGACTTTCATAATTCCTCCCTCCCGACGCAACGCGTCGAAATCAATGGGTATTTTACAGATAATTATGTATCTAGTTAGTGCATTACATAGTGCTCATCCTGCAAATATGTCAACCCGAACAAATCGATCAAAGACACAAAAACGTTGTTTTTTCAATTGGTTACAAGATAACGTGAGGCGCGCGGAACCGCTGGCCGTCCGTTGCCGCGACGCCCGCTAAAGACCATCAATTTCGGTCCGGAAAGGCTATCGTGCCATTCGCGCCCGTTCGTTTCGTTCATGCTCGAAGACTGCCGGCGGCAGAGAGGCCAGCCCGCGAACGAGATCGGAAGCCTTCTCACCGATCATGATCGACGGCGCATTGGTGTTCGATGAATTGATGAGCGGCATCACGGACGAGTCGCAGACGCGCAGTCCTTCGATCCCGTGAACCTTTAGTTCCGGAGAAACCACGGCCATCGCGTCATTGCCCATCTTGCAGGCGCCGACAGGGTGATGGTCGGTTTTTGCGACCCTGCACGCGAAGTCGAAAAGCCCGCGGTCGTCCGTGACCGAAGGACCCGGGAGCGCCTCGCGCAACAGGAAAGGCTTCAATGCCGGAGCTTTCATGATTTCACGCGCCATCTCGAGGCCTCGGAGAGACATCTCCCGGTCATATGGATCGGACCAGTAATTGGGGTCTATCAGCGGTGCGGCGCGCAGGTTTGCGTTCGCGAGGCGAACCGTTCCACGCGAACGCGGTCTCATGAACGCGGAGTTCAGTGTAACGCCCGGATTGTCGAGCTTGGAGATACCCTTTTCAATACCGGACCCCTGCCCGAAGTGGAACTGGATATCCGGCGACCTAGCAGTGCTGTCCGCGTACCAGAAACCTCCGGTCTCGAAAAGCGACGAAGCGACTGGACCGGACTTGAACAGGAGATACTGGATGCCCGCCACGATCGTTCGATCGATGCGCTGGACCCTGTCATAGCTGTGGTCGCCCGAGCACTCGCTGATCACGCTCAGGTCGAGGTGGTCTTGGAGATTCTCGCCGACACCCCTGAGATCGTGTACAACATCGACGCCTACGGAACGAAGATGATCGGCAGGTCCGATACCGGAAAGCAGCAGAAGCCTCGGAGATCCAATTCCGCCTGACGTCACAAGAACCTCGCGCTCCGCATAGGTCAGCGATCTCTCACCGCCCGAGCGTTCGACGATCTCCACGCCCACCGCCTCGCCCCTCTCGACTAGGATCCGGGACACTTCCGATCCCGTCCGTACCGTCAGGTTCGAGCGCGTCATCGCCGGGCGGAGAAATGCCGTCGCCGCAGAGGAGCGTGCGACATTTTTCTGCGTCAGCTGATAGAAGCCGACACCGTCCTGGGATCGCCCGTTGAAGTCGTGATTGTAAGGTATCCCGCACTGCTGCGCCGCTCTGAGGAAGGCGTCGCAGATTGGCAGCGTCGCCCTCGGCATCGAGACGCCGAGCGGCCCTTCACTCCCATGGTAGTCGTCATGGAAGCGCTCATTGCCTTCGGCGCGCCTGAAGTAGGGCAGCACCTCGCGATAGCTCCATCCCTTGCACCCTGCCTCAGTCCTCCATGCGTCGTAGTCGAGCGCATTGCCGCGCGTGTAGATCTGCGCGTTGATGGTGGATCCGCCCCCGATCACCTTTGCCTGCGTGTACCAGAGAACGCGGTCGTTCATGTGTCTTTGCGGAACCGTCGACCAGCCCCAGCTCGCTATGCCTTTTGTCATTTTCGCAAAGCCAGCGGGCATCCGGAAAAACGGATGGGAATCGCGCCCCCCGGCCTCGACAAGGAGCACCCTTACCGCAGGATCCTCCGTCAATCGGCTCGCAAGCACGCATCCTGCAGGCCCAGCTCCGGTGATTATGTAGTCGTATGTTTGCAAGAACACCCCTCCCAAAGGTCTTGTCACCCGTCATCAGATCTGTAATGTAACTAACTACATGGTGCATTAGCAAGGGAGGAAGCTTATGAATCCATCGACAAGGACAAAGTTCGGCAGAACAAACCTCGAAGTCACCGCACTCGCGTTTGGCGCGGCACCGATCGGGAATTTCTCGCGGCCGATCGACGAGGAGACGTCGGACGGAATGGCGCAGCTCGCGTGGGACGCCGGCGTCCGCTACTACGACACGGCGCCGATGTACGGCCACGGGCTGTCGGAACTTCGGTGCGGCCACTCGTTACGCTGGAAGAACCGTGAGGAATTCGTCCTGTCGACCAAGGTCGGACGGCTTCTAAAACCCAAGAGACGCGGCGAAATAGACTTCTCACCTTGGAACAATGCCGCCGCCAACGCGATGGTGTTCGACTATAGCTACGATGGAGCAATGCGCTCGTTCGAGGATTCGCTCCAGCGCCTCGCGCTCGAAAAAATCGACATCTGCTTCATCCACGACATCGATGTCTTCACCCGGGGAGCCGAACAGCCGGAAGTGTTCAAGGCCGCCATGGACGGAACTTGGAAGGCATTGTCGAAGCTGCGGGACGAAGGCGTTGTCGGGGCGATCGGTGTCGGCGTGAACGAATGGGAGGTCTGCTACGAAGCGCTGAAGCAGAGAGACTTTGACTGCTTCCTATTGGCGGGACGCTACACGCTGCTCGAGCAGGAATCCCTCGACAAATTCCTGCCTCTCTGCGAAAAGCGCGGCGCCGCGGTAGTCATCGGCGGCGGCTTCAATTCGGGCATTTTGGCGACCGGGGCCGTCGCAGGCGCGAAGTACAATTACGTCCCAGCGCCGCCGGAAATACTCGATAAGGTCGGCCGTATCGAGAAGGTCTGCGAGGAGTTTGCCGTGCCGCTGCCTGCAGCCGCAATGCAGTTCGTGGTTTCCCATCCTGCCATTGCGTCGTTCATCGCTGGCACCCGGACCGTTGAGCAGCTCCAAAAGAACCTCGACTGGTTCAGCCACTCCATCCCCGAAGACTTCTGGAAGGAGTTGAAGCGGCAGCGGCTCATCCGCGAAGACGCCCCCGTCTCGGCCTCTTGACTTGACGACCGGTCGAAGACGATGAAGGCCGGGATGCTCCCGGCTCAGACTGCTGACAAACCCCTGGCACCGTCCAGGGGTTTATGATTCACTGGGACATGTTGAAGAAACCTGCCCCCACCCAGACCGCTCTTGAGATGGTGACGCTCGACAGTCTGGTGCCGAAGGATCACCTGCTTCGCAAGATCGACGCGGTGATCGACTTTTCCTTCATCCACGATCGTGTTGCGGGGCTTTATTGCGCCGACAACGGCCGCCCACCGCTCGATCCGACCTTGATGTTCAAGGCGCTGTTCATTGGCTACCTGTTCGGCATCCGCTCGGAGCGTCAGCTGGTGCGCGAGATCGAGGTCAACGTCGCCTATCGCTGGTTTCTGCAGATGAAGCTGACGGATGGTGTGTTTGACGCCTCGACGCTGTCGCAGAACCGCCGCCGGCGCTTCAACGACACGCGCGTGGCGCAGGACATTTTTGACCACATCGTCGAGCAGGCGATCCGTCATGGCCTGGTGGATGGCACGGTGCTTTATACGGATTCAACGCATCTGAAGGCGAATGCCAACAAGGGCAAGTATGATCTTGCGATGATCGAAAAGTCGCGCTCCGATTACTGGGCCGATCTCGACCGGGCGATTGAGGCTGAGCGAGCACTCCACGGCCAGAAGCCCTTGAAGGAAAAGGAGCGCGAGCCGCAGGTGAAGGAAACCAAGGTGTCGCGCACCGATCCCGACAGCGGCTACATGGTGCGCGACGGCAAGCCGAAGGGCTTCTTCTACCTCGATCACCGCACGGTGGATGGCAAACTTGCGATCATCACCGATACCCATGTCACGCCCGCCAATGTGCATGACAGTATCGTCTATCTCGAGCGGCTGGACCGCCAGCGTGAGCGGTTCGGCTTCGAGGTCGGTGCTGTCGGGCTGGATGCCGGCTATGCGACATCCGGCATCGCCAAGGGTCTTGAGGACCGCACCATCCTCGGTGTCACCGGCTATCGCAACCCGACCCCGCCCAGAGCCGGCATGATGCGCAAGTCGAAATTCGACTATGAGCCCGAGACAGGCGGTTACCGATGCCCCGAAGGCCAACTGCTCGCCTATGCCACCACCGACCGCAACGGTTATCGCCACTATCGTTCGGATCCTGCCATCTGCTGCGATTGTCCGTTGCTGGCCTCCTGCACCAACAACGCCACGGCGACACGCACCATAACCCGCCATATCTGGGCCGATGCCCGCCAGCGCACCGACGCCAACCGCCTGACCCCTTGGGGCAAGGCAATCTACAAGCGCCGCAAGGAGACGGTCGAGCGATCATTTGCCGATGCCAAGCAGCTTCACGGGCATCGCTATGCCCGCTTCCGAAGTCGCACCCGCGTCGCATGCCAGTGCCTGTTGGCTGCGGCCGCCCAAAACATCAAGAAGATCGCAATGGCCCTGACAAAAGCACCAAAACCGGCCACGGCGTAAGCCGAAACCTCCTTCTTCGCCCTCCGCCAACACGACCGGCAAAGAATCCAATCGCCAAAAAAGCAAAACCCGCCGAAAAAATCGACGGGTTTGTCAGCAGTCTGGGCCGGGATGCTCCCGGCTTTTTCCCTTCGCGCTACACTATGAGGATCGCCCGGAAATCGTTGACGTTCGTGCCCGTTGGTCCGGGAGAGAAGAGATCGTCAATCATCGCGAAAGCCGTCCAGGCATCATTGTTCGCCAGCAGCATATCCGGATCCTCGCCCATCGCTCGAATCCTTCCGGCAGTCGTTCCGTCCGCGAACGCCCCCGCGTTCTCTTCGCTGCCGTCGATTCCGTCGGTATCCGCGGCTATCGCTTGGACACCGTCGAGACCATCGAGGGCCAGAGCGGCTGACAACAGGAATTCAGTGTTGCGGCCACCCTTGCCGTTCCCGAACAGCGTGACAGTCGTCTCTCCTCCCGACAGCAGGACTACGGGCCGCTCGAAAGGTCGGCTTCGCGTCGCGATCTCCCGGGCGAGCGCTGCGTGGAATTTCCCAGCCTCCCTGGCCTCACCTTCCATAGCGTCGGAAAGGATGACCGCGCGAACTCCATGGCTATCGGCCACGCGCGCAGCGGCTTCAAGCGATCGTCTCGCCGACGCGATGACGTGAACTGTATTTCTGGAAAACGCGTTGTCGTCTGGACTCGGGGCCTTGGCCGCATCGCTCCGCAAGAAGTTCAGGATCCGAACGGGCAATTCGATGCGATGCCGCTTGATCGCGGCCAGAGCGTCCTGTTGCGTGGATGCATCCGGAATGGTCGGGCCCGAAGCTACGAACGCCGGGTTGTCGCCCGGGATGTCCGAAACCACGAGTGAGACGACCCTCGCAGGCCCCGCAGCAAAGGCCAGCCTCCCGCCCTTGATGCGAGACATATGCTTTCGTATCGAGTTCATCGCGCCGATCGGCGCGCCTGAAGCCAGAAGCGCCCGATTGAGCGCGATCTCGTCGTTGAGTGTAAGTCCACTCGGCGGAGCTGGCAGCAGCGCGGATCCGCCGCCGCACATGAGCGCAACCACCAGATCGTCCTCTGAAAGGCCGGACACGCTCCTCAGGATTTCTTCCGACGCTTCCAACCCCGCGGCGTCTGGGAACGGATGCGACGCCTCCAGAACTTTGATCCGTTCGCAAGACGCCCCGTAACCGTAGCGGGTCACCACCACGCCCTCGAGAGGTGCATCCCAATTTTTTTCAAAGGCGCTGGCAAGCTGCGCGGCGCCCTTCCCGGCTCCGACGACCACCGTCCTGCCCTTGGGTTTTTGCGGAAGGAAATCGAGTATGGCCTTCTCCGGATCGGCAGCTGCCACTGCGGCATCGAAGAGGGACGTCAGAAAGAAACGTTGATCGGGAGGCATGTCAGGAACCCTTGAAGTTCGGCTTTCGCTTCTTTCTGAAGGCCGCGACGCCTTCTGCGAGATCGTCTGTAAACGCGACGCTCATCGCTGCAACCGTGTCAAGGACGCGAGAACTCTCCTCTCCCTCCGCCACGTTGATGAGCATCTTGACGACTTCGGTGGCAAGCGGTGCACGGGACCGCAAGGTCGTGACGACCTCGCTCGCCTTCGATATTCCCTCACCTCTGGGAACGACGATATCGACGATGCCAGCCGCGAGAGCCTGATCGGCGTTCAGCACTTCGCCGAAAAGTGCCATGCGACGGATGACTGATGGCCCGAACCGACGCACCGCACGCTGCGTCCCGGACCAGCCTGGAATCACTCCGAGCCCGGCTTCCGGAAGCCCGAGCTTGATGTGCTGCTCGGCGATGCGAAGATCGGCCGCTGCGGCCAGTTCCAGACCTCCGCCAAACGTATGTCCATTCAGCACGGCGATTACCGGAACGCGCAGCCGAGCGACCGCGTCGAATGCATCGTGTCCCCGACGGATCCATTGGCGGCCGAAGGCCTGAGGCGTGAGGCCGCCCCACGCATTGATGTCGCCGCCAGCTGAAAACGTCTTTTCGCCATCACCAGTTATCACGAGTGCGCGGATGGGCTCGCGCGTTTCGATCACTCGGCACGCGTCATAGATTTGCTCGACTGCCTCGGCGTCGATGGCGTTGAGACTTTCCTTGTGCTGCAGCCTCATATGCGCGACGTCGCCGTCGAAAGTTAAGACAACCCTCGGCTCGTTTTCGCTCATGCGGCGTCTCGCTTCTGCTGCCCCTCGGATTCCGAGCCCGGCTGGAACAGCGCGCTGTCCATGACCTTGAGATCCGACGAGATGAGAAGTGGAGTCTGCGCCTGGTCGAGAATGTGGGCCTGCAGATCGACGCCCGGAGCTATCTCGGTCACCATGAGGCCCTCTGGCATAAGCTTCATCACGCACCGTTCGGTGACGTAGGTGACGTCCTGACCCTGCGCGACGGCACGTTTCCCGGAGAATGAGACCTGCTCGACCTTGTCGACGATCTTCGCGATCTTACCCTCGCGCTCAACAACGAGCTTGCCATCGGCGATGGACAGCTTCGCCGCAGCGTTGAAATACCCGGAAAAAACGATTTTACGTGCTCGTGAAGTAATGTCGACGAAGCCACCAGCTCCCGCGGTGACATGGGGACGAGCCGTAAGCTTGGAAACGTTGACAGAGCCGTCCTTATCGATTTGCAGGAACGAAAGCAGCGAGGCGTCGAACCCAGCAGCCTGAAAGTAGGCGAACTGGTGCGGTGAGGCGACGAAGGCTTCTGCGTTCGACGAGCAGCCGAACTTGAAATCAAGCAACGGTATCCCGCCCACGGCGCCCTGCTCGATGACCCAGGTGACGTCCCCGTGCCGCCCTTCTTCAAGCAGAATGCGCGGCACGTTGGCTGAAATGCCGAAGCCGATATTGACTGCCCAGCCGGGCTGCAGTTCGCGGGCGACACGGCGGGCAATCACCTTCGCTACGTCGAACTCAGGAAGACGGAAGCTGTCCAGGGGACGGAAGAGCTCGCCCGAAATTGCAGGATCGTAGGGTGTGGCAGTGGTCTGAAGTTGTTCCGGCGCCTCTACGATATAGTCCACAAGAATGCCTGGCACGCGAACGTCGTGGGGCTTGAGCGTCCCTGACTTCGCAATGCGCTTGACCTGCGCGATAACGATGCCGCCACTGTTGTGCCCAGCCAGCGCCAGTTCCATCGCGCCGAGGTACGCGCCTTCGTGCTCGAAGGTCAGGTTGCCGCGTTCATCGGCAGTGCTCGCGCGGATGATTGCCACGTCGGGCCGGATTGACGGGAAATAGAGCCAGTCCTCTCCGGCAAAATTCTGTCGAAACACGATCGGCTCGCCCTTCGCCGCGTCATTCATCGCGCAGCCTTCCTGTTCCGGATCTACGAATGTCTCCATCCCGACCTTGGTCAGCACGCCGGGACGCAGCGCGGCGCCCTCCCGCAGAATGTCGAACAGAACGCCGCTCGGGACGTTGTAGGCGGCAATTTCGTTGCGGCCGAGCATCTGCCAGATGAGTGGAGGTTCCGCCGAGGAAGGTCCGCACGGGTAGGAACCGCCGATGATCTTTCTGATGAGGCCAGGCTGGGCGAGATGATCGACACCCTTCGTCCCGAACATGTCGCCGGCGGCAATCGGGTGAATGGTCGTGAGACCACGCGGCGCGCCTTCGATCCGATAGCGCTGGCCGATGGCCGCCAGCACGGCATCCGGGCAGCAGAGCCCGCTCGACGAGTTCACGGCAACAATCGCCCCGTTTTTGATCAGGGTCGCGACCTCGGCGGCATTCTTCACTTTCGACATAGGCTTCCTCCCTGCCGTTGCAAGTAACTGGTTAGTGCGTTATAGGAGGTCGAGATTAGAAGAGCAAGCTTGAAAAATAACGTGTTCAGGCTGATTTCACGAACCCAGAAGTTCAGAAATTTTTTTCGAGTTTTCAAATGAGGGAAAGAGAGATGTCGATTTGTTTTCGGCCCGGATACGAGCGTGCGTTTGGAACCTACCCCTTAACCGGAGAGGATTTGAGGCGGGCTTTTGCCGTTGCATACCACGTCGGCTATCGATCCTTTGACACTGCCCAGATGTATGGCAACGAGGCTGACCTGGGCGAGGCAATCAGACATGCGAAGGTCGCCACGAGCGATCTCCTCGTTACAACGAAGGTACATCCCGACAACTACGGCGAGGACCGCTTCATACACTCCGTTGAGACTAGTCTGGAGGCTCTCGGGATGTCGCAGGTGAATCTACTGCTGCTTCATTGGCCAGATCCGTCCGGTGACAACAAGAACGCGCTGCGGCTCCTGCGGGACGCGAAGCGCAAGGGTCTGGCTTCCGAGATCGGCGTATCTAACTTCACGTCCGGCATGATGAAGGAGGCACAGTCCCTTCTCGAAGGCGAGGTCGCAATCAATCAGGTGGAGTTCCACCCCCTGCTCGACCAGTCGATCCTGCTTGAGGCGTCCTATCAGTGCGGAGTTCCGCTCTCGTCGTTCTGTTCAGTCGCAAGGGGCGAGGTGTTTCGCTACCCGGAGTTCGAACGGATCGGCAAATCTTACGGGAAGACAGCCGCACAGGTAGCGCTGCGCTGGATCCTTCAGAAGGGCGTTGCGATCAACACCATGTCTACAAAGCCGGAGAATATGCGCTCCAACTTTGACGTCATGGACTTCACTCTGACCAGTGTCGACATGCGTTTGATTGATGCCCTCAACAAGACCAATTTCCGATGCGTCGACAAGCAGAAGGTGCCGTGGGCGCCGCAGTGGGACGGCCCCTCTCCATCATAGCACTCGCCGGATTCACCATCTCACATCATTGGACCATTCAAATTTTGTTTTCAAATTGCGACTGTAGCCGGTCTTTCGCGGCGCAGGAACTGATCCCATGTGGCCGGCATTCGCCGGCGTAGAGAAATTGCGCGTTCTCTGCGACCTTTATCGCAACGAGGGTGCCGTACGAGAGCCGCGAGGCCCTGGCTCGCACTCGACTCCTGCGCGCGCTACGAAACCCGCAAAGGCCATGGGCCTGTTCGAGGGCCGCATCTAGACCACGTCTTCGACTTCGCGTTCGATTGATCGCAACCGAAAGGTAAATGGTCCCCTCCGGCCCGTCTCGGGTCGGAGGAAAGTTGAAGCAAGATCGACTAACGATTCCCCCTGATGAGATCTGAGGCATGCTCGGCAATCATGATCGTAGGCGCGTTAGTGTTGGATCCGACAAGCGACGGCATCGCCGAGCTGTCGCAGATGCGAATCCCTTCGAGGCCATGGATCCGAAGTCTCGGATCGACGACGGACATTGGATCGGTCCCCATCCTGCAGGTACAGGTCGGATGATAGGACGTCCTCCCAAATCGGCGGGCATAGTCCTCAAATTCGGACTGCGTCCTGACGTTCGCATCGGGGAAGTGCAAAGTCTTCACGTACTTCTGCAGCGACGGCTGACGCATGATCTCACAACTGATCTTGACGCCCTCGACCGCGATCCTCAAGTCATCGGGATCCGATAGGAAGTTTGGATCGACGAGGGGAATATCGCGAGGATCCGACGAGCGAAGTGTCACGCTACCGCGTGACTTCGGCCTGAGGACGTAGCTGTTCAGTGTAACTCCTGAAGAGCCCTTTGGAACCGATGGAACGCCGGCCTCCGCTCCGGCGCCTGCAAGGAAGTGGAACTGCAGGTCTGGTCGCGTTTCGGACTTGTCGCCGAACCAAAAGGCGCCGCCTTCAACGACGTTCGATGTTACCGGGCCCGAATTGAACAGGGCATATTGCAGCCCGGCCCAGGCCATCCAGCAGAAGTCATTGTACTTGTCCAGACTGTCGCGGCTCCTGATTTCGGCGACGATGTCGACGCCGAAGTGATCGGTTAGATTCTGGCCGACGCCACCGAGTTCCTGCACCACGTCGATGCCCACCGATCGAAGATGTTCAGCCGGACCGATGCCCGATTGGAGCAGGAGCTTTGGAGTCCCTATCGCCCCTGCAGTAACGATCACCTCGGCACTCGCTCTCGCCAGCATTTTCCGGCCGCCGACGACATACTCGATCCCGACGGCACGCCTGCCCTCGAACACGATCCGCAGCACTAACGCTCTCGTCACTAGCGTCAGGTTCGGACGGCGGAGCACGGGTTTGAGATATCCCACGGCCGCCGAGCAGCGGCGATTGTTCCGAGTCGTGATCTGGTAGATTCCCGCCCCTTCCTGCCGATCGCCGTTGAAGTCGGGATTGTAGGGCATCCCATATTCCTGGCAGCTTCGCGCAAAGGCCTTGGTCATGACATTGGGGTCGGGGATGTTGGAAACGGCGAGCGGACCGCCGGTGCCGTGCAGCGGACCGGAGTAGGCCGTGTTGCCTTCTGCTCTAAGGAAGTACTTTTGTATCTGGCTGAAGCCCCACCCTTCCGCCCCTTCCTGCTCCCAGCGGTCGTAGTCGCTCGGATGACCCCGCGTGTAGACTTCGGCGTTGATGGAAGACCCTCCGCCGAGAACTTTTGCCTGGGCGTAGGGAATAACACGGTTCATCGCGTGTTTCTGGGGCACCGTTTCAAGGCCCCAGGTAAGCGGGCCGGTTGTCATCTTGGCGAAGCCAACGGGCATATGGATGAGCGGGTTCTTATCCTGGTCGCCGGCTTCGATGACGCAGACCCTCGCGTCCGAATCCTCGGACAAACGGGCTGCGAGAACGCAGCCCGCCGAGCCGCCACCCACTACGATGTAATCGAAGGCTTCGGTCATCACGAGATCCAAGGCTGGCGCTTGGCGAGATCCACATGGACGGACTTGATCTGGGTGTATTCCTCGACACCGTACGCTCCAGCCTCGCGACCCCATCCGGATTGCTTGAAGCCTCCGAGCGGCATTTCCGGACCACCCGCCATGATCGTGTTCACCCAGAACCGCCCGGCGCGAACCCGGCGGGTCACAGAGAGTGCCTTGCTGACGTCTGAAGTCCACAGGCTGGCGGCAAGTCCGTACACCGTGTCGTTTGCAATCTGCACCGCCTCATCTGCGGTTTCGAACATGAAGCTGGAGAGCACCGGTCCGAAGATTTCGTCGGTTGCGATAGCCATGTTTCGGGTGACGCCCGTGAAGAGCGTCGGCTGGATGTACTGGCCGCCCTCGTGATCGAACTTCGCGCCGCCTACCAGAACTTTCGCGCCCGCCGATTTGCCCTTCTCAATGTAGTCCAGGATCGTCTTGTTCTGAGCCTCGGTGGTTATAGCACCAACCTGCGTAGTTGGATCAAGCGGATCGCCGACAACGATCTTCTGCATCTTCGCGGCGAGCAGCTTTTCGAACTCGTCAGCCACCTTGACTTCAACGATTAGCCGACTTGAGGAAACGCAGCACTGTCCCGTGTTGAAGGAGATCCCGAAAGCAGCCGCGTCCGCCGCAGAATCTAGATCCGCATCCGCGAAGACGATGATCGGGTTCTTTCCGCCAAGCTCGAGTCCGAGCTTCTTGAAGTTCGAATCCGCCGCAGCATGGACACAGGCCCGGCCGACCGCCGTCGACCCTGTGAAGGAAATCATGTCGATGTCCTGATGTTCGGTCATCGCTTGGCCGATCGTCCGACCTGACCCGGTCACCACGTTGTAGGCGCCTCGGGGAAGACCAGCTTCCTCCAGAATTTCGGCGAGCAGCAGTGTCGTCACGCTTGTCACCTCCGAGGGCTTGACGACGAGAGTGCACCCGGAAGCCAGAATGAAGGGGACGCGTTCACAAAGTATCAGGAACGGGAAATTCCAGGGCGTGATCAGACCCACGACGCCGATCGGCTCTCTCAGAACCATGCCGAACAGGTCTTTGCCGAGATTGTTGAAACTGTCCCCATGCAGGGCGCGTGCCGCTCCGGCGCCCGTCTCGAAGCATGCGATGCAATGATCGATCTCGCCCAGGGCCTGAGAGATAGGTTTGCCGTTTTCGAGGACTTCCCAATAGGCGACTTCCTCACGTCGGCGCTTCATGATCTCCGCTGTTCGGAGGAGTACGCCAGCGCGTTCCGCTCCTGAAATGTCCGCCCAGGACCCGTTTTCAAAGGCGCGGCGAGCAGCGGAGACCGCGTCGTTGAGATCATCCAACGTGCAGCGCACTGTGCGGGAGACCGCTACGCCATGTCCCGGCGACGCGCGTTCGAACCTGTCCTCGCGGCTCTTCCACTGGCCGTCGACGAAGTAGCCGAATTCCTTTGGCTGATCGGGAAGTCGGTGTTTTGGTGCAAGCTGATCCATGTGATGCTCCATCTTGAATGTTCTTGTCGTCAACGCAAGGAGCGCTGGTGACGGGTCTCACGACACCCGTAGCTGGGTTTTCAGGTCGTTTGGTCGGGAGGGTAGACTGTCGAATGCCTGCTGTATGTCCGAAAGTGGATAGACCGCTCCGGTGAAAGGCGTAACGTCAAACCTGCCGTGTACGAGAAGCCTTAGGGCCTGATGCATGTCTTCGCCCATGGCTGCGACCGATCCCTTCAGGCTGTTTTCCTGAAGGACGGTCTGCAGGATAGGGACGTCAAGCTTGTCCTGTGGTCCTGTGATGCCGAAGAAGGCGACATGTCCTCCTTTTCGGATAAGATCGAAGGCGGTCTCGTAGAGCTTGACCAGGCCGACACTCTCGATGACAAGATCTGCGCCGATCGCGTCTGTTGCGCGCATCACCACATCCTTGAGTCCAGCGGGGTCTGTGACCGCGATGTCGGCTCCGACGGCAAGGGCCGCCTGGCACCGAGCTGCGGACAGATCGAATACGATGATCGGAGCCGCGCCGACGAGGCGCATCATCTGGACATGCAGATTTCCGATTGGTCCTGCCCCCAGCACCACCACAGAATCCCCGATGCCGACCTGAGACTTTTTTGCGGCGCGAACGACGCATCCGACGGGTTCGGTCAGGGCCAGTGTTTCCACCGGTACGTCGTCGGGTGCGGGAATGACGAGTCGAGACGGCACTGCAACGAATTCCGCGAACGCGCCGTCCCGCCCAATACCGATCTGCGTGACCTCGGAGCAGTTGAGAACC
The DNA here is from genome assembly GCF_017948245.1 of Rhizobium sp. NLR16a. Lineage (NCBI taxonomy): Bacteria > Pseudomonadati > Pseudomonadota > Alphaproteobacteria > Hyphomicrobiales > Rhizobiaceae > Rhizobium > Rhizobium sp. NLR16a. The sequence continues at coordinate 6,798 of NZ_CP072869.1, read as the reverse complement.
TCATTGCGGCGGCACCAGTAGCAGGCTCCGCACCCGATGTTGATGTCTGAGACTACCCGCGTTCCGATCTTCACATTTTTCACGCCCTCGCCGACCGCTGCGACAACGCCGCAGAACTCATGGCCGGGTATGATCGGCAGTGCGTCGGCCGCATAGCGCCCGTGGAACATGTGTATGTCAGTTCCACAGATCCCGACCTGCGTCACCCGGACAAGGACGTCGTCGTGGCCAAGCTTGGGAACGGGAACGTCCCGGAACTCGAATTTTCCCGGTGCAACCAGCACCGCTGCTTTCATGTTTTCAGGAACGATCATGTTATTTCACCGTCTTAAGTTTGGAGCGGTCGATCGTCAGAGCGATGGCCCCGATCAGGACTAGACCGAACACCATCTGTTGCTGGGTCGCCTCAATTCCGAAATAGAGCATGGAGGAGCGAATGACGGCGACGATCATCGCCCCGATCGCGGTGTTTAGCACGCCGCCGACGCCGCCCGTGAGAGGGGTGCCACCCACCAGGACGGCAACGATCGCCGGCAGCAGAAAGCCGTTTGCGATCGTCGGCGCGCCACCCGACAGCTTGACTGCAAATAGCAACCCCGCAATCGCGGCCAAAGCCCCGGAAATCGCAAAGGCGAGGATCTTGTAGAACCCGACGTCCACTCCCGATGCCGCCGCCGCCGGCTCTCCCGCGCCGATAGCCTTGAAAACGCGCCCGAGCCGTGTGCGGCGTTCAATGAAAAGGCAGATCAAGAGAAGTCCTGCGGCAAGGAGAAGCTCATTTGGAATGATGCCGACGTGCCCGATCATCCATCCAAATACGTCGTCGCGCTGCGCGGCATTCATGTTGAGTGCACGCTGCCCCGACAGCCACTGCGCAACGGAAAACGCCAGCCCGCCGACAGCCAGCGTGGATATGAACGAGGGAACGAAGAGCTTCGTGGTCGCATAACCGGATACCATCCCAAGCAGAAACCCGCATGCGACACAGACGACAGCGACCCAAGGGCCTATGCTCGCCAGGTACACGGATGCGATTACCGTGACCATGTTGGCAATGGACTGGGCAGATAGGTCGATACCGCCGATATAGACAGCGAACGTGAGCCCGAGCGCCATGATGAACAGCGGGACAATATCGCCCGCGAGTTCAAGCAAGTTCGTTGGCCTGAGAAAGTCAGGGTTAGGGATCCCTACGATCGCCAGAAGCGCGAGCAGGGTGATCCAGGGAAGATGCGGCTTTAGCTTGTGAAAATCCATGGCACCCTCAGATCATGTAATGTAGGAGGTCGAAGAGAGACGGCTTTGCGCCCGGCGTATAATCGAATGACTTCGTGACCCTGCCGTCCTTGATTACGAGGATCGTGTGCGCCAATCCGATCGCTTCCTCCAGTGTGTCGGCGACCAGCACGATCCCGACGCCGGTCGCGGACATGTCGCGGATCATCTCGTAGACGTCTTCCTTGGCGCCAATATCCAGGCCGCGCGTCGGATGGTCGAGTAGCATGATGTCCGACCCGCCCGACCGCCATTTGGCCAGAACGACCTTCTGCTGGTTTCCACCTGATAGATTGCCGCAGTCGGCGAACTCGGAATGAGCCTTGATTGATAGCTTGCGGATCCAGTCGCGCGCCAGCGCCCGCTCCTCTCCAACCCGCATAACGCCCCCACACGACCGACGGCCAAGCTGGGAAAGAGTCATGTTCTCGTAGACGTTCATTCCAGCCACGATACCCTCGACCTTGCGCTCGCGCGGCACATAACCGAGCCCCATCGCGACAGCCCTCATGGGGTTGAAGCGCGTCGGTTTCCTGCCCTTGATCTTGATCGTGCCGCGGATGGGCGAGAGCATCCCGTAGATCGCCCGCATGATGCCTTCGCGACCGGAGCCTTCGGCACCGACTAGGCAGATAACCTCTCCCGCGTGAACCTTCAGCGAGACATCGTGGACCTTCCCTGGCAGAGAGACATTGTCGAGTTCGACAAGCGCCTTCGCAGCATCGTACGGCTGCTGCTTCGTCTCGCGATAGTATTCACGATCGATGTTGCGGCCGACCATCTTGCGCTGAATGCTTTCGATATCGGCTTCAACGCTCGCGACGACGTCGACCACCTGCCCGTCCTTCATCACGTAGACGCGGTTGCTGAGTTCCATCACCTCGTCCATACGGTGCGAGACGAAAATGAACGACGCGCGCGCCGTGAGTTCGCGGACAAGCTTAAACAGCAGCTTGACCTCCTCCTGACTGAGCACCGACGTCGGCTCGTCGAGGAGAATGATAAGGTCGCCCTTCACGCGTTCCTCAAGTGTAAGGACCTTGGCCAATTCGACCAGCTGGCGCTGCGCGAAGGAGAGCTTGGACGTTGTCAACACCGGATCGATATCGAGCTTCACCTTTGCAAGCTGGAAGCGTGCAGCCTCCGCCATCCTCCGCCAGTTTACCACTCCGGCTCTGGTGAACTGGGCTTCATAGCCAAGGAATATGTTCTCCATCACGCTGAGGTTGGTGATCAGAGACTGCTCCTGGAAGACCATCCCGATGCCATGCTCCATGGCCTGGCGGGGGCTTGAGAACCGCACGGACTTGCCGTTGATCGTGACTTGGCCCGAATCCGGCTGGTACGCGCCATATATTACCTTCATGAGGCTAGATTTGCCCGCCCCGTTCTCGCCCACCAGACCAACGATCTCGCCGCGCCCGATTTCGAAATTTACGGCCTTGAGCGCGTGCACGCCCGGGAAGCGCTTGTCGACTGCTTTCAATTGGAACATCGCGGTCCTCACTTTACGAACGCGGTCGAGAAGCGGTCGGTCGAAAGGACGACAGACAAAATGACGAGAGCGCCAAGGACGCCCTGCTGCATGAAGTCAGGCAGCCCGATGACAACCATGCCGTTATTGATCACTCCGACGATGAGGACACCGATCAAGGCGTTCCAGACGCCACCGATGCCGCCCCACAGCGCGACACCACCGACAACGACAGAAGTGATGGAGACAAACATGAAATTCGCGCCAGAAATGGATTCCGCCTGGCCAATCCTACCAACGACGAGAATCGCAGCGAGCGCGTAGAACGCGCCAGCAAGGCCAAAACCCAGGATCCGTACACGGGCCACGTTCACGCCAGAGGCGTGTGCAAGATCCTCGCCGCCGCCAACGGCATAGAAGTTGCGGCCGAGGATCGTGTAGCGCTGGATGAACCACGCTACCAGGAGCCCGAGGACTGCAACGTAGACCATCATGGGAAAGCCCAGAAATCGTAACGTCAGAAGACCGCGGAAAACGGGGTCTGACACTTTGACGATGTCGCCACCGGTCAGAAGAATTCCCGCGCCCGTGCCAATGAAGCCCATTGCCAAGCTTGCCATGAACGAAGGTATTCGGAGCTTGACGTGAACGAGCCCGTTGATGGCCCCAATGACCGCTCCGATCACTAGAGTGATTGGGATTGCGAGCGAGCCCAATCCGGCCAGCGTTCCGCCAAGTGCAACGAAGAGGTAGGCGAACAGAACGGCGGTGAGCGTCACGGTGCCTTCCATCGAGAGATCAATCGATCCCATCACAATGATGAAGGTGACGCCTATCGCCACCATAAGCGCAGGTGCGGAAGAGACGGCAATTCTTGAAAAATTCCGGACGGAGAAGAACGTCGGATTGATAGCGGTGAACAGGATCACCAAGGCCACGAGCACCAGCAACGGTGCCCATTTAATAAGATTCTCGCGCGATACCGACGCCATTCGGCCGCTCCTCCCAAGTCTATGCGATTTCTTGAACTGGCGCGCCCGCTTCTTGAACGCGCCAACCTCCTCTGCTTAGCCGCTGTACTTGATCTGCCCCCTTGTCGGCGACCAGAAGTCCTTCCAATCGTACTTCGGCGTTTCGTCCATGTATTTCGCCTTGAAGTCGGCGGCGTCCTTCTGAGAGATCAGGATCGTCGGGCCATAGAACTCGCGGTGCTCGTTCGGCTCTTCGGATGGCTTGAATGCGCCCGTTGCAGCATAGTAGGCGAGTGCCGCCGAGATGCCGCCGCCCCAATGTGGATTTGTGAAGACGGTCGCCAGGAGCTTCCCTTCCATGACGAGCTTCACGGCGTCGGGGTTGCCGTCGTACGCGACGATAGGCATGTCTTCGATGCCCTCGGCGCGCAGAGCTTCGATGACGCCATAAGCAATGTTGTCGTTGGCGCAGTGGACGCCCTTGATTTTGTCGCCATAGCGGGTCAGGAACGACGACATCAGGGCGGCGCCCTTCTGGGTGTCCCAGTCGGCAGGTTGAGCGTCGAGGATTTCGATCTTGGGATAGTCCTCTGCCGCCTTCTTCAGGCCGGCCAGGCGCTCGATCGCGGGATTGTTCGCCGCGATTCCACCGAGGTGCACGACGCCGCCTTCTCCGCCCATGGCTTCGAAGAGGATCTTCGCGGTCTGAGCGGCTGGCTCCACGTCAGACCAGGTCATGTGGCTGACGTAGTTATCGCCGAAGTCCCAAGGATGTAAATCGTCGGTCTTGTTCCAGATCGTCGACACATATGCTCCGGCGGTCTTGACCGCCTCGACGACCGGGCGCGCATTCGGGCTGTCGTTGCAGTCGGCGGCGATGGCGCAGTTGCCGTTGTTCTTGGCGATGAATGCCTTGATGTCGGCCAGAGACTTCTCGGACGATCCTTCATTGATAAGGCTGACGAGTTCGCCCTTCTGCTTGCCAATGGATTCGACGAAGGCTTCGCCACCAGACACGATGGAATTCCAGTATGCGGATGCGCGGTCACGATAGCTCCAGGCTATCGCCGGGTCCTTGAGCGCGGCCCTCGCGGAGCCGCCAAGACCAGGGATGAGCATCGCGCCCATTCCCACTGCTGATGTCAGGATGAAGTTGCGGCGCGAGATCGTTTCCCGCTCGATGAAATCCTTGATAAAGGTCGACATGACTCTCCTCCCGTCTAGCCAAAAAAACGCGCCTTGGGACCAGTCCGAACGCCTTGCCATCAAGGCCGTCGGAATTCTGCGCCTCCACAGAAACGCACTAACCAGTTACTTGGGAAAGGCGCCACTAGTCAAGTCCAAACTGTTGGCGGCTATCTGCTTTCATGCACCACCTGGTTGGTGTATAACCACAGAACGATTTGCGTGTATTCGCTTGGAGGCGAACGTTGAACTCGAATGCAAAGATCAAGAGAGCTGGCAAACCGCCACGGGATGCAGAGGCTACGAAGGCCCGGATTTTGGAGGCCGCCAAAAAGGAATTCGCGAAAAACGGTCTTGCAGGTGCTCGCGTCGACGTCATCGCGGAGAGGTCGCTCAACAACAAGCGGATGATGTACCACTATTTCGAGAGTAAGGATAAGCTCTTCCAGATGGTACTCGAGCAGGCCTACGTCGACATCCGCACGGCGGAGCACAAACTGAACCTGGAGAGCCTGGATCCGAAGGAGGCGCTCGAAACATTCGTCCGATTCACCTTCGCCTACTATCTGAAGCATCCAGAGTTTATAACCTTGGTAAACAGCGCCAACCTACATCGCGCCAAGCACCTCAAGGGATCCGAAGTCATCAGGACGACCAACCGCAAGCTCGTCAGCCTGGTCGGTGGCATATTAGCTAGGGGCGTTGAAGCCGGTGTATTTCGTGACGGAATCGACCCGGTCCAGCTGAACATCACGATCGCGGCAATCGGCTATTACTACCTGACAAACCGGTTCACGGGTTCCATTATTTACGAACGCGACCTAATGGATAAGGATGCGCTCGAGAACCGCGTGGCGTTCAACGTCGAAACGATCATGAGGATGGTCTGCGTCTAGGCACGCCTATTCCCCGGCAAATTCAGCTTTTCGTAGAGGCTGCTGCGCGCAGGCGACGTCTCCGAGGGGATTGTCACGTTAACTGGGCTTCGGTTGTGTGCCTGACGGGTTGGGCGTAAATTTCGGCTATGCAGACACGAGATATCAGCTTCAAACGTCACCGTTTTCCGCCACGGATCGTTTCTTACGGTCTGGCTTTATTTGCGGTTCAACCTTGGTCTGCGTGAAGTTGAGGAAATGCTGCTCGACCGTGGAATCGACGTGTCATACGAGACAGTCCGCCGCTGGATCGCCAAGTTCGGACCCAGATCGCACAACTTGCGGCGGCAGGTGCGCCCCAGCGATATTTGGTAAATGCGCCTTGGGACATCTCAGCGATACTCGGAATTTCCTTAAATACAATCAATTATCATATCAAAAGTAACCGCCCGATTGCTACCGCCGAGATTTTGCTTTGATGCGAGCGACGAGCAGCTCGTCGTCAACAAAGCTGTCGAGGAAGTCGTCCCATTCTTGGGGTGAGCGGCGGGCGTCTTTGAGCATCTGCTCCAATTCGTCCATGCCGTCGTCTGTCAGTGCGGTCACGGATTCGTCGTCTCCGGTGTACACGGAGATGATGCTGCCGTAGCTCAGATTATCATCGTTGGAGACGATTGCCTGAAGAAGCTCCGGGTCCTCTTCGAGAATTTCGGCAACAAATTTGATCGTACGGACGTAGGTGACTGCCGCCATCAGGCTGCCTTTGCGTCGACTGTGGTGATCGCCGACCAGTTCCACGGAAGCAGTTCGTCTAACCGATTGATCTTGTGATCGTGGATGCGATCGAGCACGTCAGCCAGATAGGCCTGCGGATCAAGTCCATTCATCTTTGCCGTTTATGCCGACCGTCGAACTATGCCGAACGAGCAGGTTTATGCCAACGTTTTTCGTGACAAAGCAGTAGCCGGATCGGCATAGCTTAGGCTCTCTCCGTCGCAGTTGACGCAAAGGAGAGCCC